>DASVNH010000123.1:0-36050 GCA_036383955.1 Planctomycetota bacterium | reverse complement strand
CAGGGCTTTCCAAAGGGCCCCCCCGCTTGGACGCGGGGGGGCCTTTTTGCTATAACAGCCCCCTCGCCATGGGAATCGACCTCCAGAAACGCATCGAAGGGCCGGAAGAGCCCGAGGTCCGCATGACCTTCGGGGAGCACCTGGAGGAGCTGCGGTCCCGCCTCTTCAAGTCGATCCTCGCCCTCCTGCTCACCATCGTCGGCTGCATGTTCTTCTACCAGCCGCTGGTGGGGTTCATCACCCGCCCGCATTTCAAGGCCATGCAGCTCCTGAACATCGCGCCCGCGGAGTCCAAGTTCCTGTCCGCCACCTATACCGGCCCCGTGGTCTCCATGATGATGCTCACGTTCATCATCGGGATCTTCGCGGCCTCCCCGGTCATCGCCTACCAGATCTGGGCCTTCATCAGCGCCGGCCTCTACAAGAACGAGCGGAAGTACGTCCTCGCCTTCGCCCCCGTCTCCTTCGCGCTCTTCTGCGTCGGCTGCTTCTGCGGCTACATCTACCTCGTCCCCCTGGCCCTCTACAGCCTGGCCAAGATGCTCGACCTCGCGATCGTCTCGCCCCAGTACAGCTTCTCCGAATACCTCAGCCTCGTCATGAAGCTGACCATCATGCTAGGCGCCATCTTCCAGATGCCCCTCATCATGGTCTTCCTCTCGAAGATCGGCCTCATCGCGCCGCCGACCTACCACAAGTGGCGCCGGGCCGCCGTCATGTTCAACGTCGTCTTCGCCGCCCTCATCACCCCCGCCGACGTCATGACCATGCTCCTCGTCATGATCCCCCTCCTCCTGCTCTACGAAGTCGGCGTGATCGCCTCCTATATCTTCGCGCGACCCCCCAAGCCCGCCGCCCCCGCCCCGAAACCCTAGCCCGAAAGGACCTCATGGCCGACCGACCCATCGCCGCCAAGATCGGACTCGTCGGAGTCACCGGCTCCGGCAAGACCTCCCTCTTCTGCGCCCTCACCGGCACCGAGTACGCGAAGGCCGTCGCCAACACCGGCAAGACCGTCACCCTGCCGTTCCGCGTCATCGACGCCCGCCTGCTGAAAGTCCACGAACGCGAGGGCGCCCAGAAGAAGCTCGTCACGCCGGTGATGGAGGTCGTCGACGGCCCCTCGATCGCCCTGGAGGGCGGCGAGAAGATCGACAACCCGGGCAAGCTGGCCTCGGTGCGGGAGTGCGACGGCTTCCTGGCGGTGCTGAAGGCCTACGACGGCGAGGACGCGGCCAAGCAGCTCGAGGCGATCCGCAGCGAGTTCATCCTGGCGGACATCGACGTCATGCAGAAGCGCATCGAGCGGCTGAAGGTCGACACCAAGAAGGGCATTCCGAACCGCGAGGACCTGGTCAAGGAGCTGGCGGCGATGGAGCCGCTGCTGGAGGCCGTGGCCGGCGGCGACGTGAAGGCCTTCGACAAGCTGGGCCTCGAGGACGAGAAGCGGATGAAGGGCTTCCAGTTCTACTCGAAGAAGCCGCTGATCGCCCTGGCGAACATCTCGGAGGCGGACCTGGGCAAGGCGGGGCCGGTCCGGGGCGTGGCCGTGAAGCTCGAGATGGAGCTGATGGCGATGGAGGAGGCCGAGCGGGCCTCGTTCATGAAGGACTACGGCCTGACGACCCTGGCGCTGGAGACGCTGCCGTCGGACCTGTACCGCGACATGGGCATGCGGACGTTCATGACGACGGGCGACAAGGACGTGACGGCCTGGCACCTGAAGGCGGGGGCGACGGCCCTCGAGGCCGCCGGCCGCATCCACACGGACCTCGCCAAGGGATTCATCAGCTCGGAGGTCATCTCCTGGGAGGAGTACCTCAAGCACAAGAACTACCGCGAGTCGCAGTCGCGCGCGCCCAAACGGGTCGAAGGCAAGGCGTACATCATGAAGGACTACGATTTCATCGAGATCAAGTCGGGTCTATAAAGGAGAAGCACGATGCTCACGCTGATGACGATGGCGGCTCTGGCGATGGCGCAGGACGGCTTGAACGTGGGCGACGCGGTCCCCGCCTTCGAGGCTCCGGACGACGCGGGCAAGGCGTGGAAGTCGGCGGACCACGTGGGCAAGAAGATCGTGGTCGTGTACTTCTATCCCGCCTCGTTCACGGGCGGCTGCACGAAGCAGGCCTGCGCGTTCCGCGACGACCAGAAGGCCCTGGAAGAGAAGGGCGTGGAGGTCGTCGGCGTGAGCGGCGACGCGGTGAAGACGCAGGAGCTCTTCAAGAAGGAGCACGGCCTGACCTTCGCGCTGCTGGCGGACGAGAAGGGCGACGTGGCCAAGGCGTTCGGCATGACCCCCAAGGCCGGCGGCAAGGCCAAGGTGAAGCAGGGCGGCAAGGACGCGGAGTTCGAGCGCGCGATCACGACGGCCCGCTGGACCTTCATCGTCGGCAAGGACGGCAAGGTCGTCTACAAGAACACGAAGGTGAACGCGGCGGAAGATTCGAAGGCCGTGCTCAAGGCGCTTTCGGAACTGAAGTAAGGGGAGTTTTGCCCGCGGCTCGGGTATAATCGACGTCCATGGCGAAGGTCGCGCTCGCCTATTCAGGCAGTCTCGATACCACGGTCTGCGTCCACTACCTGCGTCAGGTGAAGGGGATGAAGGTTTACACCTTCTCCGCCAACCTGGGACAGCCGGAGTATCTGGCGCCGCTGGCGGAGAAGGCGGTGGAGCTGGGCGCGGCCGCCGCGCATCTGGCGGACCTCCGCGAGAAGTTCGCCCGGGACTACATCTTCCCCTGCATCCGCGCCAACGCGGTGTACGAGCAGGGCTACTTCCTCTTCAGCGCCCTGTCGCGGCCCCTCATCGTGGAGGAGCTCGTGCGCATGGCCGACGAGGAGGGCTGCGAGTTCATCGCCCACGGCTCGCGCGGCATCGGCAACGACATGCTCCGCCTGGAGAACTGCATCCGCGCGGTGGCCCCCTCGATGCGGGTCCTCACGCCCCTCGTCGACCTCGGCCTGCGCTCGCCCCAGGACGACCTCGTCTACGCCCGCCGCGTCGGCCTCAGCTTCGAGAGCGAGAAGCAGGAGGCCTACAACGTCGAGCAGAACCTCTGGGGCAACAACATCCAGCTCCGCCACATGAAGGACACCTGGGAGGAGCCCCCCAAGGACACCTACATCCTCACCGTCCCGCCCGACGAAGCCCCCGCCAAGCCGACGTCGATCGACGTCGACTTCCTCAAGGGCGACCCGGTGGCCGTCGACGGCGAGGAGATGGATCCGGTCCGCCTGATCGAGGAGCTCAACAAGATCGGCGGGCGCTGCGCGGTGGGGCGCTTCGACGTCGTGGAAAACCGCATCAGCGGGCTCAAGACGCGCGAGATCTACGAGTCGCCGGCGGCGGCCATCCTCGCCGCCGCGCACCGCGCCCTCGAGTCGATCACGCTGGAGCGCGAGGTCGTGCACTTCAAGGACTCGCTCTCGCAGCGCTACGCGGACCTCGTGTACGAAGGGAAGTGGTTCCTGTCCGTGCGGGAAGGCCTCGACGCGTTCTTCACGAAGATCAACCAGCACGTCACCGGCACGGTGCGCCTCAGCCTCTGCCGCGGCGCGCTCATGGTGACCGGCCGCAAGTCGCCTCATACGCTCTTCGTGCCCCCCAACGACAAGGCCGTCGCCCAGTTCCCCCATCAGCTGCGGAACGCGCGATGAAAGTCGAGGTCCTGTCCACCGGCACCGAGCTCCTGCGGGGGAAGAACGTCGACACCCACCTGGGCTTTTTCGCCCGCGAACTCTATCCCGCCGGCCTGGAGGTCGCGTTCCACCAGACCTGCGGGGACGACTTCGGGCGGATCGTCGACGCCCTCAAGCTCGCGGCGACGCGGGCGGACGTGATCCTCATGACGGGCGGGCTCGGGCCCACCGAGGACGACCACACGCGCGGGGCCGTCGAGGAAGCCTTCCACCGCCCCCTGAAGTTCCATCCTCCGCTCTGGAAGGCCATCCAGGACCGCTTCCGCAAGAACAGGATCCGGATGGCGTCGATCAACCGGCGGCAGGCCTTCATCCCCGACGGCGCCAAGGTCCTCGCCAACCCGAACGGGTCGGCGCCGGGCTTCGCGCTCCGCGAAGGGGAGGTTTATCTCGCGGCCCTGCCCGGGCCGCCGAAAGAGATGCACCCGATGTTCCGGGACCAGGTCCTGCCGGCCATCCGCGTGCGCCGCGACTTCGAGACCTGGGAAGGCAAGGTCTACGGCGTGCCCGAAGGCACCGTCGACGAGATCACGCTGAAGATCACGAAAGATCCGGACCTCTACGGGCTCACCGTCCGCTGGGGCCAGGTCACGATCACGCTGCGGGCCGCGGGGCCGTCGAGGAAGAAAACCCTCGCGGGCCTGGCGGCGAAGCTCGCGCGGGCGTTCGGCGACAACCTCTACGCGGGCGAGCTGCACGAGCACGTGGGACGTCGCCTCATCGAAACGAAGACGAGCGTCGCGCTCGCGGAATCCTGCACGGGCGGGCTGATCGCCCACCGGCTCACCGAGGTGCCGGGGATCTCGGCGGCGCTGCTGGAAGGCTGCGTCGCCTACTCGAACGAGGCCAAGATCCGGCGCCTGGGCGTGCCGGAGAACCTGATCCGCGAGCGCGGCGCCGTGAGCGCGGAGGTCGCCCGGGCCATGGCCCGGGGCGTCGCCGCCACGTCCGGCGCGGACCTCGGGGTCGCGGTCACCGGGATCGCCGGGCCGTCGGGCGCCACGGCGGGGAAGCCGGCCGGGCTGTGCTTCCTGGCCGTCGGGGACTGGGTCGAAGAAAAGACGTTCACGGGAGACCGGAGCATGGTGAAGGAGCGCGCCGCGGGATTCGCGCTCAACATGCTCCGGCTGCGGTTGCTGCGGGGAGAGGGGTATGCGGGAACGACGATGGGTGTTCGCGGCCTCCGCTAGGGAGGCCGGCGCCCGCCTCGCCCTGGCGCTCAATCTCTCGCCGCTCACCGGCGCGCTCCTCGCCAACCGCGGGGTCACCGATCCGGCCGAGGCGCGCCTGTTCCTCAAGCCGGAGCTGACCGGGCTGATCGACCCCCTGAAATTCGAGGGCATGAAGACGGCCGTCGACCGCCTCGAGCGCGCCGTCCGCGGGAACGAGAAGATCGGGATCTTCGGGGACTACGACGTCGACGGCACCTCGGGCACGGCCATCCTGTCGAAGCTGCTGAGCCTGCTGGGGAACAAGCCGAGCTACAAAGTGCCGCACCGCCAGACCGACGGCTACGGGCTGAACGCGGGGGCCGTCGAGGCCTTCGCGGCGGAGGGCGTGAAGGTTCTGGTCACGATCGACTGCGGGACGAACGACGTGGAGGAGGTCGGGCTCGCCGTCGAGCGCGGGATGGACGTGATCGTGCTGGACCACCACGAGCCGGCGGCGGGGATCGCGCCGGCGCACGCGATCGTGAATCCGAAGATGCCGGGGTCGACCTACGGCTTCACGGGGATCTGCTCGGCGGGGATCTCGTTCAAGACGGCCTGGGCGCTCGGGGAGCGGATGGGGGCGAAGAAGCGGGAGGGCTTCGAGGGCTTCATCCTGGACGCGATGGCCCTGGCGGCGCTGGGGACGGTGGCGGACGTGTGCCCGCTGGTCGGGGAGAACCGGGTGTTCGTGAAGTACGGGCTCGACGCCCTGCGCGCCTGCAAGGGGAAGGGGATGCGGGCGCTGCTGGAGATCGCGCGGGTGGAGGACAAGCCGCTCGAGACCTTCGACATCAGCTTCAAGCTGGCGCCGCGGCTGAACGCGCTGGGCCGGATCGGGACGGCGATGGACTGCGTCGAGCTCCTGGTCGGGGAGGACGAGGCGCGGATCGCCGAGATCGTGACGCTCATGGAGAAGTCGAACAAGGGGCGCAAGGGCATCGAGGACGAGATGTTCCAGCAGGCCTGCGCGCAGGTGGAGTCGATGGCGCCGGACGCGCCGGCGCTGGTGGTCGCGGACGAGCGCTGGCACGTGGGCGTCGTGGGGATCGTGGCGGCGAAGCTGGTGGACAAGTACTACCGGCCGTCGTTCGTGATGGCGATCGAGAACGGGATCGCGCGGGGCTCGGCGCGGTCGATCGACGGCCTGGCGCTGCACGAGGCGATGAACGCCTGCTCCGAGCTGCTGGAGACGCACGGCGGGCACGCGATGGCGGCGGGGCTGTCGCTGAAGACGGAGAACCTGGACGCGTTCCGCCGGAAGATGGAAAAGGTCGCCGGGAAGACGCTGCGGCCGGAGCACTTCACTCCGCGGCTGGACGTCGACGAAGAGGTCACGGTGGGCCAGCTGACGAAGGCGGCGGTGCGGGAGCTGGAGCGGCTGGCGCCGCACGGGCCGGGCAATCCGGTGCCGACGCTGGTGGCCTCGCGCGTGAAGGTGGCGGCGGAGCCGAAGCTGATGGGGAAGAAGAGCGACCACCTGTCGTTCTACGTGAAGGACCAGGGGCCGAGCCTGAAGGCGGTGGGCTTCGGGATGGGCGCGCTCTTCGATCCGATCCGCAAGGCGCGCACGGTCTCGATCGCCTTCACCCCCCAGATCAACGCCTGGAACGGCTACGAGAACGTCGAGCTCATGATCAAGGACGTGAAGGTCGACGAGTAGCGAAAGGGCCAAGGACCAATGACCAAGGACCAAAGGATTCCCCCCCTTGCCCCCCCCGGGGGGGACGGGGGGAGACCCGTTGGTCCTTGGCCTTTGGCCCTTGGTCGTTAGCCCGATGGCTTTCACGCTGCCGCTCGCGTTCGACCTCGCGGGCGTCTTCCTGTTCGCGCTCACCGGCGCGATGGTCGCCATCCGCAAGGGCTACGACGTCGTCGGCGTCTTCGCCATCGCCGGCGCGACGGGGCTGGGCGGAGGGGTGTTGCGCGACGTCCTCCTCGGCGCGACGCCGCCCGCGGCGCTCCGCGAGCCCCGCTTCCTGATCGCGGCGGGCGCGGCGGCGGCGGTGGGCTGGGCGTTCGGAGCGCGGATCGACCGCTTCCGCGCGGCGTTCACGCTGCTCGACGCCCTCGGCCTCGGCGCCTACGCGGTCGTCGGCGCGCAGCAGGCGCTTTCGGCGGGCCTCGGCGGCCTGGCGGCGACGCTGCTGGGCGGCGTGACCGCGGTGGGCGGGGGCGTGCTGCGCGACCTCCTGTCGCGGGAAGCGCCGCTCACGTTCCTGCCGGGGCACGTCTACACGCTGGCGGCGCTCGCGGGCAGCGGGGCCTACGTGGGGCTGACGGCGGCGGGGATGCCGGCGTGGGCCGCGGCCTTCACGGGGATCGCGCTGGCCGTGGGCCTGCGCGGGCTTTCGCTGCGCCTCGACTGGAAGACCGGGCCGCTCAGCTAAATCTTGTGTATTTCTTTCTGATTTCCCTATAATTCCCACACACCCCCCTAGCACGTGCGGGGGGATTCTATCTCCTGGTATTCAAGGGCATTTCATGGCCAAGTACGACTACAAGGGCGCCATCCACTGCCATTCCACCTACTCGGACGGAACCGGCGACATGGCCGAGATCGCCCAGGCCGCCAACGACGCGGGCCTGGACTTCGTGCTGATGACCGACGGGGACCAGAAGGCCGTCGAGGACGGCCACGAGAAGTGGAACGGGAGCGCCCTGATCATCTCCGGCGTCGAGATCAAGCCCGGAGGCAATCACTACATCGCCTTCGGGGAGAAGGTCTTCAAGGACGTCGCGAAGCTCAATGCGATGGAGCCCCAGGCGGCGATCGAGGCGGTGGCGGCGCAGAACGGCTTCGGCTTCCTCGCGCATCCCGACCACCTGGGCTCGCAGAAGCTGGGGATCCCCAGCATGAAGTGGAACGCGTGGGACGTCCAGGGCTACACCGGCCTGGGCCTCTGGGACCTGATGACGGACTGGCAGGCGCAGGTCGACCGCGAAGAGGCGACGCTGGAGCTGCACGCCGAGTTCGAGGACTGGCTGACGGGCCCGCGCATCGAGACGCTCAAGCGCTGGGACGAGCTGAACCAGAAGGCGAAGGTCGTCGGCATCGGCGAGATCAGCAACCGCAAGTACAAGAAGGAGCACGACGGGAAGACGCTCGAGATCTTCCCGTACGAGACGGCCTTCAAGACGATCGTGAACCACATCCTGCTCGACGAGCCGCTGAGCAAGGACTACAAGAAGGCGAAGAAGCAGGTGCTGAACGCCGTGAAGCACGGCAACCTCTACGTCTCCTTCGACTGGTGGGACGATCCCACCGAGTTCTCCTACGAGATCGACAACGGCAAGAAGGTCGCCGGGATGGGCGACGAGATCGACCTCACGGAGAAGGTCGAGCTGGTCGCGTCCTTCCCGAGCGAGGGCCTGCTCAACGTCTACCGCGACGGCGAGAGCGTGCTCGAGGAAGAGGGCGACGAGCTGCTCTTCGAGATCACCGAGCCCGGCGCCTACCGGGTCGAGGCGATGCGCAACGACATCGTCTGGATCCTGTCGAACAACATCTACGTGAAGGCGCCCCAGGCCTAGACGGAATCCGGAATCCAGAATCCGGAATCCAGGGAGGGGGCGCCGCCTCGGCGGCGGAGCGGAGGCGCGCTCAGTTCAGCGCGTAAACTTCCGGCATGCACGACGCGGGCCATCGGAAGGCTCTGGGTGTCGTGGTCGCCGGCGGCATTCTCGCCGCCGCGGCGGCCGCGGGTTTCTGGACCTGGACGAACGAGCGCTGGTGGAGGCGGTCGCCTCCGGATGGCCAGGTGCTGGTGGCCCTCCGCTTTCCCGCCGACTTTGTCCCCGAGAAAGATGCTCCTCAGTTCTCGGATCTGCTCGCGGGAAGCTTCTCGAGGAACGTCGCTCCCTTGCTCCGGCATGAATGCAGGCATGTTCCTTGGCCGTCTTATGTCGGCTTCAGATTCCTCCTCAACGAATACGAGGTCCTGGGCTTAGAGCGCTTTGCCGAGAATTGCGTCGCTCTTTTTGACAACACCTTCTCGCACGACGCGCTGCTGCTCATCCGAAGCCCGTGGGGTGATGTCGAACGGGTGATCCGCGCCTACCGCGCGCCGTGAAGCCAACAAAAAAGCCGCCGGCGGGGGTGGCCCGCCGGCGGCTCTCGTCGTTTCCTGGACCTGGACCTGTCTCCTGGACCTGGCTTAGGGTTTCTCCCAGAAAATCCCCGCCATGTCGAGGAACTCGAGAGGCAGGAGCTTGTACTTCTTTTTCTCGGCCTGGGTCTCGCGGATCTGGCCCTTCATCGGGATGACCTCGATGTTCAGCGAGTTCAGGCGGACCATGTGGCCGAACTTGCGCTCGATCACCGCCTTGCCGGCGCCCACGCCGTAGGCCGTGCCGAGGCAGCGGTCGTACGCGCAGGGGCTGCCGCCGCGCTGCAGGTGTCCCAGCGCGATCGCCCGCGCCTCGAAGCCGCTCCGCTTCTGGATCTCCGCCGCCACCGCCTCGCCCACCTGGCCGGGCAGCATCACCGCGTTGCCGAAGCTGTCGCGCACCACGTCGTTGGACAGGTTCCACTTGCCTTCCTTGTCCTTCACGACGCGCGGGGCGACGTCCACCCCCGAGATCGACGAGCCTTCCGTCACCACCACGATGCTGTGCGTCTTGCCTTTCGCGCGCGCCGCCTTCAGGACGTCGCAGATCTCCTGCACGTCCACCGGCCGCTCCGGGACCGCGATGTAGTCGGCCCCGCCGGCGAGGCCGCTGTAGGCGCCGATCCAGCCGGCGTGACGTCCCATGCACTCGACCACCATCACCCGGTGATGGCTCATGGTGGTGGAGCGGAGGTCGTCGATCGCCTCCGTGGCCTGCTCGACGCTCGACCAGAAGCCGAAGGTGAAGTCGGTGCCGTTGACGTCGTTGTCGATCGTCTTGGGCACGCCGACGACGTTCACGCCGTGGTCGCGATAGAGGTAGTAGGCGATCTCGAGCGTGTCGTCGCCGCCGATGGCCACCAGGGCGTCGATCTCGTTCTTCTTCACGTTGGCGAGGGCCTTCTGGACGTAGTCGGGGGACTTGTAGAGGTTGGTGCGCGACGTCCCCAGGATCGTGCCGCCCTCGTAGATGATCTCGTTGACCTTGTCGACGGGGAGGTCGATGGAGTTGTTGTCGCGGAGGCCGGCCCAGCCGTCCTGGAAGCCGACGCAGCGGAACTTTTCGTGGCGGTCGCGCGACAGGCGCATGACGACGCCGCGGATGACCGCGTTGAGGCCGGGGGCGTCGCCGCCGCCGGTCAGGATGCCGACCTTCTTCATGGGTGCTCGCTCTCCTAGAGTGAAAACGGGAACAAATCGGCGGCGATGGTACCACAGCGGGGGGGCGGGGGAAAGGATCTCAATCCCCCTCAGGGGGCGCGCTTCCTTGACCTTGACCTAGTCCCGGATCTTGAGGGCGAGGGTCCAGTCCTTCCAGGCGGGCTCCAGCTCGGCGAGGGGCTTGCCGACGATCTTTTCCAGGGCGGCCAGGCCGGTGGGGTCGTCGCCGTGGGAGGCCTTGAACGCGACGTAGAAGGGGATCAGGAGGTCCTTCTCCTGCAGCCAGTAGCAGAGGTAGCGGGCGGCGGCGTAGTTGACGCCGCGGTCGTCGCCGTAGAACTCGTCGGTGCTGGTCTTAAGGAGGGCGTCCAGGGAGACGCCGCGGGCCTTGAGCGCCTTGTGCAGGCCGGGCAGGCGCCAGTTCACGTGGCCGACGACGCGGTCGCCGCGGCTGCCGGACTGCTCGTAGAGCGAGGCGAAGCCCTCGTTGAACCAGCTGGGGACGCCGGGGAAGTCCTCGGCGAGCAGCGGATGCACCAGCTCGTGCGCCAGCGTGCCCGTGCCGGTGGAGATGTTCATCACCATCTTGCGCTCCCGCGCCATGTAGAAGCCGAAGGGCGTCGACGGCGGCTTCTCGTAGGTGCGCTTGCAGTAGTCTTCGTAGCTGGCCTTGTCCTTGAAGAGATAGACCCGGATGGGCTTCTCGGGGCTCCTGGCGAAGTAGTCCCTCCGCAGGTAGCGGTACATCCGGGAGATCGTGCCCTGGCAGGCCTTGAAGGAGGCGGCGGAGTCGTTCGTCGCCACGAAGAAGACGTTCTCGATCCGCTCGACCTTCACGTCCTCGCCGAGCTCCTTGCGGATCTCCGCGGCGATCGCGAGCGTCTCCTCCTCCGAGCGGGGGAGGTCCTGCATGCACTGCGGCACCGACAGCCCGCCGCCGCAGGCCGTCAGGGAAAGGACGAGGGGCGCCAGCCAGCGCATGGATCCATTATACGCCTTCAGCGGCCGAGGTGGACCAGCAAGAGCTGGACGTCCACCGGCGTCACCCCCGCGATCCGGGAGGCCTGGCCGATCGATGCCGGCCGCACCCGCCGCAGCTTCTCCCGCGCCTCGAAGCGCAGGTGCAGCACCTTGTCGTAGTCGAAGCGCTCGGGGATGCTCTTCGATTCGAGGCGGCGGAACTTCTCGACTTCCATCGCCTGCCGCCGGATGTAGCCCTCGTACTTCACGTCGATCTCGACCTGCTCGGCGACGTCCGCCCGCAGCCCCGGCAGCAGCTCGCCGATGGACGTCTCGGGACGTCGGAGGATCGCGTCGCGGCCCGACGTCCGCAGCGTTTCCCGCGTTTCCGCGATCGCCTTCTCCTTGGCGTCGAAGGCGGCGCGGTCCTTCAGGAGCCCGAGGTCGAACGCGTACGGCATGAGGCGCCGGTCGGCGTTGTCCGTCCGCAGCAGCAGCCGGTACTCCGCGCGCGAGGTGAACATGCGGTAGGGCTCGCGGTGCTCGAGGCGGATGAGGTCGTCGATCAGCACCCCGATGTACGCCTCGTCGCGGCGCAGCGTGAAGGGCGGGCGGCCCTGGATCTTGAGGGCCGCGTTGATGCCGGCGACAAGGCCCTGCCCGCCCGCCTCCTCGTAGCCGCTCGTGCCGTTGATCTGGCCGGCGAAGTAGAGGCCCGCGACGGCCTTCGTCTCCAGCGTCGGGCGCAGCTGATGGGGCGGGGCGTAGTCGTACTCCACCGCGTAGCCGTAGCGCAGGACCTCCGCTTTCTCGAGCCCGGGGATCGTGCGCAGGAAGGCCTCCTGCACGTCGGGCGGGGTGGACGTCGACGCGCCGTTCACGTAGATCGACTCGCCGTCGAGCGTCTCGGGCTCGAGGAAGATCTGGTGGCGCTCCTTCTCCGCGAAGCGCACCACCTTGTCCTCGATGCTGGGGCAGTAGCGCGGGCCCACCGATTCGATCTGGCCCGAGTACATCGGCGCCCGGTGCAGGTTGGCGCGGAGGACGTCGTGCGTCCCCGCGTTCGTGTACGTGATCCAGCAGTTCACCTGCGGCTGGGGCAGCGAAGTCGTGAAGTGCGAGAAGGGGACGGGGACCGGGTCGCCGGGCTGGACCTGGCAGCGGTCGAAGTCGATCGACCCCTTCCGCAGCCGCGCGGGCGTGCCGGTCTTCAGGCGGCCGATCTCGAAGCCGAGGCGGCGGAGGCCGTCGGACAGGCTCTCCGCGCTCGGCTCGTGGATGCGGCCGCCGGGGCGCTTGAGCTCGCCGCAGTGCTGGAGGGCCTTGAGGAAGGTGCCGGTGGTGACGACGACGGCCCGGGCCGCGTAGTCGGCCTTCTTGCCCCGCACGCCGGCGATCCGCCCGCCCTCGACGAGGAGGTCTTCGGCGACGTCCTCCGCGACGCGCAGCCGCGGCTCGGCGGCGAGGACGGCCGACATCCGCCGCTCGTACTGGAGCTTGTCGCACTGGGCGCGGGGAGAGCGGACGGCGGGGCCCTTGCCGGTGTTGAGCATGCGGAACTGGATGCCGGTGGCGTCGGTGGCCTTGGCCATCTCGCCGCCCAGGGCGTCGATCTCCCGCACGATCTGCCCCTTGGCGAGCCCGCCCATGGCCGGGTTGCAGGACATGCGGCCGGCGGCGGCGGGATCGAGGGTGAGGACCAGGACGTCGAGCCCCATCCGCGCGGCGGCGAGGGCGGCCTCGACGCCGGCGTGCCCGGCGCCGACGACGAGGACGTCGTGCATGGGCGGTATTCTAACGCGAACGACGAAACCACGAAGACACAAAGGACACGAAGCTCGCCTTTGTAGACGTCCCCCCGGGGGGGAAGGGGGGGCTCAAAGGTATCCTTCGTGTCCTTTGTGTCTTTGTGGTTTCGCCCCCGTGCGCAAAAGCGATATCTCTTGGCGCAATTCCCCGGGCCCTCTCTTGTAATACTTCAAGCGCCCCACGCTAATACGGTTGAGCTTTGGAGCCCGAAACCATGAAAGCACTCGCGCTGGCGCTTTGCGTTCTTGCCCTGAGCCGCGTCGAAGGGCTGGCCGCGCCGCAGGACGGACGTCCCCGGCTGGTCCTCGAGAAGGGGGATTCCGTCTGCCTGGTCGGCAACACCCTGGCCGACCGCATGCAGCACACGGGCTGGCTGGAGACGCTGCTGCAGTCGCGCTATCCGGATCTCGAGCTGCGGATCCGGAACCTCGGGTTCTCCGGCGACGAGGTGAGCCAGCGGATCCGCTCGTCGGGCTTCGGCAGCCCCGACCAGCACCTGGCCCAGAACAAGGCCGACGTGATCCTCGCGTTCTTCGGCTACAACGAGTCGTTCGGCGGCGAAGCCGGACTGCCGAAGTTCAAGGACGAGCTCGCCGGCTGGCTCAAGCACCTGGCCGCGCAGAAGTACAACGGGAAGGGCGCCCCCCGCGTCGCCCTCGTCTCGCCCCTCGCGCACGAGAACCTCAAGGATCCGAACCTGCCCGACGGCGCCGCCAACAACGCCCGCCTCGCGCTCTACGCGAAGGCCATGGCGGACGTCGCCCAGGCCGCGGGCGTCGTCTTCGTCGACCTCTTCGGGCCGTCGGCGAAGCTCTACGAGACCCGCGGGCCGCTCACGATCAACGGCATCCACCTCAATGAGGCGGGGGACCGCGCGATCGCCGAGACGATCGACCACGCCCTCTTCGGCCAGGCCCCGGCCCGCGAGTCGGCCCTCGCCGAGAAGATCCGGCAGGCCGTCCTCGACAAGAACTTCCACTGGTACCAGAAGCACCGCACCACCGACGGCTTCTCGATCTTCGGCGGCCGCGGCGGCCTCAAGTTCGTCAACGGCCAGACCAACCAGGACGTCGCCTTCCGCGAGCTCCAGATCCTCGACGTCATGACCGAGAATCGCGACCGGCGGATCTGGGCCGTCGCGAAGGGCGGCGACCTCAAGCTCGACGACTCGAACACGCCCGACTTCCTCCCCGTGATCACCAACAAGAAGGGCGCCGGGCCCGACGGCCAGCACCTCTACCTCGGCGCCGAGCTCGGGATCACCAAGATGGAGGTCGCGAAGGGCATGAAAGTCGAGCTCTTCGCCTCCGAGGAGAAGTTCCCCGAGCTCGTCAATCTCGTGCAGATGGCCTTCGACACCAAGGGCCGCCTCTGGGTCGCCGCCTGGCCGTCCTACCCGCACTGGAAGCCCAAGGACAAGCTCGACGACAAGCTGCTCATCCTGGAGGACGTCGACGGCGACGGCAAGGCCGACACCTGCAAGACCTTCGCGGGCGGCCTGCACAATCCCACGGGCTTCGAGTTCTGGAACGGCGGCGTGCTGCTCGCCCAGGCGCCCGAGCTCGTCTTCCTCAAGGACACGGACGGCGACGACCAGGCGGACCAGAAGACGCTGCTCGTCCACGGCCTCGACTCGGCCGACACCCACCACCAGTCCAACAGCTTCGTCCTCGACCCGGGCGGGGCGGTCTACTTCCAGGAAGGCACGTTCCACAACACCCAGGTGGAGTCGCCCTACGGGCCCGTGCGCCGCGTCCAGAACGGCGCCGTCTTCCGCTACGAGCCGCGCACCCAGCGCTTCGACGTCTACGTCTCCTACGGCTTCGCCAACCCGCACGGCCACGTCTTCGACCGCTGGGGCCAGGACTTCGTCACCGACGGCACCGGCGCCCAGACCTACTTCGCGCTCGCGTTCTCGGGGTCGGTCGACTTCCCCCGCAAGCACCCCGGCATGCCCACGGTCTACAAGCAGCGGACCCGGCCCTGCCCGGGCACGGAGATCCTCTCCAGCTCCCATTTCCCCGAGGAGATGCGCGGCAACCTGGTCGTGCCCAACGTCATCGGCTTCCAGGGCATCCTCCAGTACAAGTTCAGCGACGAGGGCTCCGGGTTCGCGGCCAAGGAAGTCGAGCCCTTCACCCAGTCGAGCGACCCGAACCACCGGCCGTCGGACGTGGAAGTCGGCCCCGACGGCGCCCTCTACTTCACCGACTGGCACAACACGATCATCGGGCACATGCAGCACAACCTGCGCGACCCGAGCCGCAACCGCCACCACGGCCGCGTCTACCGGGTGCGGCACCTGGACCGGCCCCTGCTCAAGCCCGAGAGGATCTTCGGGGAGCCGCTGGCGAGGCTCCTCGACGTCCTGAAATCCCCCGACGACCGGGTGCGCGCGCGCGCCCGCATCGAGCTCTCGGGCCGGAAGAGCGGCGAGGTCATCGCGGCCGCGACGTCCTGGCTGGCCGGCCTGGACAAGGGCCACAAGGACTACGAGCACCACCGGCTCGAGGCCCTCTGGCTGCACCAGAGCCACAACGTCGTGAACGAGGCGCTGCTGAAGGAGGTCCTGCGCTCGCCCGACTTCCACGCGCGGGCGGCGGCGACGCGCGTGCTGAAGTGGTGGCGGGAACGCGTCGCCGATCCGGTCAAGCTGCTGGAAGCCCGGATCGAGGACGAGCATCCGCGCGTCCGCCTCGAGGCGCTGAACGCGGCGAGCTGGATCCGGACGCTGGAGTCGGCGGGGATGGCGCTGCGCGCGCTCAAGCATCCGCGCGACCCGGTGATCGACTACGTGCTCAAGGAGACGATGGCGACGCTCGACCCGATCTGGAAGGACGCCGTGCGGCAGGGCCACGTCGCGTGGGCGCCCGAGCATCCGGCCGTCGCCGACTACCTCCTCGGCAACGTCGGCACCGGCGAGCTCGTGAAGATGCCGCGCACGCCCGCCGTGCGGATGGCGATCCTGACGCGGCCGGGAGTGCAGATGGACGCGCGCCGCGAGGCGCTGAAGGAGCTGGCGAAGGGCGGCGACGAGACCGCGGCGCTGCTCGATCTCATGGAGACGACGTCCGCGGCGGACCTCGGGAAGCTGCTCCTGGAGCGGCCGGACCTCGCGAAGCACAAGGAGCGCGTCAAGGCGCTGGCGGCGAAGGGCGGCGCGACGGCGGCCGCGGCCTGGGCGACGGCGGACGGCTCGATCGACGGCCCCTGGGCGTCCGCGCCGGCCGCCTTGATCGAGGCGACGCCCCTTCTGGACGCGAAAATGCGCGAGGCGCTCTTCCCGAAACTGCGGCCGCTCATGGCGGCGAAGGCCGTCGAGTCGCCGTCCGCGCGCGGCGTCCAGGTGGAGTACTACGAGGTCGCGCCGCGCAACGTGGCCCTCGAGACGCTCGACAACCTGAAGCCCAAGACGACGGGCATCGCCCACGAGATCTCGCTCAAGGTGCCGCAGATCGGACGTCGAGACGAGTTCGCCCTCCGGTTCACGGCCTCGCTGGCCGTGCCGAAGGAGGGGAGCTACACGTTCTACGTCGCGTCGGACGACGGCTCGCGGATCTACGTGGACGGGAAGCTGGTCGTGAACCACGACGGCCTCCACGGCATGGACGAGAAGAACGGCAAGGTCCAGCTGACCGCGGGGACGCACGCGCTGGTCGTGACCTACTTCGACAACGGGGGCGGCGACGGCCTGGACGTGGCCTGGGCGGGCCCGGGCTTCGGCAAGCAGGCGATCCCCTCGTCCGCGCTCGGCGCGGAGGCGGCGGATCCGGCGCTCGACGGCCTGCTGATCGCCTACGGCGCGATCGGCGGCTTTGAAAAAGAGCGCTTCGCGGATCTCTGCGGGCTCGTGAAGGCGGGCCGCAAGGCGGAGGCCGCGGCGAAGCTGATCCGGAAGATCGACCGGAAGCACTGGACGGACCTCGGGCTCGTCGACGCGGTCGCCGCGCGGGCGGGCGCGCTGCCCGTGTCGGAGCGGACGCGGCCCGATATCCTCGCGGCGGTCGAGCTGGCGAAAGACGTCGCGGCCGGGAACCCGGAAGCGTTGGCGAAGCTGTCGGCCGTCGGGGTCCGCGTGGTGACGATCCGGCCGATCCCGCACCAGATGCTGTTCGACAAGCGGAAGATCCAGGTCGAGGCGGGGCGGCCCGTCGAGATCGTGTTCGAGAACCGCGACATCATGCCGCACAACCTCGTGGTCACGGCGCCCGGGGCGATGGCGGAAGTCGGGCAGGCGGCCGAGGCGATGGGCCTGAAAGGCCAGGAGAAGGACTACCTGCCGGAGACGGCGAAGATCCTCTGGGCGACGAAGCTCGTCCTGCCGGGCGGGACGTCGAAGCTGCGGTTCACGGCGCCGAAGGAAGTCGGGTCGTATCCCTACGTCTGCACGTTCCCGGGGCACTGGCTGATCATGAACGGCGTCATGGAGGTGGTGCCCGTCGGCAGTCCGCTGAAGGATGTCGAAGTGACCGGCCCGCAGCCCGCGGCGTCGACGCGCCCCTTCGTGAAGATGTGGGCGATGGCGGACTTCGCGGGGGACGTCAAGGGGAAGAGCGCGCCGCGCGGGCGGCAGGTGTTCATGGAAGCGGGCTGCGTGAAGTGCCACGCGATGAACGGGGAGGGCGGGAAGATCGCGCCCGACCTGGGGAAGACGGCGGAGCGCTTCAAGGGCGTGGAGCTGATCAGGCAGATCATCGAGCCGTCGGCGGTGATCCACGAGCAGTTCAAGTCGTGGATGATCCAGACGAAGGGCGGCGACATCGTGGCGGGGCTGCTGGTGAAGGAGACGCCCGACGCCCTGCACGTGCTGACGAACCCGACGGACCCGGCGAACGGGATCACGGTGGTGGCGACGTCCGCCGTCCAGGCGAAGAAGGTGACGGAGCTGTCGGCGATGCCGGCGGGGCTGCTGACGACGTTCCAGAAGGACGAGATCCTGGATCTCGCGACCTGGATCGAGAACGGCGGGGGCTGTCACGCGCCGCAGGAGGAGTCGCTGTTCGACGGCAAGACGCTGGACGGCTGGGAGGGCGACCTCAAGGTCTGGCGGGTCGTCGACGGCGCGATCGTGGGCGGCTCAATGAGCGGCAATCCGCGCAACGAGTTCCTGACCACCAAGAAGGCGTACAAGGACTTCACGCTGACGTTCGAGTACAAGCTGGTGGGCACGGAAGGCTTCGTGAACGGCGGGGTGCAGATCCGCAGCAAGCGGATCGACAAGCCGGCGAACGAGATGAGCGGCTACCAGGCGGACATCGGCGCGGGGATGTCGGGCACCCTCTACGACGAGTCGCGCCGCAACAAGGCGCTGGTGAAGGCGAACGCCGACCTCATCAAGAAGCTCGAGAAGCCCGGCGAGTGGAACAAGTACGAGGTGCGCTGCGCGGGCCCGAAGATCGAGCTCTTCATCAACGGCGAGCGTACGATCGAGTGGGTCGAGACCGATCCCAAGATCGAGCTCGAAGGCCTCATCGGCCTGCAGATCCACGGCGCCTGCAAGGCCGAGATCTCGTTCCGCGACCTGAAGGTTGTTACGAAGTAACCAGTTTAGTTCGTAACACCCGCCGGGTACTGCTGGACGACCTTGGCCCATTCGCCGGCCATGAGGCGGGCGGCGATGGACTCCAGCTCCGCGACCGGGACCCGGGCCTGCTGCATCGAGTCGCGCTCGCGGATCGTCACCTTGTGGTCCGGGGCGGCCGCCTCGTCGCCGACCGTCTGGACGTCGACCGTCACGCAGAACGGCGTGCCCACCTCGTCCTGCCGGCGGTAGAGCCTGCCGATCGCGGCCGTGTCGTCGTAGACCGCGTACCAGCGCTCGCACAGCTTGCGCGTCAGGCTCCGCGCGAGCTCCACGATCTTGTCGTTCTTCTTGAGCAGCGGCAGCACCGCGAACTTGATCGGCGCGACTTCCGGGTGGAAGCCGAGCACGACGCGCTTCTCGCCCTTGACCTCCTCCTCGCGGTAGGCGTCGCAGAGGAAGGCCAGCGTGGCGCGATCCGCGCCGGCGGCGGGCTCGACGACGTACGGAACGAAGCGCGCCTTGGTCTCCTCGTCGAAGTAGTCCAGCGACTTGCCGGAGAACTTCGTGTGCTGCGTCAGGTCGAAGTCCGTGCGGCTCGCGATGCCCTCGAGCTCGCTCCAGCCCATGGGGAAGAGGTATTCGACGTCCTTGCACTCCTTCGCGTAGTGGGCGAGCTCGCCGCGCTCGAACGTCTCGACGTCCGTCTTCATCACCTTGCGGTCCAGGCCGCGCGCGACGCACTGGTAGTGGTCGCCGCGGTCGAAGGCCTTGGCTTTGATCGACGTCCCGTCTTTCAGCTTGAGGATGTCGAGGTCATGGTCGCGCGTCCGCAGGTTTTCCTTCTTGATGCCGTACTTCACGTACCAGTTGAAGCGCGAGTCGACCCACTTGTCGAAGTGCTCGTTCTCGGTCCCGGGCTTGCAGAAGTACTCGATCTCCATCTGCTCGAACTCGCGGGTGCGGAACGTGAAGTTGCCGGGCGTGATCTCGTTCCGGAAGCTCTTGCCGACCTGGCCGATGCCGAAGGGCAGCTTCTTGCGCGAGGACTGCAGCACGTTGTCGAAGTTCACGAAGATGCCCTGGGCCGTCTCCGGGCGCAGGTAGACGCGCGTGCCGGTCGCCTCGACGGGGCCGAGCACGGTGGTGAGCATGAGGTTCGCGGGCTTGGGGGCGGCCAGACGTCCGCCGCAGTTGGGGCAGGGCACGGGGAAGGGCGCGTCTTTCGCAGCCAGCGGACGGGCCGCCTGGTCGCCCTTGAGGAGGTCGAAGTTCACCGTCTCCGCGAGCTTCGGGTCCTTCACGACGGCCAGGTTCGGCGCGGCCCGCTTGCCGTCGGACTGCGCCCAGTTCTGGAGGGCCTTGACGACGCCGTTCTTCTGGGCGGAGGGCGTCTCGGGGAGCTTCGCGATCGCCAGGAACCACTTGGTGTTGCGGCTCAGGCCGTCGGCGTGGTCCGCTCTGTAGTTCTTCTCGCAATCCATGCAGGCGGTGAAGGGGTCGGCGAAGTTGTCGGCGTGGCCGCTCGCCTTCCAGACCGTCGGGTGCATGGTGATCGCCGCGTCCAGCCCGACCATGTCGTCGCGCGTCTGGATGTTCTCTTTCCACCAGAGGTTCTTCACGTTGCGCTTGAGCTCGACGCCCAGCGGGCCGTAGTCCCAGGCCGAGCCGAGGCCGCCGTAGATCTCGGAGCTCTGGAAGACGAAGCCGCGGCGCTTGGAGAGCGAAACGATGGTGTCGAGGTCAACCATAGGGCCAAGAAAGTAGCACAGAGGGTGGGGAGGCGCAACTAGTCTGTCCGGCGGAGGAGGCGCCGCAGGGCGGGGCGCTCGACGAAGCGGTCGACGGCCCAGGCGAAGAGCGGACCCAGCGGGGCGAGGAGCACGCCGAGGGCCCCCAGGTCGTGGAGAGTGTAGAAGCGGCGGTAGATCAGCCAGCGCAGGGCGCAGATGGCGGCGAAGAGGCCCGCCGGAAAGAAGATGGCCAGCAGCCAGCGCAGGATCTTGAAGCGCCGTTCCGCTTCCGCCTCGTCGATCTCGCCGCGTCGGAACAGCTCGCGGACGCGCTCCCAGGGGGAGCCGCGGAGCCAAGCCCACATGACTGTATTATACAACTAAAACGGAAGTGTTATCGTTTTAGCCTGGCTAGAACGTTATCACTTCTTGCCCTTGAGCCGCTCGAGGGCCTTGGGGGCGTCGACGTGGTTGGGGTCGGCGGACAGCGCCTGCTTGTACTCGCGCTCGGCGTCTTTCTTGCGGTCGAGCCGCTCATAGGCCAGCCCGAGGTTGTAGTGCGCGGCCGGGCTCTCGGGGTCGACGGCGACCGCCTTCTCGAGGACGGCCCGGGCCTCCTCGTGGCGGTCCTTGCCGATGTAGGCGGCCCCCAGGTTCGTGAGGGCGGGCTCGCTGGCGGGCTCCAGGTCGGTCGACGTCTTGAGCGCGACGACGGCGGCGTCGTACTTCGACTGCTTCAGCAGGCAGACGCCGAGATTGTAGTGCGGCCCGGCGTCCTCCGGGTCGAGCTCGATGGCGCGCCGGTAGGCGGCCTCCGCCTCGGGGAACTTGTTCTGCCGCTGGTGGAGGTTGCCGATGGTCGACTGCAGCTCGCCGAACTCGGGGATGAGGCCGGCCGCCTCGAGGAACGCCGCCAGGGCTTCGGCGTACTTCGACTCCCGGTACGCGGCCTCGCCCTTGTTGTAGACGGTCAGGAAGCGCTGCTTCTGCTCGGCGCTCGCGGCGGGCAGGGGATAGAGGCGCATCGACTTCATGGAAGCGTCGACCTGGCCGTAGTACTTCTCGAACCAGGCCTGCGTGCAGTTGAACGAGACCACGTACTTGCGCTGGCCTTCCGCGACGAACGTGAACAGCGCCTGCTGCTGCACCGGCGGCTCGCCGTCGGCGAACGTCACGCAGAACTGGTAGGCCGTCCGCCCCCGCACCGCCGAGGCCTCCTCGAAGAGGAACAGGACGTCCTTGAAGGCCTTCTTGAACGCGTCCTTGTAGGCCGTCACGTAGTCCGCCAGCTCCTTCGCGCTCGTCTCGTAGCGCAGGTCCATGCGCGGCTGGTAGAACTGCTCCTTCGGGCCGTAGAAGCTCATCGTGGCGGAGCCCTGCTCCTTGCCCCGCGCCCACTTCGGCGGCAGCCAGAGCTTGAAGGCGTAGAAGGGGTGCGCGTAGGTCGGGCCCAGGCGGACGTTCTTCTTCGCCGGCGCGTTCTTGGCCGGGACGGGGGAGGCCTTCTTCTCGATGCGGGCGACGTCCTCCAGCGGCACCGTGACTTTGCCCGTCGCCGTCTCGATCTCGATCTTGTCGCCCTTCTGGACGACCGTCCCCTCGACCTTGCCGCCGCTCTTGAGGTGCACGATGTCGGCGAGCAGGAAGAAGGCGAGGAGGAGCCGCATCACCAAATTAGACGCCACCGGCGCCTATTTTGCCAGTACCCAGGTGAAGTCCAGGACGGTGGGAAGGTGCGCCGCCAGGCAGCGGTACGACAGCGCGGGGATCCCGTCGGTCGCGCCGTCCGACACCCGAAGGGCGTAGAGGAGATCGGCGACGGGCGGCGGCGTCCCGCACGGGGCCGCCGCGGCCTTCACGCGGATCCGCCAGGTGCCGGTCGGATCGACGGCCGTCGCGTTCTGCAGGTCCGCCGCCAGGTGCACCAGCTCCTTGTAGTGGTAGATCTCGTCGCCCGCCCAGAACAGCCGGTACCAGCCGTCCCGATCCCGCAGCGTCAGGGTCCGGCGCTGCTCGACGACCTCCAGCGCGTGCTCGTGGTCGCCGTGACGGACCGTCAGCGGCGGCAGCCGCTCCAGGTCCTGGGCGGCCTCGGCGGCGCCGTCGACGGGCTCCAGCGAGCCCATCTCGAACTGGTCACGCTCCCGCAGGTTGAGCCAGAGGAGGAGCGCCCCGACGGCCATCGCCCCGGTGAGGATCCAGGGCAGCCGCTTCACCACCGAGACACCGAGTACACCGAGGACGACGTAGAGGGTGGCCTGTCCCCCTCGGGGGGGCGGGGGGATTCACAGATAGGTTTCTCGGTGTCCTCGGTGTCTCGGTGGTGCACGCTACCCCTCGTCGCGGAACTCGAGGAAGCGCGCGCAGTCTTCCTCGGAGACCGACGGCCGCAGCTTCGCGAGCACGCGCTCGAAGTCGGCGGCCGCGAGGGGCCGGTCCTCGGACGACTTCACCGACTCGAGGAAGGTCTGCTCGGCGACCTTGCGGCAGAGGTAGGCGAGGTCGGCGCCGCTGTAGCCGCCCATGCGCTTCGCCAGGCCGTCGAGGTCCAGGTCCGGCGCCAGCGGGATCTCCTTGAGGTTCATCTCGAGGATCTTGCGCCGCGCGGGGAGGTCGGGCAGCCCGATGTAGACTTTTTCGTCGAGGCGGCCCGGCCGCAGCATCGCGTAGTCGATGTTCCAGGGCTCGTTCGTCGCCCCCATGAACATCACGGTCTGGCCTTCCCGGACGTCGAAGCCGTCCAGCTCCGCGAGGATCTGCGGCACCACCCGCGCCATCACGCCGCCCGCTTCGGTGTCGCGGCGCCGCGGGACGAGCGACTCGACCTCGTCCATGAAGATGATCGAGCGCTCGACGCTTCGGGCGGTGTCGAAGAGCTTCCGGATGTTCTTCTCGCTCTCGCCGACCCACTTGTTGAGGATCTCGCTCGGCGTGATCGCCATGAAGAGGGCGTCGAGCTCGCCGGCGACGGCCTTCGCGATCATCGTTTTGCCGGTGCCGGGCGGGCCGTAGAGCAGGATCCCGCCGCCCGTCTTCACCCGGTACTTCTTGGCCTTCTCCGGATGCGTGAAGGGGAGGATCATCTTGAGGCGGATCTGCTCCTTGACGTCCTCCAGCCCCGCGATGTCGTCGAAGCGCAGCTTGGGCTTCTCGGCGAGGGTCCACTCCTTGGGGATGTCGCTCTCCTTCGGCTCACCCTTCTTCTCGACGTCCTTCTTCTTCGCGCGGATCTCCTCACGCTTCTGCTTCACGTTCTTGGCGAGGTCGACGAGCTCGCGGGCTTTCTCCATGCGGGCCTTGCGCAGGTCCGGCTCCGTCGTCTCTTTCGCCAGCTGCAGGAGATACTCGGCGGCCTTGAGGAAGTGGTACTTCGCCTCCTCGAGCTCGCCCATGCGGAAGCGGGCGACGCCCTTGGCCTTGTGCTTCTCGAACGACTCGATCAGAAACGGTTTCGGCATCTAGTCGTCCCAATCCAAGGAGTCACGAAGTCGGGCGCGTGGGACGTTGCCGATCTCCAGCGACGGCCCAACCTTGGCCCCGATCGCGGTCCACGTGCCGGCGATCTTGGCGAGCCACACGACGGCCTCCGCGCCGCCCTTGGGTCCTTTCAGAGAGTAGCCGATCCGGGCATTCCCCTGTTCCATGTGCAGCTGAACCTTGTGCAGTTGAACCTTCCACTCCAGCGGTTTCCGCGCGATGGTCAATGGCGTTCCCAGCGACTCGGTGACTTCGGGAGCCTTCTTCAGGTACTCCGCGCCCACGGCGGCGATGGGATCCGTCCCCTTGTAGAGGTAGTACATCAACCCCGCGCAGCCGGCGAAGCTCAGGAGGACCAATCCCCCGCAGCCCGCGCAGCCGAGAAAGATCCAGCGCCCGATGCCGCGCTTCTGGGCCGCCGGTTCTCCCACGCTTCTCCTCGTCGCGAGCCCCCCAGGGGGGCGAGCCCCCAAAAAGGGGGCCCGTCTTGGCGCTTGGTACTTGGCTCTTGGCTCTACTTCTGCTGCTCTCGATCGAGCTCGTCCTGGATGTCTTTGAGTCCCTTCTCGATGTCCTTGTCGACGGCGCCGCCTTCCTCGCGGACCACCTCGTCGCCCAGCATCTTGTCGATCTCGGCGTCGCTGACGAGCTCGTTCTCGCCCTCGACCTCGCCCGACATCACGTGCTCCTGGGTCATCTCCAGGAAGATCTCCATCTGCTGCTGCAGGGTCTCGGCCTGCATCATGGCCTTCTCGAAGTTCTTCTGGGTCTTGGCGAAGTCGACCGAGCCGTAGACCTCGCTGACGGCCTTGGCGACCGAGCCCATCGACTTGGCGAAGTCGGCGTCGCTCTCCGCCTGGTTCTTGATCTGGACGGCGGTTTCGATCGACAGCATCTGCCGCTCGCGCACGCGGCGCTGCGCGGCCGTCTTCTTCAGCTGGCGCTTCAGGAACTCGTACTGGTCCTTGTCGCCGATCTTCTTGGCCTTCTTGGCCTTCTCGACGTACGACTGCTCGTGCTTGTAGAGGTCGCGGATGTTCCGCTTGAGCGAGTTCACGCCCTTGCGGACCTCGATGTCCCGCTCGATCCGCTTCTCCTCCTTGGACTTGAAGATGCCCATCGCTACGCTTCCTCCGCGCTTTCTTTCCAGCTGTAATACTTCTTCATCTCCTCGGCCGTGGTCTGGGGATGGATCTGCCGGAGGGCGGCGTCGACGTCCCCCTTCGTGAGCGGCCGGACCTTGATCTTGTGCTTCTTCACCGCGTCCAGGCCGCGGTCGACGAGCGCGGGGATGTCGCGGTTCATCTCCTCGATCATCCCGGTCGTCACTTCCTTGCAGAAGCGCTCGATCTCGCGGCCGCTGTAGCCGTCGGTCGCCCCGGCCAGCTCGGGGTAGGGGACGTCGATCGGGTAGCCCTTCTTCTCCAGATGGATGCGGAGGATCTTCTCGCGGGTGACGACGTCCGGCAGCGGGATCAGGATCTTCTTTTCGAAGCGGGAGAGCACGGCGGCGTCGAGATCCCAGGGGCGGTTGGTGGCCGCGATGGTCATGACGTAGATGTCGCTGCGGCCCTTGCCTTCCATGCCGTCGAGCTCGCTGAGCAGGGTCGACAGGATGCGCCGCTCCGCGCCGGAGTCGCCGCTGTCGCGCTTGCCGGCGAGGGATTCGAACTCGTCGAGGAAGACGACGGAGGGCGAGGTGTCGCGGGCGGTGCCGTAGAGCTCGGAGAGGATCTTCGAGCTTTCGCCGAAGTACTTCGAGAGGATGCTCGAGACCTTGACGTTGTAGAAGACGCTCGGGACGTCCTCCGTCGACCGCACGGCGTTGGAGGTCGCGGCCGCCAGCAGCGTCTTGCCGGTCCCGGGGGGGCCGTAGAAGAGGATGCGGGTCCAGGCGGCGATGCGCACGCCGGCGGGCTGCTGCGCCAGCGTCATCCCGAGGGCGAATTTGATCTCGTTCTTGGTCTCTTCGAGGCCGCCGATGTCGGCCCAGGTGATCTGCGAGACGTGGCTGAGGTTGGAGACGATGGACTTGAGCTCGTTCGCGGGCCCGGGCGGACCGCCGTTTTTCGACGGCGCCTCGGCGGCGGGCGCGGGGGCTTCGGACGTCTCGCCGTTGCGCAGCCGCGCGGCGTAGGCGCGGTATTCGAGCGCCTTCTTCTTGCGGCGCTCCTCGGCGTCGCGGCCGTGGGCCTGCTCGGCCCACATGGACATGAGGTTGGCGGCCTTTTCGTAGGCGGACGCCGCCTTGGGCCAGTCCTTCGAGGCCTCGAAGGTCTGGGCCTTGGCCAGGACCGCCTTCAGGGATGTGTGGACGTCTAGATCCATGCGTGAATCAAGAATCAAGAATCACGAATCACGGAGGGCCCCGTGATTCGTGGTTCCTGATTCGTGATTCTCTCCATCACTCGGTTTCCGCTTCGGCGTCCCGCTGCTTCTCGCGGGCGCGGACCGCCTTGTCGGCGAGCTTGAGGCCGTCCTCGAAGTTCTCGATCTCGCCTTCGTCCATCTTCTGCCAGACGTCCATGACCTCCGAGCCCTCCTTGCCGAGGTTCTCGGTGATCTGGGTGGCGTTGTCGGTCACCGACGAGAGCACGTTGTTGAGCTTCTCCAGGTACATCTCCTGGGAGATCTTGTCGTCCTCCAGGTAGGTCATGAGCTGGGCCTCGTCGACGCGGCGGAGGACCTTCGACACCCCTTCGCGCGAGCTCTGCTGGCGCTCGAGGGCGAACTTGAGGGCCGAGATCGTCGTGAGCTCCTTCGACAGCAGGGCCAGCTCGCGCTCGAGGGTCTTCACCCCGCCCGCCTTCATCTCGTAGAGGCGCGCGAGCTGCCGGCGGTGGGCCGGCGACTTCATCTTCATCCCGCGGGCGAAGATCTCCTCGCGCTCCTTCTCGAGCTTCTCGAGCTTGCCGAGCGTCTGGTTCTCCTTGATGCCCAGCCGGATCTCCTCGCGCTTCACCTGGTCGAGCGAGAGATCCTTCTTCTTCAACCCCAGCAGGTCTAGAAAGCCCATCGTCCGTTCGTCCTCGTCGTCCCGTCCCCCCCTGGGGGGGGCGGGGGGGAATTCACCCCTGGTCCTGGTCCTGGTTCCTGGTCCTGATCAGGCGGGTTCCGCCTCGTCCGCCTTTTCGGCGTCCTTTTCCTTCGCTTCCTTGGCGCCGCCCGACTTCTCGCGCTGGACGGCCTCCTTCAGGCCGGCGTCGAACTCCAGCTCGCCCTCGTCCATCTGCTCCCAGGTCTTGAGCACCTCGAGGCCTTCGTTGCCGATGTCCGACGTCTCGAGCGCCGGGTCGTTCACGGCGCCCAGGAGGGAGTCGAGCTTCTGCATGTACACCTCCTCGCCGACCTTGTCGTCCTCGAGGAGGGTGGTGAGCTTGATGACGTCCTCCTCCGACAGGTTCTGGAGGACGTTCTGGGTGGGGATCTGCCGGGCGCGCTCGAGGATGCCGCGGAGCCGGGTGAGGGTCATGAGCTCCTTGACCACGCGGGTGAGCTCGCGCTCGATCATGCCGATCCGCTGGGAGTACTCGCCGAAGCGGCGGGCGTATATGCGACGCCGGGCGGGAGTCTTGGTCTTCGCGCCCTGGTGGAAGACCTCCTCGCGGAGCTTGTCGTACTTCTCGATCTGATGGAGGTGCTGGTTCTCGCGGATCTCGAGGCGCTTCTCCTCGACCCGCACCTCCTCGAGCCCGAGGTCCGAGAGCCCCTTCTTGGCGACCTTGAAGATCTTTCCCAGGATCGACATGCCCGTCTATTCCTCGAACAGAATCTCCGGGGGCTCCTGCTCCCGGCGCGGCTTCTCTTTTTCGGGCTTCTCGGCGGCCGGCTTCTCCTTCGACGGCGCCTCCCGCGCGGGCGTTTCCTCGCGGACGGCCTGGGTCTCGGCGGCCTTCCGCTCCATCTCCCGCAGGATCTCCCGTTCCTCGTCGTCGGCCTGGGGCGCCTCCGGGGACTGCGAAATCCCCTCGGCCAGCTCCCGCGACTTCTCGAGGTCCTCCAGGAGCTGCTTGGCCCGGATGGCCATCTCCTCCATCGACTTCCGGTCGGGCAGCGCCTCGCTCGTCAGCTCCAGCACCGTCTCCAGCGAGGCGATATGCTCGTTCAGCACCTTCAGGCGCTTGTTGTAGATGCTCTCGATCCGGTTGTTGAGATCCTGCGTCTTCCAGCGGATCTCCTTCACCCGCCGCGCCAGCATCAGCCGGCGGGCGTCGGACATGTCGCCCTTGCCCTCCTCGAGGAGCTCCTCCTCCATGCGGTCGAGCACCTCGAGGTCCTGCATCGCCCGGCGGCGCCGCGACTCGTCCCGCCGCCGCGCCTCCTTCAAGAGGACGAGCGCCTCGCGCTCGTTCTTGGCGCCGCGGTAGAAGGTCGAGACGTCCTCCGGGATGTCCTTCACCCCGAGCATCTTGCGGATCTTGTCCAGCATGGTTTACCCGTAGGTCCTCGTCAGGCGGAACGGCCTCGCGCTCGTGTCGAACTTGACGTAGCGGTCCTCGGCGGCGATCTGGCGGAACGCCTCCCGCACGATCGGGAGCGCGTAGCCCAGGTCGTCGAACACCCGGTCCTCCGTCAACTCATCCAGCAGAAGCTCGCCGGTATGGCGCGTCACCCACCGGCGGACCGCCTCCACCTTCTCCTCCTCGGTCGACAGGTCGAAGATCCGGGCGGCCGACCTCCACCGCGGGTCCGGCGCGTACCAGGTGCGCCACGCCCCGTCGGCGCGGTCCGACAGCGCGACGAGCCAGTTCGGGCCCGCGATCGACTTCCGCGCGTCCTCGTCCCAGCCCGTGGTGGAGAACGCCCCCACGTAATAGAAGACGGCGTCGCTCTTCACAAGCAGGTCCCGAACCCGCTCGAGGTCGTAGGCCGAGGCCCGCCGGCAGGAGCGCCCGTGGCGCACCAGCTCCTCGACCGGGCTGAACGCGGCGCCCGCCACGACGACCTTCACGGCCGGCCGCCCCAGCAGCTCCTTGTGGACGATCTCGTGGACCGCCAGCCGGTTCTTCGGCATCTCCTCGTAGGTCCGCATGAGGTCCCGCTCCGCGTGGCGCTTGATCTGCGCCTTCACGTCCGCGGAACGCTCGTCCAGCTCCTTGGTGATCCGGTTCTTCACCGAGGCGTCGTAGGTCCGGTTCGACATCGGATCGAAGATGCCGGCCGTCGCCGCCATCGCCGCCGCCAGCCGCTCGAAGTAGTCCTCCTCCGCCGTCCGCGCCGAGGCGCGGTCGACTTCGGGGCCGTTCGACTTCCTGACTTTCGTGGCCATGCCGTTCCCGTAGGGAGACTTCCCCTGCCGTATCCCGTTACGCCGTCTTCGCCCGGATCTTCCGCATCCAGAGATCCAGCACCGGCTTGTCCGCTCTTTTATAAACGTCGATCCGCCGCTCGGGGCGGGCGGGGGACGTCGACTTCCACAGCAGCACCCGGCGCCCCTCCGCGTCGCTGGCGCAGAGGAGGTCGCTCGCCGCGTCGAGGACGCCGACGGCGTGCCCCTCGGACTCGTAGGACGTCTCGAGCGCCTGGCCGATGACGCGGGCCCGGATCGAGAGGTCCTTGGCGCTGTAGAGCAGGTGCGGCAGGCCGCAGATCTTGGCGAGGCGGAGGTTGACGATCGCCTCGCGCTTGCGGGCGAGGATGACCGGCTGGTCGGGGGCGTCGAGCTTCCAGCAGAGGATCGTGCCGTTCTCGGTCCCGGCGAAGAGGGTCCGCGCGGCCACCGCCACGCAGGTCGCCGGGCTCTCGACGCTGGAGACGTACTTGACGACCGCGTCGTCCTTCGCGGCGAAGACGTGGGGGCCGCTGGCGAAGAGGATCCGCCCCGCCTCGTCGATCTGCACGCCGCGGGTGGTGCGGTAGGCCGACGTGAGGTTCGTGTGCAGCAGCTCGGCCGGCGAGCCCGGGCGGTCCAGGTCCCACGCCGCCAGGCCGAACTCCGAGTGCGTGGCCAGCAGGCGGCCGCGGTCCATCGCCATCGAGTTGATGCCGCCCTTGATCGCCCGGCCGTTCGGCAGCGGATAGTTCAGGAGCTCGGGGTTCTTCTCGCCCAGGAGCATCGTGCGGACGCCCTGGCGCGAGCCGCCGAGGATCAGCACGCCCTCGGGCGTCTCCGCCGCCCGCACCGAGCGCAGGGCGTCGGGAAACGCGTGGATCTTGGGCTCGTCGGTCGAGGCGGGATCGATCTCGAAGACCTTGGCGCCGGCGGCCGCGTAGATGCGGTCCGCGCGGGCGGCCGGGATCTCCTCGGGCGAGACGGAGGCGCCGCTCGACAGCAGCCCCTCCATCGCCTTGTAGATCATCTGGACGACCTCTTCGCCGCAGCCGCTCGCCTTCGACAGGAGGTCCTCCGCGGTGATGCGCACCGCGTCGTCCTCCATCAGCTTCGCGTAGAGGAGCCCCTTCAGCCGCTCGTCGGCCACCTGCGCGAGCACGCCCTGCACCTGCTCGTCCTTCAGGATCCCCGCGAGCCGCTTGATCTTCTTCTCCTTGCGGTCCATCACCTGCACGTCGCGCTCGTTCTCCTCGCGCAGCCGCTTCTCCGAGGCCTGGCGGCGCCCCGCCTCCTCCGACACCAGCGACAGCTCCGCCAGGCGGCGGTAGCTCACCCCGGCGTCGAAGAGGTGCCGCTCCAGGACGTCGCGCAGCGCCTCCGCCGTCGCGCCCGCCCGGTCGGACTTGTGCAGCTCGACGGCCGGCTTCGACGCCGCCAGCTCCGACAGCACCCGCCGGACCTCCGGCGCGAGGTGGTCGCGAAGGTCGTCGACCCCGTACGCCCCCGGATGGCTGAAGAGGGTCCGGCAGAAGTCGCGGAAGAGGTCGAGCCGCCCCAGCGAGAGCTCCAGCGCGACCACGCAGCCGGCGGCGAGGGGCAGATGGTCGGCCGTCTTGAGGTCGGGGAAGTCGAGCTTGACCTGGAATTCCCCGCGCTTGGCCAGGACGAGGTCGAAGTGGCCCGCGACCTCCTGGGCTTCCGCCACGAGGGCGCTGGTGCCGTCGTGGAAAAGGGCCAGGCCGACGGTGTGGAGGGGGATCGTGATGGCTTTCCGGAAGAAGCCCCCGAGGTCCGACGAGGAGACCTTGATGGCCAGCAGGGAACGATTGTTCAGGAACTCCGAGAGGGTGAGCCTAGCCATCCAGGACTAGGATACCAAGCGAAGGAAGAATCGGGAATCGAGAATCGGGAATCGGGGAACTCCCCATGCCATCCGGAACGGGAACCGGAAGCGGGCGTGGCGGGGGGCGGCGATGATTCAAATGTGAATGATGGCGTCTTGGGCCCCGGTCGTCGGTTCCGGTTCCGGGTCCGGCTCCGGGGTTACGTGGCCATGGCCCAGATGCCGCTCGTCTGGTCGTAGTAGAGCAGCGCCTGGTCGTCGCCCACCATCGGCTCCCGGCGGATCGTGACCCCCCAGGGCGTGCGCCCCAGGGCGAAGCGGAACTCGACCGTGCGGCCTTTGTCCTCGACGTCCCGGGTGGGATCGGCCGAGAAGCCGACGCCGTTGCCCACGCGGGCGATCTGGTCCAGGACGCGGGGGGTGAAGCGGGCGAAGTGCTGGGGGGCGGCGGATGTCGCATACCGCAGCAGCTGGCCCTCCAGGGCCTTGCGGAAGGCCTCCTCGCGGGGGAAGGCCATGCGCACCAGGCCGTCGCCCTGGGCGGCGTAGAGGAAGGCCTCTTCGGGACGGGAGAGGCGGAACTGGGCGAGGTCGGCGTGGATGGCCGACAGGCTCGTCTTGTGGACGTCGGACCCCAGGTCGCCGGAGATCCCGACCCATTCGAAGCGGCCCTTGCCGTCCCAGGCCTTCGCCAGGGCGATCAGGGATTCGCCCGACATCCGGAAGACGTAGCCCTGGAGGAGGTCGACCGGCAGGTCCAGCCCGTCGCGCAGCAGGCGGTGCTTGGCGATGCGGTCGGCGCGCCAGAGGAGGACGCGTTCGCCGTCGCCGCGGGTGACGATGCCGGAGAGTTTTTCGCGGACGGTGTTCTCGCCCTCCTTGGTGAGGGGCTCCCAGTAGTTGGCGTTGAGGAATTCGGGGGGCATGCGGTAGACGAGGACCTGGAGCTTCTTGATCTCGTTCGCGAAGGTCGTCGCGAACTCGGCGAGCGAGGCGTTCCGCGCGTAGAGGTGGTAGCCGCGGGGGCCGTCGGTCCGCGTGAAGAGGTCCAGGGGCTGGGCCGGGCTGAGTGTCATCATGGTCGGGAGATTATAGGGGATCGGGAAGCTGGAATCGAGAATCCGCGTCCTATACTTCGATGGTGGCGTTGTTTCTGCTGTCCTGCCTGCAAGCCGATCCTGGCATTCAGGAGTTGATCGAAGGCCTCCGATCGGAGCAGCTCGAGGATCGCGAGCGCGCGTCTCGGGCGCTGGAGAAGATCGGCCCGGCGGCCATTCTCGACTTGGAGAAGGCGGCGAAGGACCAGGACCCGGAGAAAGCCGACCGGGCGGCTCAGATCCTGGACCGGATCGACGCCCGGATCGAATCTCCCATCCTGGAAGAGCTGGCGGCCTTGCTGAAGAAGCCCGAACGGGACGCGGCGGAGGACCAGCGGGTGGAGGTCCTGGCGCGCAAGCTGGTTCCGCGGAGGGAAGCCACGCACCCTTCAGGGCTCGTCAGCGTCCGTTCGACGGAGGGGCGCCGCTTTCTGCTGGAGGAGTCGCCGATCGGGTTCTCCATTCCAGGGAATCCCGTTTATCTCTTCCACGTGCTGGATCGGCAAGGCCGGAGACTGGGAGGGACCTGGATCGCGGCCGGGAACCGCCAGATCACCAGTGGGACCTCCGTCGTGAAGGTGGAGGAGTTCGGCGAGCCTTTGGTTCGCGTGGACGTTTGCGACATCATGCTCAGCCAAGGGGAGACGGAAGAGCGGCAGTATTACGCGATCCGAAAGAACGAGCTGGTTCTCGTGAGGCTCGAGACCGCGTCGGGGAAGCCCTTCCGCAACCTCTACGCGTACGCGGGTAACGTCAAAGGACCGTCGGTTCCGTCGAGGACGGCCAGGGAATGGCGTGACGCCCTCCGTTCTCCGGACGCCGCCGAGGTGCACCAAGCGCTCACCTGGCTCAGCGGGACGCACCGGAATCCTCGAGCTCCGGGGGAAGGCGGGGGGGATCAGGCCATCGCGGACGCTCGTCTCGTGGACGAAGTACGGGAGAACGAGCGTGAATTCCTCAAGAGTCTCCTCACCTCCAAGAACAGATGGGCGAGGGAGGCGGCCCCGTTTGCCCTGACGCCCGCCTATCTCGACCGCTGACGCTTGACTTGGTCACGGGTCCGCCTAGAATGGGCCGCTCTCCCATTTTTTGAGGCATCGACATGGCCAAACTCTCCGTCCGCGACCTCGATCTGAAGGGCAAGCGCGCCCTGGTGCGCGTGGACTTCAACGTCCCGGTGAAGGACGGGAAGGTGACGGACGACACCCGCATCAAGGCCTCGCTGCCGACGATCCGGCACATCCTCGAGAAGGGCGGGAAGGCCGTGCTCGTCTCCCACCTGGGACGTCCGGACGGCAAGCCCAGCGAGAAGTACTCGCTCAAGCCGGTGGCCGCGCGGCTCTCGGAGCTGCTGGGCCGGCCCGTCGACTTCGGCGAGCCCAAGGGCGGCGACCTCACGCTGCTCGAGAACGTCCGCTTCGACGCGGGCGAGGAGGCCAACGACGAGGCCCTCGCGAAGAAGCTCGCCGCGCACGGGGACGTCTACGTCAACGACGCCTTCGGCACCGCGCACCGGGCGCACGCCTCGACGGCCGGCGTCACCAAGTTCTTCAAGCAGTCGGCCGCCGGCTTCCTGATCGACAAGGAGATCCAGTACCTCGGCAAGATCCTGCAGAGCCCCGACAAGCCCTTCGTCGCGATCATGGGCGGCTCGAAGGTCTCCGACAAGATCCTCATCCTCGAGCAGCTCGCGAAGAAAGTCGACACCATCCTGGTCGGCGGCGGCATGGCCTACACCCTGCTCAAAGCCCAGGGCAAGCCGGTCGGCGCGTCCAAAGTCGAGGCCGACCGCCTCGATCTCGCCAGGAAGATCCTCAGCCAGGCCCGCATCGTCCTGCCCGTCGACCACGTCGCGGCCGACAAGTTCGACGCCGCCGCCAAGACCCAGATCGTGGCCGACGTCCCCGAGGGCTGGATGGGCCTGGACATCGGGCCGAAGTCCGTCGACCTCTTCAAGGCCGAGCTGTCGAAAGCCAAAACCGTCCTCTGGAACGGTCCGGTCGGCGTGTTCGAGATGGATCCGTTCGCCCTGGGCACGAAGTCGCTGGCCCTGCACCTCGCCGCGATGAAGAACGCCACGACCGTGGTGGGCGGCGGCGACACGGCGGCGGCCGTCGAGAAATTCGGCGTCGCCGACAAGATGTCCCACGTCTCCACCGGCGGCGGCGCCTCCCTCGAGTTCCTGGAAGGCAAGATCCTCCCCGGCATCGCCGCCCTCAGCGACAAGTAGCGATTGGCCACAGAGGCACAGAGCCACAGAGACGCGAGCCCGAACGATGTGGCCGGGTAGAGTTGATTCAGATGTCGATGGAACAGACCCCTCGGCTGAAGAAGGTGATCGACCTCGCCCGAATAGAGGCCTCAGGCGTGGGAGCGTCAGCTCCCGGCTCGGAACACCTGCTGCTGGGGATCGCCCTCGAAGGCGGAAGCGTTCCGGCCAAAGTTCTCGCCAAGTACGGCATTGACCCAGATGGAATTCGGCGTGATCTCAGCGGGGCGGCATCCTCAGACGATCTTCTTGCCGCGGCTGAAGCCGTCGCGCTGAAGTTGGGGCATGACGTCGTAGGGACCGAACACCTGCTTCTAGCGCTCATCGAGGACTGGGACACGGCAGCCGCCCGACTGTTGATTCGAAAAGGCGTGAGCCCCAGGGAGGTGTCCAAGGTGATCCTGGACCTGCTCGCGTCTCAGTAGGGACAAGGGAACCGGGGATTCACATTCATCGGCGGCTCTGTGTCTCTGTGCCTCTGTGGCCAATCCCCGTATAATCGCCCCCGGATGAAGAAGCCCATCAAGCTGGCGCCGTCGATCCTGAACGCCGACTACGGGCGGCTGAAGGACGAGATCCAGAAGGCCGAGGCCGGCGGCGCGGACATGATCCACATCGACATCATGGACGCCCACTTCGTGCCCAACCTCTCGATGGGCCCCAACGTGGTCGAGTCCGTACGGAAGGTCACGAAGCTGCCCCTCGACCTCCATCTCATGATCATGGACCCGGAGAAGTTCGTCGATCCCTTCGCGAAGGCCGGGGCCGACTCGATCACGTTCCACGCGGAGGCCGTCGCCCACGAGTACGCGAGAAAGCACAAGGACCGCGGCTGGGCGATGCAACTCGTCTGCAAGGACTTCTACGACCGCCCGCGCCTCGAGAAGACGATCGACGCCATCCGGAAGGCCGGCAAGAAGGTGGCCGTCGCCCTCAACCCGGAGACGGAGGCGGAGGTCGTCGAGTTCATCGACCGCGTCGACATGGTCCTGGCGATGACGGTCTGGCCGGGCTTCGGGGGGCAGAAGTTCCTCGACCCGGTCCTGCCGAAGGTCTCGAAATTGAGGAAGATGTCGGATAAAGTCGACATCCAGGTCGACGGCGGCGTGGACCTCTCGAACATCGAGCGGGCCGCCGGCGCCGGAGCGAACGTGATGGTGGCCGGGACGAGCGTGTTCCACGCGCCGGACCCGGTCGCGGCCCTGAAGGAGATGAGGGCGAAAGCGGAGAAGGCCTATGGCGTTTGAGAAGATCAAGAAGTTCATGTCCCGGAAGAAGCAGATTCCGGGCGACCTCTGGATGAAGTGCCCCGACTGCGGGGCGATGATCTTCAAGAAGGAAGTCGAGGACCGCAAGAAGGTCTGCACCCAGTGCGAGTACCACTTCACGATCACGCCGACGGAGCGGATCGACCTCCTTCTCGACCCCGGGACGTGGACGGAGCTGTGGCCGGAGCTGCAGAGCGTCGACGCCCTGAAGTTCGACGGCGAGGTCTCCTACAAGAAGAAGCTGGCCGCCGCCATGAAGGAGACCGGCCAGAAGGACGCCTGCCTGACGGGGACGGGGAAGGTCGACGGCAAGGAGATCGTCTTCGGCCTGACGGATTCGCGCTTCATGATGGGCAGCATGGGGTCGGTCGTCGGCGAGAAGATCACGCGGGCCTTCGAGCTGGGGACCGAGAAGAAGCTGCCGGTCGTCTTCGTGTCCGGCTCGGGCGGCGGCGCGCGCATGTTCGAAGGCTGCCTTTCGCTGATGCAGATGGCCAAGACGTCCGCCGCGCTGGGGCGGATGCGCGAGGCCGGCTTGCCGTACGTCTCGGTGCTGCTGCACCCGACGACCGGGGGCGTGGCGGCCAGCTTCGCGATGCTGGGCGACGTCATCCTGGC
>DASVNH010000122.1:0-10718 GCA_036383955.1 Planctomycetota bacterium | reverse complement strand
GCCGCCGACCCCGAAGAGCGCGCCCGGAACGCCTACGCCGCCGTCGAACCCCTCCTCCGGCGCGGGGACGTCGACGTCGACCGCCTCCTCGCCGCCATCGACGCCGCCCGCCCCGCGTGCAAGGGGACCTCCTACGCCGTCAAGCTCGACGACGCCCGCGCCAAGGTCCTCGCCGACCGCGACAAGGCCGAAGCCGGAAAGGGTTTCGACCCCCTCTTCGAGGAGCTCAAGAAGGCCGTCGCCGCGGACCCCGAGTTCCTGCGCTACGAGGAGCTGCGCCCGAAATTCCAGAAGGCCCGCGAGCTCGCCGGCCTCGCCTCCACCGCCGCCGTCTCCTCCCTCAACCAGCTGCAGCAGGACTACAGCGGCCGCTACGAGAGGGAAGCCGAGCCGCACTACGAGCGGATCCACGCCGCCGCCGAGCAGCTCGCCAGCGAAAAACGCTACGACGACGCCCTCAAGTTCATCGACAGCTTCCCCAAGCACCTCCGCGGCTCCGGCGCCTGGCGCGGGCTCGACCGCCTCAAGACCCAGATCGAGCGCGACAAGAAGATCTCCCCCAAGAAATAAGATGGTCCTCGTCATCGACAACTACGACTCCTTCACCTACAACCTCGTCCAGGCGCTCGGCGAGCTCGGCGCCGCCGCGGACGTCGTCCGCAACGACGCCGACCTCGCGCGCCGCGCGCCCGACCGCGTCGTGCTGTCCCCCGGCCCCCGCGGGCCCCGCGAGGCCGGCGGGTCCATCGACGCCGTCCGCCGCTGGGCCGGCCGCGTCCCGATCCTCGGCGTCTGCCTCGGCCACCAGTGCGTCGCCGCCGCGTTCGGGGCGTCGATCGCGCGGGCGCGACGTCCGATGCACGGCAAGACGAGCCGGATGCGTCACGACGGGAAGGGCGTGTTCCGCGGGCTGCCCGATCCGTTCACCGCGATGCGCTACCACTCGCTCGTCGTGGACGAGGCGACGCTGCCGCCGGAGCTGCGCGTGACGGCGCGGACCGAAGACGGCGAGATCATGGGCCTGCGCCACGCCGACTGGCCGGTGGAGGGCGTGCAGTTCCATCCCGAGAGCTACCGCACGGAGGCGGGGCTCGACCTCCTGAGGAACTTCCTGAAGCTATGAAGACGCTCGCGCCGTTTCTCCTGCTCCTGGCCGCCTGCCGCGCGGCGCCGCCGCCCGGCGACTGGGCGAGCGTCACGGTCTACGGCGACGCGCCGCGGCTGGAGACCTGGCGCGCCTTCGCCGTCGAGGGCGCCCACGTCCACGCCGCCGCGCCCGGGGCGGCCTGCCTCTCCGAGGCCCTGGACCGGACGAGCACCTCCCTCCCGGAGCGCTTCCCCGCGGGTCTCGGGAAGGGCCTCTGCGAGTCCATGCAAGGCAAGGCGCACGGCGGCCCGGGGCGCCTCGTCCTCCTGCTCCTCCCGCCGGGCGACGACCCGGCGGAGGCGCTGGCCGTCGACGTCCCCCGTCTCGCCCCGGAGGAGACGGAGCGCACGTTCACGGACGCGCGCGTGGAGCTGGAGCGGCCGGCCGGGAAGCCGGGGGCGTCGATCGACCGCGGCCGCGTCACGGTGCGGCGGCTCTCGGCGTCGCGCTACGACGTCGAGGTTTTCGCGGTGCTGAAAGGCGGAACGCAGGTCGTCGTCCGCGCCGAGGCCGGTGGAACCCGTTGATTTAAATTCCCGGCGGGCCTACGATGGGCCCATGAAGCGCCTTTCCGCCGCTCTGGCGCTGTTCCTGACGCTGGCCGCCTGCGACGCCAAGCCGACGGAGGAAACCGCCGCCGACGCCGGCCAGGCCGGCCGGGTCGCCGAGGCCCGCAAGCTGCTCGCCGAAGCCGGGTTCTCCGACGGCAAGAAGTTCCCGAAGCTCGAGATCCTCTACAACACCGACGAAGGCCACAAGAAGATCGCCGCCGCCATCCAGCAGATGTGGCGGAAAAACCTCGGCATCGACGTCGAGCTCCGCAACTCGGAGTGGAAGGTCTACCTCGACGACATGAGCAAGCTGCGCTACCAGATCATGCGCCGCGGCTGGATCGGCGACTACCGCGACCCCATGACGTTCATCGAGCTCATGACGTCCTGGAGCGGCAACAACAACACGGGCTGGGCGAACGCCGCGTACGACGCTCTGGTCAAGAAGGCCGGCGCGGAGCCGGACCCGGCGAAGCGGCTCGGCTTCATGCGCCAGGCCGAGGCGATCCTGGTGGACGAATGCCCGGTCCTGCCGCTCTACTTCTATGTCAGCCAGAACGCGTGGAAGGAAACGGTCAAGGGGCTCCACGCGAACATCCAGGACACGCATCCGCTGCACGAGGTCTACGTCGAGGGCAAGGACGAGCTCGTCATCAACAACGCGACGGAGGTCCAGACGCTCGATCCCGGGCTCGCCCGCGGCCAGCCGGAGCACCGGGTCACCCTCGCGCTGTTCGAAGGCCTGACGTCCTACGACCCGAAGACCTGCGATGCCCGGCCGGGCACGGCGGAGAAATGGGACGTCTCGCCCGACGGCCTGACCTACACGTTCCACCTGCGCGACGCGGCGTGGAGCGACGGCAAGAAAGTGACGGCCCACGATTTCGTCTACGCCTGGACGCGCGTGCTGAATCCCGCCACCCCGACCGACTACTCGCACCTGCTCTACTTCATCAAGGGCGCGGAGGCGTATCACACGAAGAAGGCGCCCGACGCCGCGTCGGTCGGCGTCCGGGCCAAGGACGAGCGCACGCTGCTCGTGGAGCTGGAGCATCCCACGCCGTTCTTCCCCGAGCTCTGCGCGTTCTTCGTCACGGCGCCCGTGAGGAAGGACGTCGTCGAGAAGCACGGGGCGGCCTGGACCCGGCCGGAGAACCTCGTGGGCAACGGCCCCTTCAAGCTGAAAGCCTGGGTCCCGACCGACTCGATCACGGTCGAGAAGAGCCCGACCTACTGGAACGCCGCGAAGGTCCGGCAGCCGCGGATCAAGTTCCTCCCGATCGAGAACCGGACGACGGCGTGGAGCCTCTACAAGGAAGGCACCATCGATTTCGTCACCACCCTCCCCCTCGAGCAGATCGACGAGATCCTCAAGCGGCCCGACTATCGCGGCGGCACCTATCTCGCCACCTACTACTACTCGTTCAACACCACCGACCCCGCCCTCAAGGACAAGCGGGTCCGGAAGGCTCTCGCGCTCGCCGTGGACCGGACGATCCTGACCTCGAAGATCACCAAGCAGGGACAGGCCCCCGCCTTCCATCTCGTCCCGCCGATCTTCGACGCGTACAAGAGCCCCCGCCTGGACGCGAAGGACTAGGACGGGTGGCCGCGTTCCTCCTCCGTCGGCTGATCACCGGCGCGATCACGCTCTTCGCCGTCGCCACCCTCTGCTTCGTCCTCACCCGGACCGTAAAGGGCAGCCCCTTCTCCAGCGAGAAGAACCTCCATCCGGAGATCATCAAGAACTTCGAGCGCCACTACGGGCTCGACCAGTCCGTGTGGGTCCAGTACGTCCGGACGCTCGGCGGCTACCTCACCGGGCGCCTCGGGCCGTCGATGTACTACCGCGACGTCTCCGAAGTCGGCGACCTCGTCTGGCCCGCGCTGAGGACGTCGATCCTCCTCGGCTCCGCCGCCGCCCTCCTCGCCTTCGGCCTGGGCGTCCCGCTCGGCCTGGTCGCCTCGGCCCGGCAGAACCGCTGGCCCGACCACCTGGCCTCGAGCGTCTCCGTGCTGGGGATCTGCGTCCCGAACTTCCTCCTCGGGCCGCTCCTCGTCATGGCCCTCGCGCGCTGGCTCCCCGCGGGCCTCTGGCCGCAGAACCTGACGTCCTGGGAGGAGCTCCGGAAGCTCATTCTCCCCGCCGTCACCCTGGCGATGACCCATGTCGCGTACGTCGCGCGCCTCACCCGCGCCGGCATGCTGGACGTGATCTCGCGCGACTACATCCGCACCGCCCGCGCCAAGGGGCTGTCGGAAGGCGCGGTCTTCCTCAAGCACGTGCTCAAGAACGGCATCACCCCGGTCGTCTCCTACGCCGGTCCCATGGTCGCCGTCCTGCTCACCGGCGCGATCGTCGTCGAGAACATCTTCGCGCTGCCCGGCCTCGGCCAGCACTTCATCAAGGCCGCGTCCAATCGCGACATGAACCTCATCATGGCCACCGTGCTCGTCTACAGCGTCCTCGTCGTCGCGCTGAATACGGTCGTTGACGTCCTGTACGGCGTCCTGGATCCGCGGGTGCGGGTGAGCTGATGGAAAGCCGCTCGCCCGGCCGCATGGCCCTCCGCCGCTTCCTCAAGAATCCGCGCGCGGTCGTCTGCGCGGCCCTCCTGCTCCTCCTCGCGGCCGCGACGATCGTCGTGCCCTGGATCTCCCCCCACGACTACCGCGACCAGGACTTCGACTACACCTACGGCAAGCCGAACGGCAGCCACTGGATGGGATCCGACGCCCTGGGCCGCGACCTCCTCACGCGCCTGTATCTCGGCGGCCGGGTCTCCTTCGCCGTGGGCTTCATGGCCACCACCGTCAGCGTCCTCATCGGCGTCCTCTACGGCGCGGTCTCGGCCTTCCAGGGGGGACGCACCGACGCGTTCATGATGCGGGTCGTCGACGTCCTCTACAGCCTGCCGACGATGCTCGTCATCATCATCGTCATGGCCTTCCTGGAGTCCCGGAGCGTGGTCCACGTCTTCCTGGTGCTGGGCTTCTTCGGCTGGCTGACGATGGCGCGCATCGTCCGCGGCCAGGTCCTCTCGCTCAAGGAGCGAGAGTTCGTCGAGGCCGCCCGCGCGCTCGGCGCCCGCCCCCTCCCCATCATCCTGCGCCACATGATCCCGAACATCCTCGGCCCCGTCATCGTCTACGCGAGCCTCTCCGTCCCCGCCGCCATGCTCGCGGAGAGCTTCATCTCCTTCCTCGGCCTCGGCATCTCCGAGCCCGAGACGTCGTGGGGCGTCCTCATCAAGGAGGGCGCCGACGCCCTGAGCCCCGAGAAGAGCAACTGGTGGCTCGTGACGTTCCCCGGCGCCGCGCTCGCCCTCACCCTCTATTGCCTCAACGCGGTGGGCGACGGCCTGCGCGACGCGGTGGACGTCCAGCAGAAAGCCCAGGGATGAGGCGCGCCCTCGTCCTGGTGCTGCTCGCGTCCTGCGGGAAGGCCGAGCCGCCCGCGCCTCCGCGGAGCGAGGCCCAGAAGCTCCTCGCCGAGGCGGGCTTTCCCGACGGCCGGGGCTTCCCGAAGCTCGCGCTGCTCTACAACACCTCCGAGTCGCACAAGAAGCTCGCCGCGGCCGTCCAGGAGTCCTGGCGCAAGGCGCTCGGCATCGAGATCGAGCTCGTGAACATGGAATGGAAGGTCTACCTCGACCGCAAGGACCGGGGCGACTACGACCTCGCGCGGTCCGCCTGGCTCGGCGAGTACCTCGACCCGCACGCGTTCCTCGACCTCTTCACGCGCGAGAGCGGCAGCAACTCGACGGGCTGGAGCTCGGACGAGTACGACGCGCTGATCCGCGCCTCCGACGCCGAGCCCGACCGCGCGAAGCGGACCGCCCTCCTCGAGAAGGCCGAGGGGCTCCTGCTCGAGGCCGCGCCCATCGCGACGGTGTACCACTACCGGACCCACAACCTCGTGAAGCCCTTCGTGAAGGGCGTCCGGTCCAACGCGCGCGACATGCATCCGCTCCAGACGATCCGGCTCGAGGGTCCGGACGCGCCCGCCGACGGCACGCTCGTCTACAACTCCGGCGAAGAACCCAACTCGCTCGACCCCGCGCTCTCCCACGACATCGCCGGCCTCAAGGTCCTCATGAACCTCTTCGAAGGCCTCGCCAACTACGACCCCGGGGACGCCTCCCCCGTCCCCGCCGCCGCCGAGCGCTGGGAGATCTCCCCCGACGGCCGGACCTGGACCTTTCATCTGCGGCCCGCGACCTGGTCCAACGGCGACCCGCTCGTCGCCGCGGATTTCGCCTTCGCGTGGAAGCGGGTCGTCGATCCGAAGACCGCCTCCACCTACGCGCACCGCCTCTTCCTCATCCGGAACGCCCGCGAGATCGCGCGCGGCGAGAAGAAGCCCGACGAGCTCGGCGTGAAGGCCGTCGACGAGCGCACCCTCGTCGTCGAGCTCGTCCACCCCGCGCCCTACTTCGCCCAGCTCGTCTGCCTGAACCTCTTCTACCCGGTCCATCGGACGTCGATCGGCAAGCCCCCCAAGGACTGGCTGACAAACGGCCCCTACCGGCTCGTGGAGTGGCGCGTGAACGACCGGAAGGTCTTCGTGAAGAATCCGCGCTACAGAGCGGCGAAGGACGTCGCCCTCGAAAAGGCGGTCTTCGTCTCCGTGCCCGACGCCGCCCGCGCCCTCGCGATGTACGAGGCCGGCCAGGTCCACTGGCTCTTCCAGGTGCCGACCGACCGGATCGACCAGATCTCCAAGCGGCCCGACTTCGTGGGCGGCCCGGCCAATTCGGTCTACTTCTATATGTTCAACACGAAGCGGAAGCCGCTCGACGACCCCCGCGTGCGCAGGGCCTTGTCACTCACCATCGATCGAGAGTCGATCACCCGCGCTCTGCTCCGCGGCGGCGAGACGCCCGCCGACCGCCTCGTCCCGCCGCCGAGTGTTACGAAGTAACCAGGTTACTTCGTCACACGCAGGCGCTTCAGCGGGAAGCGGCCCAGCGGATTCGGCTGGACGCCGTTGAGGCGGGGCGAGAAGCCGTGGACTTCCGAGACCAGGAAAAGCGGGATCGCCGCGTCCGCCCCGAGCGCGATCGCTTCCGCGTCCTTCAGGTGGCCCAGGCGCTCGGCCGGATCGGCGCACGCCGCCGCCACCTTCAGCCGCTCGTCGAAGGCAGCGCTCTCCCAGCGGCCCGCGTTGAGCGGCGAGCCGGACGTCCAGCCCTCGAGGAACGTCGAAGGATCGAAGGCGTCGCCCAGCCACGCGCCCAGCGCGAGATGGAACTCCCCGGCCGCCGCCGCCTTCAGGTACGCCGGCAGCTTCATCACCCGGAGCGAAACCTTCAAGGCCAGCGTCTTCTCCAATCGCGTCTTCAGCCCTTCGGCCGTCGCCCCCAGGTCCAGCACGTCGGGGGCGAGCAGCTCCAGCTCCGGCAGCTTCGACAGGTCGAAGTCCGACTCCTTGAGCAGGCCCTCGACGGCCCCCGCCGGGTCGAAGGCCGCCGCCTTCGCGCCCGTCCAGCCCGGATAGCCCGGCGGCACCAACCCGGTCGCGGGCGACGCGTCCGCCGCCTCCGCCAGCGCGGCGCGGTCGACGCCCTTCGCGAACGCCGCGCGGAAGCCCGGGCGGTCGAACGGCGCCCGCCGCGTGTGGAGCCGGAGAAAGACCACGCCCCAGCCGTCGAAGCGCGTCCGCCCCTTCAGCGTCCGCGCCTCCGCGTCGGGGATCTGCTCCCGCGCGATCCAGTCCAGCCGGCCCTCGCGGAACTTTTCGAGCGCGACGTCCGGCGTGTGCAGCCCGCACTCCACGCGCTCGGGCGCGGCCGCGAGCGCCGGATCCCAGTACTTCGGGTTCCGCCGCAGGAGCAGGCGGACGGCCGACGCCTCGGCGAACAGGTACGGGCCGTTGGTCACGATCCGGTCGGCCTTCACCCAATCCTCGCCGTTCGCCTCGAGCGACTTCTCGTGCAGCGGGACGAAGGCGTGCAGCGACACCAGGTGCGGAAGCCACGGCGTGCGCCGCTCCAGCGTGACCCGCAGGGTCCGGTCGTCCACCGCCTCGAAGCCCAGGTCGCGCTCGCTCACGTCGGGCCGGCGCGCCGCCGCCTTCTCGGCCGCCTCCTCGCCCCGGCGCTTCAGCGCCTCCGCGTGGCGGGCGCGGGCCGTGAGGCGCAGCCGCTCCGACACGAGCTCCGGCTGGCCCGGCTTCAACTCGTCGTACTGGTCGAGGATCGCGTCCGCCTCCTGCGCGCCCAGCCAGGCCTCCACCGCGCGGAAGCGGCGGAAGAGGTCGAGGAACGGACATCCCGTGCCGATCCGGACCGCCCGGCGCCAGGCGAAGACGAAGTCGCGCGCCGTCAGCGGGTCGCCGTTCGACCACGAAGCCTCCCGCAGCCGGAACACCCAGGTCAGGCCGTCGGGCGAAACCTCCCAGGTTTCGGCGACGCCCGGCGCCGGCGTCACGCCGTCCGCTTCCGCCGTCGTCAGGCCTTCGAAGAGCGCGCCGACGTAGCGGGCCTCGGCGGACGTCGACGCCCGATGCGGATCCAGGTGCCGCGGCACGCCCCAGGCGAGGCGGAGCGCGGCGTCGTCCTGCGCCAGGAGGAGAAGAAGGCTCAGCACGTGAGCTTCACGCCGAGGGCGCGGCTCGTCGCCTCGGCCAACTCCCGCAGCGGCTCTTCCGCCGTGCCGCGGTCGAGCTCGAGGCGTCGATCGTCGTTCATCACCATGGTGACGGACGAGACGTCATTCTTCACGAAGACGATCTCGCGGACCGCGGGGCCTTCGATCGTCTCGGAGCTCGCCGCGCCGAGGAAGGGCTTCCAGGTCCGGGTCAGCGTTCCGTTCTCGAGCCGCGCCTCATAGACCGAAAGCGCGGCGCGCGTCAGGACGGCGAGGAAGACCAGCGCGAACGCGACGCCGCCCCACGCGAAGGCGAGGCCGTCGAGCGCCGCCGCGAGGCAGGCGCCGCCCACCGCGACGGCGATCGCGGCCTGGCACAGCGTTCCGATCCATTCGAAGCGGGAGCGTCCGAAGAGGAGCGCTCCCCCCGCGCGTCCGCGCGGCCAGAGCGACGTGGCGGGACCCCGGGTTCCAGGCATCAGGGTTTCTCCGGAAAAGGCCAGCGGCCCGCGAAGGGAATCTCGCCGGCGAGCGCGCGGGCCGCCGCGCGCCGCGAGTGCTCGTCGTCGCCCCAGGCGCAGACGTCGGGCACGGCGCCCCCTCGGGGATCCCCGTAGCCGACGACCGCCCCGTCGCGGATCCTCGTGATCGCCGCCTCGGCGAGCTTGTCCGCGGCCGCGCGGTGCGAGGGCGCGCCGACCACCTTCTCGGCGCCCGCCTGGTCCGTCATCCGTTCTCCGTACAGCCCGAGCTTCCGCTTCAACGATAGCAGATTTTCGACGAGACGATAGAGCTCCGCGTCGCCGAGCCGCCCTTCCTGGACGTCCTCCTCCAGCGCGAGGATGGCCTCCTCCGGATCCGCCGGGGCGAGGTTCACGCCCTCGACGGCCCCGGCGTGGACCTTCATCTCCGCCGCGCCGTCCGCGTACGCGCGCGCCAGCGCCTCGTTTCCGGCGAAGGCCGCGGGCTCGGCCCCCAGCAGCCAGCGCACGCCCATCGCCTTCGCTTCGCGCGCCGTCAGGCGGCCCTTCGAGCGGGCCAGCTCCTCCGAGCCGGCGGCGGCGACCGCCAGGTGCGGCGGGAAATGCGTCGCCCCCCGCACCTCGGCCCCCGCGCCGCGGTCGTACGCGGCCGCGACGAGCATCGGCAGCTTCGCGTTCTTCTGCAGGGTGTTGACGAACGGCCCGAGCTCGAAGAGCGAGCCGCCGCGCACGACCACGCCGCCCAGGCCGAGATCCTTCGCCCGGCGCATGGCCGCGTCGTAGTCGGGGGCGTCGAAGCGGAACTCGAAGAAGACGAGCTGCGCGCACTTCTCGCGCAGGGTCATCTTGTTCATGACACGATCTTCCCGAGCAGCGCCGGACGTCGCGCCCCCGTCGCGGACGGCACGCCCGTCGGCACGCCCCGCAGGCGCTCGGCGGCCAGCAGCGCGAAGGCGACCGGCTCCTTCGCCAGCGCGGGCAGCCCGTACACCGTGCTGGGCCGCGGCACCGCCGGCCACAGCCGCGCCTCGAGCTCCCGCATCAGCGCCGGGTTCAGCAGGCCGCCGCCGGAGACGACGACCTCCTGCGCGCCCCGCCCCTCGAGCGCGTCCGCGACCGTCTGCGCGGTGAAGGCCGTGAGGGTGGCCACGACGTCCGCCGGCCGCCGCCGCAGCTCGCGGCCCGCGCGGGCGAGGAGGAAGTCGCGGCTCCAGAGCTCGCGGCCCGTCGATTTGGGCGGCGCCTTGCGGAGCCACGGGTGGCGGAGCCGGCGCAGCAGGGCGTCGTCGACGCGGCCGGAGGCGGCCACGCGGCCGTCGCGGTCGAAGGGCTTCCCGTACGCCGCGCGCATGGCCTCGTCGATCAGGCAGTTGCCCGGCCCGGTGTCGAAGCCGATCGTGTCCTGGAGCCGGCGTCCGGGGATCGTCACGTTCGCGAGGCCGCCGACGTTCAGCGTGATGATCCCCGTCCCCCCGAAGAGCGTCCAGTCGAGGTACGGCACCAGCGGGGCCCCCTGACCGCCCGCGGCGAGGTCGGCCGCCCGGAAGTCGCACACGGTGGTCACGCCGGTGGCCTCGGCGATGTAAGCGGCCTCGCCGATCTGCAGCGAGTGGCGCCCCGGCGCGTGCCAGACCGTCTGCCCGTGCGAGCCGATGACGCCGATCTTCCGGCGGCCGGCGGCCTTCACCGCGACGCGCGCGAAGAAGCGGCCGAGGTCCGCGTGCAGCGCCGACAGCTCCGGCGTCCGCGCGTCGCGCGCGGCGAGCACGCGCTCCCGCAGCGCCTTCGGATACGGCACCGTCGCGTGCGCGAGCAGCCGCAGCTTGCGCTTCGCGTCGATGTCGACGACGGCCGTCGACACCCCGTCGGCCGACGTCCCCGACATGAGCCCGAGCGCGATCATGTCTCCAGGGCCTTCCGCAGCACGCCGCCCGCGCGCGCGAGGCG
>DASVNH010000121.1:0-2295 GCA_036383955.1 Planctomycetota bacterium | reverse complement strand
ATCCTCCTGCTTGGGCTCGACTTTCTTCGGCTCGGCCTTCTTCGGCGCCGGCGTCGCCTTCGGCGGATCCTGCTTGGGCTCCGCTTCCTTGAACTTCTTCAGCCGCTCGCGGAGGTCCCCCTCCTTCGGCGGCTCCGCCTTGCCCTGCTGCTCGTCCAGCGGATGCTTGCCGAGCGTGACGTCGATCGACTTCTTCTCGCCGGCCCGGAGGATGTCGACCTTCAGCTTCGCGCCCGCCCCCGCCGCCTGGACGATCGCGGGCACTTCCTGGGGCGAGTCGACGGGCTTGCCGTCGATCGCGGTGATGACGTCGTCTTTTCTCAGCCCGGCCTTCTCGCCGGGGCCGCCCTCGACGACCTCCACGACCTTGATGCCGGACTTGATCTTGAGCTCGGCCTTCTCCTCGTCGCTCAGGTCGCCGGGGCGCACGCCCATGTAGCCGCGGCCCTTCTTGGGCGCTTCGGCCTTGGGCGCGTCCGGCTTGGGCGCGGGAGCCGCGGCCTTCGGGCGGCCGAGCTCCTCGTCGATGACCCGCTCGATGTCCTTGAGCAGGCGCTCTTCCTGGGCTTTGAGGCGCTTTTCGACGTCCTGCAGGATCTTCTTCTTGAGGGCGTCGTTGTTGTCCTGAGCCGGGGCGAGAAGGAGCAACGCGGTCAGGGCGGCGATCATGGGGACACCTCCGATGACTTGTATTACGGACGTCCGAGGAGGGTGTTGGACCTCACGCGAGCGGCCTCCGGGACACGACGGTGGTCTTGAGGCCGTAGCGCGCTCGGACGGCGTCGACGAGCGGCGTGACGCCGCGTTCGAGGACGACGATCTGGTCGGGGTTGATGGCCTTCATCTTGGCCTGGAACTCGGGGCTGTTGGAGATGGAGGCGGCGTAGTTGTGATAGAGCACGATGAACGTGCGGCAATGGGAGCGCGCCCGCTCGAGGCTGGCCTTGACGGGCTCCTTCTCGCGGGTGGTCGCGCCGGCGTGGACGCAGATGACGTCGGGCTTGACCTCGTCCACCAGGAACGACACTTCGCGCTCGGTCGTGGCGATCTTGATGTCGAAGCCCTGGCGGCCCAGCTCCATCTTCATGATGTCCTGGACCTTGGGATCGCGATCCACGATGACGATCCGCCGGGACACCATCTTCTGGATGCTCTTGAAGTCCTTGGTGGCCTTGATGAAGGCCATCAGGTCGTTGTAGGCGATGACGTAGTTGGCGATGTTCGCCATGAACGCCGCCTTGAGCTGGCCGCTCTTGATGTGGTTGAGGACGTCCTCTTCCTTGCAGCCGAGTACGCCCGCGGCCTGCGAGGGGGTATAAAAGCTCTGCGTGCTCATTCCGTGAAGGTATTATATCGGCCCAACCCCATATTCCGCCTACTCTTTCCGCTCGGCCAGGCGGATCCGCACCTTCTCGCGCTTCCCGCCCCGCAGGAGGGTCGCTTCGATCTCATCGCCGGGCTTCTTGCTTTCCAGGGCGGCGCCGACCGTCTCCTCCGTCACCGGCTTGCCGTCGAGCTCGAGAAGGATGTCGCCGGCCTTCACGCCGGCCGTCGCGGCGGGGCCGCGGACGTCGCCCACCTTGATGCCGCCGCCCACGCCCAGCGCCTTGCGCTCGGCGTCGGTGAACTCGTCGGCGGTGACGCCGAGGAGGACGCGGCGGCGCGGCGCGGGGGGCTCGGCCGACGGCCCGGGCTCGGGCTTGGCCGCCGGCTCCTTCCGCAGCTCGGCGCGGAGGACGGCGCGGATGTCGTCGCGGAGGCGGGCCTCCGAGTCGCGGATCTCTTTTTCGACGCGGTCGAGGATGCGCTTGACGCGTTCGTCGTCCTGCTGGGCGGCGGCGGTCCCGGCGGCGGCCAGGAGCGCGGCGATGGCGAGCGTGGCTTTCATGGACCTATCCTCCCGGAGTTATACGGACGTTCGGGCGCGAAAGAAGGGGGCGCTGTAAGCCGGGTTTTGGACCCTCCTTCGCGGCCCGCCTTTCGGCGGTCCGCTACGGAGGGTGACGGTCATCTATCTGGGCGGGCGGCTTGCGCCGTCGCTCGAACGGCCTACCCAGCGCACCCCCTCCCTTGCGGGAAGGGCCGGGGCGAGCCGCCCCTGGCCACGTGCGGCCGCGCGCGTCTATTTGGCCTTTCTCCGGGTGGGGTTTACCATGCCCTCGGCGTCTCCGTCGAGGCGGTGGGCTCTTACCCCGCCTTTTCACCCTTGCCTGATCCCCCCTTACGAGGGGCCATCGGCGGTCTAAGTCTCTGTGGCACTTTCCGTACCCTCCTTAGCGCTTCGCCGTCAGGCGA
>DASVNH010000120.1:0-33984 GCA_036383955.1 Planctomycetota bacterium | reverse complement strand
CGCCCTGCCCGTGGCCCGCGAGCTCCTCGCGCGGCTGGAGAAGTTCCCGGCGGTGCGCCGGGCGTCGATCGCGGGAAGCCTGCGGCGGCGCCGCGAGGTGGTGCGGGACGTCGATCTCCTCGCGTCGTCGGACGACGCGCCGGCGGTGATGGAGCATTTCGTCGGCGCGCCGCGCGTGAAGGAGATCCTGGCGAAGGGCGAGACCAAGACGAGCGTGCGGCTGGACTCGGGGCTGCAGGTGGACCTGCGCGTCGTCACGGACGCGGAGTTCCCGTACGCCCTGGCCTATTTCACGGGCAGCAAGGAGCACAACGTCGCCCTGCGCCAGATCGCGCAGAAAAAGGGCCTGAAGGTCAACGAATACGAGATCTCGGGAGGTTCTAATAAAATTGAATGCTCCAGCGAGGAGGACGTCTACGCGGCGCTGGGCCTTCCCTACTTCCCGCCGGAGATCCGCGAGAACGGAAATGAACTGACTTTCCATAATGTGCCTCAACTCATTGGTTACCAATCACTTAAAGGTGTTTTCCACACCCATTCAACATGGAGCGACGGCAAGGCGGATATCGAGGCCATGGCCGAAAAAGCCCGCTCCATGGGGCTCTCCTACATGGGACTGTCCGACCACAGCCAGGCCGCCGCCTACGCCAACGGCCTGGACGAGGTCCGGCTCCGGGCGCAGATGAAGGAGGTCGACCGCCTCAACGCCCGCTGGAAGAACTTCCGCATTCTCAAGGGCCTGGAGTGCGACATCCTTCCCGACGGCACCCTGGATCTGAATCCCGCCATCCTCGGCGAGCTCGACTTCGTCATCGGCTCCGTCCACTCCCAGTTCCAGATGCCCAAGGCGGAGATGACCGAGCGGGTCTGCCGGGCGCTCGCGAACGAAGCTCTCGACTTCCTCGGCCACCCCACCGGCCGGCTGCTCCTCAGCCGCGAAGGATTTCAGATCGACCTCGACCGCGTGCTGGAGGTCGCAAAAACCCACGGCAAGATCGTCGAGCTCAACGCCTATCCCAACCGCCTGGACCTCGACTGGGTCCATTGCCGGAAGGCCAAGGAACGAGGCGTGATGCTGTCGATCAACCCCGACGCCCACTCGACGTCGGATCTCGAGAACATCGAGTACGGCCTGGGCGTCGCGCGGCGGGCCTGGCTGGAGCCGAAGGATGTCCTCAACACCCGGGAGCTCGATGACGTCCTCCAGATCCTCGATCGCTGAGCGGGCGAAGAGGGTCGTCGACCGCCTCGCCGCGGACTACCCCGACGCCCATTGCGCGCTGATCCACTCGAACGCCCTGGAGCTGCTCGTCGCCACCATCCTCTCGGCCCAATGCACGGACGTCCGGGTCAACCTCGTGACTCCGGCGCTCTTCCGGAAGTACCGCGGCGCGAAGGCCTTCGCCGACGCGGACCCGCGCGAGCTGGAGCGCGACATTCGTTCCACCGGCTTCTTCCGCAACAAGACCCGGAGCATCCAGGGCGCGGCGCGCCTGCTGGTGGAGAAGCACCGCGGCCAAGTGCCCGACACGATGGAGGAGCTCCTGGAGCTGCCGGGCGTCGCGCGCAAGACCGCGAACGTCGTGCTGGGAACCTGGTTCAAGAAGCCGACCGGCGTCGTGGTCGACACGCACGTCCAGCGGATCTCGCGCCGCCTCGGCCTGACCCGCGAAGAGGATCCGAAGAAGATCGAGCGCGACCTGATGGCGGCGCTTCCGCCCGCGGAGTGGATCGATTTCTCCCACCGCATGATCTGGCACGGACGGAAAATCTGCGCCGCGCGAAAACCGAAATGCGAGGAATGTGCCTTAGCCTATTGCTGTCCGTCGGCCGGAAGAATAAGCTAGTTCGGTTAGGGTAGCGGAATGAAGCTGAGCGAGATCAGACGCGAGGACGTTCTCGAGGGGAAATGCTGGCTGCTCCTGCCCGGGCAGGACGGCGAGGCGAATCCGGACGTCCGCGAATCGATCGGTTTCACGAGCGAGGACACCGGCCTCTTCGCGGCCGTCGTGAAAATCGCCGACGGCTCCGAGCACTGCGGCCTGGTGGTGAAGTCCTTCCCCGCCGGCGGCGACGACATCGACATCTTCATCCTGACCAACTTCGGCTGGCTCGGCATCCACGCCCCCGGCTTCATGCGCGCGCTCGGCAAGTACAGCCACGAAATTTTTCCGTTCGACTACTTCCTCGCCAATCCCTGGAAAGGCGGGAAGCAGCCCGAGCCCGACAAGGCCTCGGGGCACGGAAAGACCTTCCGCGAAACCGCCGTCCGCATCCGCCAGATCCCCGGCGCGCCCGCGAAGAAGAAGTAGCGCCGCCCTTCGGGCGGAACTCCCAAGCACCAAAACCCCAAGGGTTCCCCCCCTGCCCCCAGACCGACGTCGCGGGGGGCGATGTCCTTCCTTGTTCCACGTGGAACATCCCGAGCCGGCCGCGACGTCCCTGTTCCACGTGGAACATTTCGGCGCGCGCCATCCTGCCCGGCGGCTTCGCGCGGGATGCCCTTTCGACGTCCGGCGGGTGGATGAGGATCGCGGAAGTTCAGGGCGCGCCGAGCCGACGCAAGACCGCGGATCGAAGCCCGGTCCGCGGCGGCGTCGCGCGGACCTTGTTCCACGTGGAACAAAAAAAACCGCCGGACCTCTTTCGACGTCCGGCGGGTGGATAGGGATCGCGGGAGTTCAGAGCACGCCGAGCCGGCGCAGGATGGCGGTGAGCTGGGCGTTGCCGGCGTAAGGAACGACGATCGCGTCGGGCTCGATCGTGACCTTGAAGCCGAGCTTGTCCATGAGCTTCTGTTCCAGCTCCTGGGTGTGGGCGTCTTTCTTGGAGGCGGGTTTGGCGCTCGACGTCCCCGGCTTCTTCGACACAAGCTGCTCGACGGCCCGGACGGAGAGGTCGTCCTGGAGGATGGAGCGCAGGAGGTTCATCTGCTTGGCGCGGTCCGGGACGGCGAGGAGGGCGCGGGCGTGGCCCATGCTGAGATTGCCGCGGGACACGGCTTCCTGGATCTCGGCGGGAAGCTCGAGGAGGCGCATGAAGTTGGCGACGGCCGGACGGCTCATGGCGACGGCGTCGGCGAGATCCTCCTGCGTCCAGCCGTGCTGCTGCATGAGCTGGCGGAAGGCCCGCGCCTTTTCCATCGGGTTGAGATCGCGCCGCTGGATGTTCTCGACGAGGGCGAGCTCCAGCATCTTTTTGTCGTCGACGTTCTTGACGACGGCGGGGATGGACTCGAGGCCGGCCAGGCGCGAGGCGCGCCAGCGGCGTTCGCCGGCGACGAGCTCGTAGAAGCCGGGGCCGGCGGGCCGGACGACGACGGGTTGGAGCAGGCCCTGGCGCTTGATCGATTCGGACAGCTGGCGGATCTCGTTCTCGTCGAACTCCTGCCGGGGCTGGAACGGATTGGCGCGGACGCTCTTGACGTCGATCGTCGTCACGCCCTCTTTGGGCGGAGCGGCGGCGGGAGCTTCTTTGGATTCGCCGAGGAGCGCGCCGAGACCCATGCCGAGGCGGCGTGCGGGCTGAGACATGATTTCCCCCTTCTCTCTCTCTGACTTCAACTTCCCTCGCGGGCCCCCGCCCGCACGAACGGAGTATATCACCGTGCCCGGCGTGACGATATAATAAACGGCCTCGAGAGGAGCGACGTGACCCATAGATTATGCAGTCCCGCGACCCGCGTGGTGATCGCGGCGACGTACGGCGAGATCGTGAGGCGTCCCCTCTATCTCATCCTCCTGAAGTCGTTCGCGGTCGCCATTATTCTCTCCAAGTTCCTCACGCTGTTCTCCTTCTACCAGGAAATGAATCTCGTGCGGGAGATGGGCGTCGCCACGTTCCTCTTCTGGGGCTTCATCATCACGGCCATCCTCTCCGGCGTCGTCGTCACGCAGGAACTCGAGGACCGAACCGCCGTCACGATGCTCTCCAAGCCTCTGCGGCGCTCGGAGTTCCTCGTCGGCAAGTATCTCGGGCTGCTCCTCTCGCTTGTGCCCGGCCTGCTCGTCCTCGGCTGCTACTTACTGCTAACCTTGTGGACAATGGCCTGGCCTCACCTGCCCTTTCGCGACCAGGATCTCCTCGACGACGTGGCCAACGGCTCGACGGCGTTTGGCAGCGCGTGGAGCGTCATCTGGGGCGCGTTCATCCAGACCCAGGGCGCCTCCGTCTGCAGCGGCGTCCTCCTCTCCTTCCTTCACGCCGCCGTCGTGACGGCCGTCGCCGTCAGCTTCTCCGCTTTCTTCCCCGTCGTCGTCTCCGTCGCCGCCACCGCCTTCGTCTTCGTCCTCGGCAACCTTTCCGGCTACATGCTCGCCAGCGTCGAGCGCCTCGACGTCGCTCCGCTCAGCGCCGCCGGCAAGGCGCTCTCGTACATCCTTCCCAATCTCGGGTACTTCAACTTGCAAAGCCATTTCAGCGAGGGTACAATCCTCTCCATCCGGTATCTGGGTTTCGCGTCCGTCTACGCCGTCCTGTACGTTGGCGCCGTCTTCCTCGTGGCCTGTACTCTCTTCGAGAAGCGGGAAGTCCGATAGTCCATGAAATACGGCATTCTCGGCGACATCCACGCGAACCTCGAGGCTCTTGAAGCCGTCCTCGAGGACATGGAGAAGCAGGGCGTCAAACGCTTCGTCTCCGTCGGCGATCTCGTCGGCTACGGCGCGAACCCGATCGAGTGCATCGACATCGTGCGCGGCCGCCTCAAGGCCGTCGTCACCGCCGGCAACCACGACTTCGCCGCCGTCGACAAGCTCAACATCGACTTCTTCAACGCCTACGCGCGCGAGAGCGCCCTCTGGACGCGCAAGACGCTGCCCGAGGAGCACAAGACCTACATCCGCTCGCTCAAGCTCGTCGAATACTGCGACAACTTCACGGTCGTGCACTCGACGCTCTACTCGCCCGAGCTCTTCGAGTACATCCAGACGAGCTACGACGCCCATCTCTCCTTCGAACAGCAGACCACGCCGCTGTCGTTCATGGGCCACTCGCACGTGCCCGTGAACTTCTTCAAGCGCAAGAACGTGTCCTTCAACATGGACACGGAAGTGAAGATCGACGAGAACACGAAGATCATGGTGAACGTGGGCTCGATCGGCCAGCCGCGCGACGAAAATCCCGACGCCGTCTGCGTGGTCTACGATTCGGACGAGTCGCTCATCCGCGTCAACCGCGTGCGCTACGACGTGGAGAAGGCCGCGCGCAAGATCGTCAGCTCGGGCCTTCCCGAGATCCTCGCCGAACGCCTAAAATACGGCCGTTGAACGCCGAGCTCGCGGCCGCCGCCCCCTCCCGCAATCCGCTGCGCCGTCTCTACGTCTGGATCCTCTCCTGGGCCCATCACCCGATGGGCACCGTCGCGCTCGCGGTCTTCGCGTTTCTCGACTCGTTCGTCTTCCCCATCCCGCCGCTCTTCCTGCAGGTCGCGCTCTCGCTCGAAAAGCCGAAGCGCTCGTTCTGGTACGCGACCGTCGACACCGCGGCGAGCGTCCTCGGCGCGGTCGCCGGCTTCTACATCGGGTACTGGCTCTGGGATTCCATCGGCGTGCGCATCGTCGGCGAGCTGACCCCGGAGCGGCGGAAGATGCTGGAGCTGAACCAGTTCCTGGTCACGCTCGGCTACTCGTTCGCCCCGCTGCCCTTCAAGTTCATCACGCTCGGCTCGGGCTTCCTGCACCTCAGCCTGCCCACGCTGCTGCTCGCCTCGACGCTCGGACGCTCGGCCCGCTTCTACCTGCTGGCGGCGATCTGCTACTACAAGGGCCCAGGAGTGAAGGGCTTCATCGAGAAGTACTTCAACTGGGTCTGCCTCGGCGTGGGGGCGCTCGTCGCGGGCGTGCTGGCGGCGATGAAACTGTTCGCCCGGTAATCAGTCCTTCACGACGACCTGGATGTCGTCGACCAGCAGGTAGGGCTTCTGGTCGCCGAACACGTCCTTGCCCTTCGCCTCGAAGCGCAGGACGTCGTACTTGTCCTCGAACGTGAACGTCAGCTGGTTCATCCCGTCGTCGCGCGCGAAGCCCATCGCCCCCTCCGTGATCGGGAAGGGGAGCTCCACCGCCACCCAGGCGTTCATCCGCTCGCGCGCGATCGCGACGTCCTTCACCAGCGTGTAGCGGCGCTCGTCGGCGCGGACGGAGGCCGTGACGACCTGCGCGTTCGTGCGGACGCGGAAGCGCAGGACGAGGTTCGGCCGCCAGGTGAAGCGCGGGTTGGGCGCGAGCGCGACCGCCATCGACCGGTCGGGCCGCTCCTTCGACAGCAGGGCTTCGTTCTTCAGGAACGTCCCTTCCTGGACGAAGAAGTGCTCGCGCTTCGCGTCGGACGGATCGCAGCTCGTGAAGAAGATCGTCTTCTGGCGCGGACGCGCCGCGTGGAACGAGGCGAGCGTCCGGTCCGCCTTGCCGGGCTCGAGGGGGCGCGTCTCCACCGAGGCCTTCGCGACTTCGAGCTCCTCGCCGGGACGCAGCGCGTGGACGGCCCCGCCGTCCGGCTGGACGTAGATCGGCTCCGAGAGGGCCGAGACCCGCAGGCCCTTGCCGGGCGTCGCCGCGAACCGCGCCTGCGCCTGCTTGATCATCACCGCGACCGTGCCGTCGCTCACGATCCAGCGGGTCGGGCCCGTCGAATCCACCGTCACCTCGCCCGCGCGCACGTGGATGTACGGCGCCTGGTCCTGGGCGGCCCAGGCCATCGACACCGTCGTGTTGTCGCCGAGCACCACCGGATGGACCCCGCCCACCCGGAAGCCGGCGGCCTTCTCGCACGACAGGACGTCGCCCTCCGCCAGGCGCGACATGCCCGCGGGACGCTCCTTCGAGGACATCCCCTTGCGCTTGATCGAGACGGTCCCGGAGAAGTCCGTGAGCTGGATCTCGGAGAGCGCGCGCGTCGCGACCGTGTGCGCGGGCGGCGCGGCCGGCTCGGGACGCGTCTCGCCCGCTTTCGGCGGCTCGGGCGCCGGCTCGGGCAGGGGAGCGGGCTCGGGTTTCGGCGGCTCGGGAACCGGCATCGGCGCCGGCGGCTCCGCGCGACGGGGCGGCTCGACGGGGACGGGCGGCTCCACGCGGACGCGCTCCGGCTCCGACCGGGCCGGCTCGGGCGCGGGCTCGGGACGCTCCGTCCGCGCGACGGGCGCCTTCGGGACGGGAAGCGGCGACGGCCCCTTCCGCCCGGCCAGGATGAGCAGGCCGACGGCGAGGAGCGCGACGGCCGCCGCCGCGATCGCCACCGCGGAGCGACGTCCCCCGGTCCGCGCGAACGCGCGCGGCGCGCGCGGCCGCAGCGCCGCCTTGAGCGCCCGCGCCCGCTGCCGCGCCGGAAGCCCCGTCCCGGCGCCCGCGCGCGAAAGCTCCAGGAGCGCCATCTCCCGGCGGCAGCTTTCGCATTCCGCGGCGTGCTCGAGAAGGCGCGCCGACTCCTCGGACTCGAGGCCCCCGTCGGCGTGCGCGGCCAGGACTTCGGATTCCGGGCAATTCATCGTCTAGAGTCCCGACACCGGCCGCCGCCGCTCTCGTACAGGCTTCATGGAATCCCCACTTCTTTGCGCAGCGAATCCCGCGCCCGCAGGAGCAGGGGAGAGATCGAGTTCACCGGCATCTTCAGGACGTCGGCGATCGCCTTGTACGACAGGCCGTCGAAGTGAAACATCTTGAGGATCAGCCGCTCCCGGGACGGGATGCGCTCCAGGGCGGCGTAGAGCTGGTCGCGCTCCTCGGCGCGGCCGGGCAGCAGCGCGCGCTCGCGCTCGGGGATCTCGCCCGCCGCCTCGTCGAGGGCGACGTACTTGAGCGATCCCTTCCGCTTCTCGGTGCGGATGTAGTTGAGGCCGAAGCGGGTCGTGACGCTCGTGAGCCAGGTCCTTAGGCTGGACCGGCCCTGGAAGAGCTTCAGCCGGTGGGCGTTCTTGTCGCAGAGGGCCACGAAGACCGCCTGGACGACGTTGTCGGCGTCCTCGTCCCGCACCGCCCCGAGCACCCGCCGCAGCGTGAAGCGCGCCGCGTCCAGCACCGCTCCGCCGTACTCGTCGACGAACCGCTCCCAGGCCCGCGGCTCTCCGCGGATGCAGCGCGCCACCAGCTCGCGCTCGTCCATTCGGCATACAATACAACAACCGCGCTACTTGCGCGTCGTGAAGGTCCACTCCCGCGCCGCCCCCAGGTCGCGATAGCGGAGGCGGACGACGTACGACGTCCCCGGCTTCAGCTTCGCCTTCGGGATCAGCGACACCACGCCGGGCTGCGGCCAGTCCTTCCGCGCGGGCGCGTCGGGCGTCGAAAGATAGCCGGGCACGTCGCGCCCTCCCTCCGACAGCGTGAGCTCGAGATCCAGGACCTTCTCCACCCGCTCGGGGAACTGGATCGTGACCGGGTAGCCGGCGGCGTCGACGCCCTCCGGCAGCGGGTTCGGCGCCTCGCGGGCGCCGAGGCCGAAGTCGAGGGGGACGTCCGCCTGGCCCGGGGCGGGATAGAGCACGGGCCAGAGTTTCGGGTCGTGCCGGGCGTCGACGCTGCCGACGTCGATCACGAGGTAGCCGAGGCCGTCGCGCCGCCACGCCCAGCCGACGCCGACCTCGGTCAGGCCGGGGGCGAGGACGCTGACGCGGTGGTAGAGGGTGGCCATCAGGCCTTCGAGGGCCTCGAAGGGAGATTCGTGGCCCGCGAAGGGGCTGATGACGGAGCGCTTGCCGGCCCGGGCGCCTTCGTCGGTGTAGCCGGCGCCCTTGGGATCCTCGTCGTGGCCGGACAGCCCCTTCCAGTCGTTCTTCGCGAGGTAGAGGGCGTGGAGGTCGCAGCCGCGGGAGAGGCCCGGCGCGTGGCGCACCCGGGGGACCTTGGCGCGCTCGCGGTGGACGTTGAGGGCGGCGAGGACCTCGTCCGGCGTGGCCGGGCGCCGTCCGCGCCGGGCGACGCGGTAGAGGGGTCTGTCCGCCAGGTAAACAGTGAAGGCCTCCGGAGTGCGGTCCACGCGGGTCTCGGCCGGCTCGCCCCGGTAGATTTCGGCGTCGCCTTTGTCGGTGGTGACGAGGAGGACGAGGGTCTGGACGTGTTCCGTCGTCTCCACCCGCTTCTTGAGCACGGGACGGAGCTCCTCGGCGTCGCAGGGGGGCCAGGCGACCGGCTTCGCGAGCGAGCGCACGGGAAGTCGGACGCGCTCCTGGCCGTCGATGAGCACGATCACGGACTTCCAGGGCGGGCGGCCCGGGCTCTCCCGGACCGTAACGTCCGCCGTTCTCCAGGTTCCTTCGTAGATCGGGCGGTCGTCGACGAGGACGCGGGTGCCGTCGACCTTGACGCGCTTCTGGAAATCGTCGGCTTGGAGCAGGACCGCCAGGAGCAGCAGCGAAGTCATGCCGTTCTCAAGTACATGGACGCCGGACGGTTCGGAAGGTCAAAGGCGAACGCCGGGCATTTCCCTTGATGGTCCGAGCGGCGGGACTATAATACCGCGAATCATGAACCTGGCAGTCTGTCTCAAGCGGGTTCCGGACACCACCGCCAAGATCAAGATCGCCGCGGACGGGAAGAGCATCGACCCCCAGGGGGTCGAATTCGCCATCAGCCCGTACGACGAGCTGGCGATCGAGGTCGCGCTCCGCCTGAAGGAAAAGGCGGGGAAGGGGGAGGTCGTCGCGGTCTCGGCCGACCCGGACGGGACGGACGTGGTGCTGCGGAAGGCGCTGGCCATCGGGGCCGACAAGGGGCTGCTGATCAAGGGCGGGACGCCGCTCGACGGCTGGCCGACCGCCCAGATCCTCGCGGCGGCGCTGAAGGGGCGGGGCTTCGACATCCTTTTCTTCGGCAAGCAGGCGATCGACGACGACGGCTACCAGGTGCCGACGATGGTGGCGCACCTGCTGGGGCTGCCGCGCGTGACGGTGTGCGCGGCGCTCGAGATCGAGGGCGGCAAGGCGAAGACCCGCCGCCAGATCGAGGGCGGCGAGGAGGTCGTCGAGCTCGCGCTTCCCTGCGTGGTGTCGGTGCAGAAGGGCATCAACGGCATCCACGACAAGCGATATCCGTCGTTGATGGGCATCAAGGCCTCGAAGACCAAGCCGGTGGAAACGGTGGCGGCCGCCGCGGCGGCGCCGTCGCTGGAGATCCTGAAGCTGTCGCCGCCTCCCGAGCGGCCGCCGGGCCGGATCGTGGGGCAGGGGGCGGCGGCGGTGCCCGAGCTGGTGCGCCTGCTCAAGGAAGAGGCGAAGGTCCTCTAGCCGGGACTTTGAAGACTCCCCTATGAACATTCTCGTTTTCGCCGAAGTCCGCGACGGAAAGCTCAAGCAGGCGAGCCTGGAGTCCGTGTCGGAGGCGGCGCGCCTGGCGCGCGCGGCGGGGGGCACGGCGGCCGCGGCCCTGGTCGGAGAGGGGATCCGTTCCCACGCGGAGGCGCTGGGACGTCACGGCGCGTCGAAGGTCTATGTCGTCGACTCTCCGCGCCTGAAATTTTACGCTCCGGAGGCGTACGCGAAGGCGGTCGTCGAGGCCGCGAAGAAGCACGGCGCGGGCGCGGTGCTGATGGCGGCGACGTCGCTGGGCCGCGATCTCGCGGGCGGCGTGGGCGCGCTGCTCGGCACGAGCGCGGCGGGCGACTGCGTGGCGGTGAAGATCGAGGGCGGGAGGCTGCAGGCGACGCGCCCGGTCTATTCCGGCCGCGCGATCGCGACGGTGGGGTTCCGGACGTCGCCCGCCGTGCTGACGCTGCGGCCGAACGCGTTCGCGGCGGAGGCGGCGGGCGGGGCGGCGGCGGTCGAGGACCTCGCGCCGGCGTTCGAGGACGCGGACTTCCGCTCGGCGGTGAAGGAAGTCGCGGCCGCGGCCGAGAAGAAGAAGATCGAGCTGACCGAGGCGTCGATCATCGTGTCCGGGGGCCGGGGCCTGAAGGCGCCGGAGAACTTCGCCCTGAGGGACGAACTGGCGGCGGTGCTGGGCGCCGCCGTCGGGGCCTCGCGACAGGTCGTGGACAACGGCTGGCGCCCGCACTCGGAGCAGGTCGGCCAGACCGGCAAGACGGTCTCCCCCAACCTCTACATCGCGCTGGGCATCTCGGGGGCGATCCAGCATCTGGCGGGGATGAGGACGTCGAAGGTCATCGTCGCCGTGAACAAGGATCCGGACGCGCCGATCTTCAAGGCGGCGACCTACGGGATCGTGGGGGACGTGTTCGAGGTGGTCCCCGCGCTCACGCAGGAGCTCCGGAAGGTCCTGGGCCATTGAGGCCCGCGGACCCCCTTTAGGAGACCCCATGGACGCGTCCAAGAAGCTCGAGAAGCTGTCGAAGGATTTCTACAAGGAATGGACCCACCGGCATCCGCTGGTGGGGACCGGTCTCGGCTCCCACGCGGAGTTCGACGACAAGATGCCCGAGGGCTCGCTGGAGCGGGAGCTCGACGACCACAAGTGGCTGCACCGGGCGCTGTCGGACTTCCAGAAGATCGACCCCAAGACGCTGCCGCTGGCGGCGGCGGTGGACCGCGACCTGGCGATCCACATGATCAAGAACACGCTCTTCGACCGCGAGGAGCTGCGCTACTGGGAGAAGTCGCCCGAGGCGCCGCGGGTGATCGGACTGGCGATCTTCCAGCTCCTGTCGCGCAACTACGCGCCGCTGAACCTGCGCATGCGCTCGATCATGAAACGCCTCGAGAAGATGCCCAAGTACATCGAGAACTCGAAGGCGAAGCTGCGGACGCCGGTGAAGCTCTTCGTCGAGATCGAGCTCGAGACGATCACGCGCCTGCCGGGCTTCTTCAACCTGCTCAAGGACATCGGCCGCGAGCACCTGCCCGCGACGCCCCAGCGCGACCTGAACAAGCTCATCGACACCACCCAGAACACGCTCGAGAAGTACAGCGACTGGCTGATCGTCGACGTCCTGCCGGACTGCAAGGAGGAGCACGCGATCGGGGAGGAGACCCTCCGCCGCCTGCTGCGCGTCCGCGGGATCGACGCGGCGCCCGCCGGCTTCCTCGCCAAGGCCGAGGAGGAGATCGAGCGGATCAAGGAGAAGCAGAAGGACGTCGCGCGCGCCATCAAGCGGAAGGTCCCGCTCGAGGACATCCGCGACATGATCAAGCAGCAGCACGCGGAGAACTTCGACGGCGTGCTGCGCCACGTCCGGGAGGCCGTCGCGAAGGGCCGGCAGTTCACCAACCGCGGCAAGTTCGCGCAGCTGCCGGAGGGCGAGCAGGTCTACGTGATCGAGACGCCGGCCTATCTCCGGCACGTGCTGCCGTTCAGCGGCTACTGGCCGCCCGCGCGCTTCGAGCCCAAGCACGACGGCTACGTGTGGGTGACGCCGGGGGACTGCGACAGCGACAAGCTCAAGGAGCACAACCAGGCGACCCTCGCCTCCCTGGCGCTGCGCGAGGGCTACCCGGGCCGCCACCTCCAGATGGAGTGGGCGATCAAGAACCCCTCGATGATCCGCGCCCTCTACGAGGACCCGACGGTCGCCGGGGCCTGGGGGCCGTACTGCGAGGAGCGCGCCAAGGAGATGGGCTACGACGACCAGCCCGCCTCCCGCTTCATGCAGCTCCAGAACCAGCTGCTCTCCGCCGTGCGGGTGATCCACGACGTCCGCCTCGCCCTCGGCAAGATGAGCTGGGAGGACTCCGTCGAGAGCCTCATCGACCACATGGGCATGGACCGGATCTGCGCCGAGTCCGAGTCGCGCCGCTACGTCTACACCCCCGGCGACCCCTGCGCCCACTTCTGGGGCCGCGAGCGGCTCAAGGAGCTCCGCCGCTGGGCCAAGGACCGCCTCGAGGCGCGCTTCACCGAGTCCTTCTTCCACACGACCCTGCTCAAGTCCGGCCCCATCCCGCTCGCCCTCTCGCGCCGCGAGCTGGACCACAGCATCGCCGAGGAGCTGCGCCGGCCGCCGGACGACGGCGACCACCGCAAGGGCCACGGCCACGGCCACGCCGCCCCGGCCAAGTCCAAGGCCAAGCCGGCCAAGAAGAAGTAGCTTTTCTTCAACCCCGATCGTTCGGTCACCGTATCATTCGGTGACCGAACGTTATGGGGAAGAGAGCGGCCCAGGACCTGGACCTCCTGTTTCACTCGGTCCTCTCGCGGTTCTTCACGATCCGCGCGAGGCAGCCGGCGGCGGGAGGCGTGACCCTCGCGCAGATGCGCGTCCTCTGGACGCTCGAGCGCGAGGGCTCGGCCGTCCTCGGCCAGGTCGCCCGCATGCTCTGCGTCTCGAATTCCACCGCCACGGAGCTGTCGGACCGCCTCGTCCGCGGGGGCTACGCGCGCCGCGGCGCCGAGCCGGGCGACCGGCGGCGGGTGTCGCTGTCCCTGACGTCCCGGGGCCGCGCCCTGCTGGCCGAGTTCGCGAAGCGGCGGCACGACCGCTGGCGCGCCATCCTCCGCAACCTTTCGACCGGCGAGGTGGGGCGGCTCGCGACGTCGCTGGCGGTCGTCGACCGCCTCCTGGAGAAAAGCCGTGAAACCTAAGGACCAAGGGCCAAGGACCAAAGACCAAGGGCGCTCCCCCCTCGCCCCCCCGGGGGGGAAGGGGGGGGTCCCTTTGGTCCTTGGTCTTTGGTCCTTGGTCCTTGGTTGTTCGTCCAGCGACGCCGACCGCTGGAGCTACGAGCGGATCATCCACGAGGAGGCCCCCCAGGTCCGGTCCCGCGACGACGCCCGCGTCCGCCACGAGGCGCTCGCGGCCCGGCCCGAGCTCGGCCTGGACGACTGCTGGCGGCTCGCCCTGCATCGGAGCGAGACGCTCGCGCTCGACGGCGAGGAGCTCGCCCGGATCCGGACGCGCTACGAGCAGGTCTTCGCGCAGATCCTCCCCTACGCCTCCTTCCGGGCGTCCTACACGCGGCAGGACGAGCCGCCGGACCCCGGCGCCAGCGACGCGGCCCAGAGCTTCCGGCAGAAGGAGCGGACCCAGTACAACTTCAACGTCCGGCAGCCGATCTTCAGCGGGCTGCGCGAGTTCTACGCCCTCCGGCAGAACCGCGAGTTCGCCGCGGCGGGGGAGGACGCCCTCCGCCACGCCAAGCTCGTCCTCTACGCCGACGTGGCCGACGCGTTCTACGCCGTCCTCGCCGCCGACCGCGAGCTCGCGACGCAGCGCGACGCCCTCCGCCTCGCCCAGGAGCGCCTCGACGAGCTCAGCGCCCGCAACCGCCTGGGCATCTCCCGCCGCGCCGAGGTCCTGCAGCAGGAGGCGGAGGTCGCCTCCATCCAGGCCGCCATCGAGCGGCTCAAGGGCGCGCTCGCCGTGGCCTGGGACGCCCTGCGCTTCCTGACGGGCGTCGCCGGCGTCCGCCCGCTCGTCGACGCGATGCCCGAGCCCGCCCCTCTCCCGCCGCTCGAGGAGTTCAGCTCCCGCGCGCTCGCCCGCCGCCGCGACCTGCGGGCCCTCGACGCCCAGGTCCGCGCCGCCGAGGAGGGCGTGGGGATCGCGCGGGCCGGCTACTTCCCGGGGGCCGACCTCGAGGCCAACTACTACACGCACCGCGAGGGCATCTCGGCGGACATCGACTGGGACGTCCTGTTCACCCTCGAGATCCCGATCTTCGAGGGCGGCGCCACCCAGGCCCGGATCCGCGAGGCCCGCTCGTACGTCCGCTCCGCCGTCCTCGAGGCCCAGCGCCGGCGCCGGGAAGTCGAGCGGGAAGTCGGCCGCGCCTGGACGTCCGCCGCCGCGTTCCACGCCGAGCTGGGGGCGCTCGAGAAAGCCGTGGCCAGCGCGCGGGAGAACTACGAGATCGTCCAGGCGGAGTACCGGCAGAACATCACGACGAACATCGAAGTGCTGACGTCGTTCAACACCTTGCAAGCCGCCGTGCTCGAACGCGACAGATCCCGCTACCGGGCCAAGCTCGCCCGGGTCCGGCTGGAGGTCGAAAGCGGCGCCTTTCCCGGAGGAGGCTCCCCGTGAGACCCGCGGCCGTGCTCGTCCTTCTCGCGCTCGCGGCCTGCAAGCCGTCCGAGCAGCCCCGGCCCACGGGCGCGCACCTGCGCAAGCCCCGCGTCACGGCCGCGCCGGCGGTCGTCCGGGAGATCGAATACGCTGTCGAGGCCTCCGGCTCCGTCGAAGCCTCCGAGGAGATCGCCATCCCCGCCTCCGTGGCGGGCATCGTCGAGAAGGTCAGCTTCAAGGAGGGCGACGCGGTCACGCCTGAGACCGTCCTCGTGGAGATCGAGGTCGACCGGTTCCGGCTCGGGGAAGAGCGCGCCAAGGCGGACCTTGACCGCGCCCGCGCCCAGGCGGCCCTCTCCGAGACGCTCTACTCGAACCGGCAGAAGCTCTCCGAGGAAGGCAAGAAGGCCGGCAAGGAGTACGTGACGGCCGAGTTGATGGCCACCATGCGCGCCGACCTCGAGAAGACGAAGGCGGACGTCCAGCGGTCCCAGGCCGAGTGGGAGCTCGCCAAGCGCGACCACCGCAACGCCCGGGTTCGCTCGCCCATCCGGGGCCTGATCCACAGCAAGCTCGTCTCCCAGGGCGAGTACGTGAAGGCCGAGACCGTCGTCGCGCGCATTCTCAACGTCTCCGTCCTCCACGTCCGCTTCACCGTGCCCGAGCTCGAGGCCTCCCGGCTCGTCCCCGGGCAGGACGTCCGCTTCTCCGTCCGCGGCGCCCCGGGCGTCGAATTCAAGGCCCGCCTCTTCCACCTCAGCCAGAAGGCCGATCCCGTCACTCGGGCCATCGAGGGCAAGGCCGAGGTGGTGGAGAAGACCGACGGCCTCCGCGCCGGCACGTTCGCCCAGGTCAAGATGACGACCGGGCGCCAGGAAGGGCTGCTCGTCCCCGAGCGCGCCCTCCTGCCCACCGAGCGCGGCTTCGTCCTTTTCGTGCTCGACGGCGTGAAGGCCCAGTCGCGAGTCGTGAAGCTGGGGCTGCGGCTCGACGGCCTGGTGGAGATCGTCGAAGGGCTCAAGCGGGGCGAGCGGGTCGTCATCGACGGCGCGCTGACGCTCCGGGACGGCCTCGAGGTCGACCTGGGCGAGCCGCCCTCCCCGAAGCCGCCGGAGAAGGGGGGCGCGGGCTCGTGAGCCTTTCCGACACCTCGATCAAGAACCCCGTCTTTGCCTGGATGATGATGCTGTTCCTCATCGTCTTCGGCGGCATCTGCTTCTCTCGCTTGGGTATCAGCCAGATGCCGGACGTCGACTTCCCTCAGGTCCAGGTCGGTCTCACACTCGAAGGCGCCTCTCCCGAGATCATCGAGTCGGACGTCATCGATCCGATCGAAGACGAGATCATGAGCGTGGAGGGGATCCGCGAGGTGAAGGCGACGGCCTTGCAGGGCCGCGGATCGATTTCGATCGAGTTCAACCTCGACAAGGATATCGACGTCGCGGTGCAAGAGATCCAGACGAAGATCGCGCAGGCGGGAAACAAACTGCCGCGCGAGTTGGACCCGCCGATCGTGTCTAAGCAGAACGCCGACGACCAGACGTTCATGTGGGTCGCAGTCTCCGGGCACCTCCCCATCCAGCAGCTCGTGCTCTACGCGAAAGACCACCTCAAGGACAAGCTGCAGACCGTGCCCGGTGTGGGCGAGGTGGTGATGGGCGGCTACATCGACCGCAATATGCGGATCTGGCTGAAGCTGCAAGAGCTGGAGGCGCGGGAGCTGTCGGTGGACGACGTGATCGCCGCGCTCGGGCGCGAGCACGTCGAGGTCCCGGCGGGTCGCATCGAGAGCGGGACGCGCGAGATGAACGTCCGGGCGATCGGCGAGGCGCCGTCGGCGGAGGAGTTCCGCAAGATCACGGTCGCGCACCGCAACGGGGCGCCGGTCTTCCTCGACGAGGTCGCTACGATCGAGGACGGCTTGGCGGACAAGCGGCGCATCGCCCGGGCGTTGGGCCTGCCGGCGATCGGCATGGGCATCAAGAAGCAGTTCGGCGCCAACACGGTCGAGGTGGGCAAAGGCGTCCGGGCCAAGGTCGCCGAGATCCAGAAGGAACTGCCGCCCGGCGTGAACCTCGAGGTGAACTCCGACATGACGGTGTTCATCGAAGAGGCGATCCACGAGATCCAGTTCAACCTCGTGCTCTCGGTCATCCTCACGTCGATCGTCTGCTGGCTCTTCCTGGGATCCTGGAGCTCGACGATCAACATCCTGTTCGCGATTCCGACGTCCATCGTCGGCGCCTTCATCTTCATTTACTTCCTGGGCTTCACACTCAATACCTTCACGCTGCTGGCGCTCTCCCTGGCCATCGGCATCGTCGTCGACGACGCGATCATGGTGCTCGAGAACATCGTCCGCCACGGCGAGATGGGCAAACGACGGGTCCGCGCCGCGAGCGAAGGCGCGCGGGAGATCACGTTGGCCGCGATCGCCGCCACGCTCGCCATCATCGCGATCTTCCTCCCGATCGCCTTCATGAAGGGCATCATCGGGAAATTCCTCTATCAGTTCGGCGTGACACTCTCGGTGGCCGTCGCGCTCTCGCTCCTCGAAGCGCTCACGCTCACCCCCATGCGCTGCTCGCAGATCCTGTCGGTACGTCACGGAGGCTCGGGCGGCTTCGCCGGCGTGCTCGACCGCTTCTTCAAGAGACTCGGCCGCGTCTACCGGAAAAGCCTGAGCCCCTGCTTGCGCTGGCGCTGGCTCGTCCTCCCGCTCTCCCTCGGCGTATTCTTGGGCTCGATCTACCTCGCCAGCAAGATTCGCTGGGAAGTCGTTCCCTACCAAGACCAGTCCATGCTCATCCTCCGGCTTCAGACCCCGACAGGCTCAAATCTCGAGTACACCGATTCTCGACTCCGCTTCTGCGAGGAACTCCTCGAGGAACAGCGGGTCAAAGGGCCCGTCAACCGCTACTTCGCCTTCGTGGGAGGCTTCGGCGGCGGAAACGTCGATGAGGGCATGGTCTTCATGACCCTCAAGCCGGTCGCCGACAGGCCCCGCAGCGAGAAGACCGGTAAGCCGATCACCCAGGCCGAGTTCCAGGCCTTCCTGCGCGAGCGCCTCGGCTCCATTCCCGGAACCAAGAGCCTCGCCGTGAACGATATGTCCATGAGAGGCATGACGGGGCGCGGCGGCAACCAATTCCATCTCCAGTTCGTCGTCACCGGTCCCGAATGGGAACGTCTCGGAGAGTTCAGCGACGAGATCGCCCGGCGCATGAAGGAATCAGGCATCATGCTGGACGTCGTCACCGACTACCAGGTGGGCATGCCCGAGTTGCGAATTCTCCCCGACCGCCGCCGCGCCGCCGATCTCGGCGTCAGCGCGCTGTCCATCGGCAACACCGTCAACGCCCTTATCGGGGGCGTCCGAGCCGGCAAATTCAAGGAGGGCGGCCATCGCTACGATGTGCGCATCCGCCTCCAGTCCGACGAACGCTCGCGGCCCGACGACGTCAAGCGCCTCATGGTCCGCAACCGCGAAGGAAAGCTGGTACGGCTCTCCGAGGTGGTCCAACTCCACGAACAGGCGACCGTGCAGCAGATCACCCGCATGAACCGCCAGCGGGCCGTCACGATCTCCGCGAATGTCGCCGTCGGAAAGTCTCAGAAGGACGCGAACCAGGCGGTGATGGACATCGCGCGGGACATCCTGCCCGCGGGCTACGGCCTGGGCGCGACAGGAGCCTCCGCGCTGTTCAAGGACGCGATGTTCGACTACGGAATCGCGATCGGCCTCGGCATCGTGGTCGCCTACATGGTTCTGGCGTCGCAGTTCAACAGCTTCGTCCATCCTTTCCTGGTGCTGCTGGCGATGCCCCTCAGCGTCATCGGCGCGGTGCTGGGCATGTGGTGGGCGGGGATTTCGTTCAATATGTACAGCATGATCGGCATGGTGCTGCTCATGGGCATCGTAAAGAAGAACTCGATCCTCATCGTCGAGTTCACCAACCAGCTGCGCGAGCGCGGCCGCTCCGTGAAGGGCGCGCTCCTGCGAGCCTCGCCGATCCGCCTGCGGCCGATCCTCATGACGTCCGTCTCCACCATCGCGGCCGCCGTCCCGCCCGCCCTGGCGCTCGGCCCCGGCGCCGAGACCGTGAAGTCCATGGCCGTGGTCGTCATCGGCGGCGTCGCCCTCTCCACGATCCTCACCCTCTACGTCGTCCCCTGCGCCTATCTGCTGCTGCCCGGACGCGTGCGCTCGGCGAAGGAGGACGAGGAGCTGACGCCGGAACGGACCTCCCCGCTGGAGGCCTCGAAGGTCTAGGCCGGCGAGGCGATGGGCGTGAACTTCGGCATCGGCTCGGTCATCGCCAGGTCGATCTCGACGGGCACGGGCAGCATGTTGCGCTGGGCGTCCGCCACCACCGCGATGATCGGCTTCTCGGGGATTTCCGGCTGGGCGCGGATCACCCGCGCGATCTCGCCGCCCTCGAGCTTCACGTAGCTGCCGACGGGATAAATCGACATCGCCCGCACGAAGGCGTTCACCAGCTCCCAGTCCAGCATCCCCTTGGCGCCGGAGTCCGTCACGATCCGCATGGCGTCGTAGGGCAGATGGGGCAGCCGGTGCGCCCGCGGCGAGACCATCGCCGCGTACGTGTCGACCACGTTGATGATCCGCGCGTAGACGTGCGTGTCCTCCTTGCGCTTGCCCGCCGGGTAGCCCGAGCCGTCCGCCCGCTCGTGGTGCTCGAGGGCCACGCGCGCGACGACGTCCCGCAGCACGACCTCCTTCGTCAGCAGCAGCGAGCCTTCGATCGGATGGCCCTTCACCTGCTCCCACTCCGCCTGGTCGAGCGCCGCGTGCTTCGTGAAGACGTCGTCCTTCACCCGCATCATGCCCACGTCGTGGAGCAGGCCGCAGACCGCCACCAGCTCCAGCTCGTTCCGCGGCAGCCCGATCTCCCGGCCGAGAAACACCGCCAGCTTCGCCACGTTCACGCAGTGCCGCGTCAGGTAGCGCTTGGTGCGCGGCGGATAGCGCAGATCCAGGAAGTCGGGCAGCGGGCCCTTCACCAGACGGTTCAGGATCTCCTCGACGGCCTCGTTGAGCAGGGGGACGTCGAGGACCCCCGACTTCGCGAGCTTGTTGAGCAGCGTCCGGGCCCGGGACACCAGGCTGGTCCTCCGGACCGTCGTCCCCGGCGGCGCCACCACGATCGAGGGCTCCTCCAGGGACGGAGGCGCGATGCCCTCCAGGACGGGCGCCGCCACCGGATCGGGGGGAGGGGGCGGGAGCGGCAGCTCGCCTTCCTCCACGATCGGCGGCGGCACGGCGGGCATGGTCTCGACCCAGCCCGGCAGCGCCTCGTCGGGCTTCGCGGCCGGGCCGAGCCAGGCGGCGAGCTCCGCCGGCGCGCGCCCCGGAAAGAGCGCCTCGAGACGCCCGCGCGCGAGCTCGCGGTCGGCCGTCGAGAGCGGATCGCGCCGCGCGTTCTCGACGAGGGAGACCTCGAGCGCCTGGCGGTCGTCGAGCTCCCGCACCACGGCGGGCACCTCGCCCCAGCCGAGGAAGCGGCAGGCGAGGAGGCGGCGCTGGCCGCAGACGACCTCGAAGGCGCGGCCCGCGGGCCGCACGAGGATCGGATGGAGCAGGCCGTGCTTGCGGATCGAGGCGGCGAGGCGGCCGACCTCCTCGGGGGTCGGGTCGGCGCGGACGGCGAAACCGCGCGGCTTGAGCCGGCCGACGGGGATGAGGCGCGGCAGGGCGTCGCGGTCCTCTCCGATCATAGCTCGACCCGCAGGCGCTCGAGGAATTCGCCGTAGCCCTGGCGGCGCCAGAACGCGCGGGCGGCCTCGTTGCGGACGGAGACGTTGACCTCGGCGTAGGGGACGCCGCGCTCGCGGAACCAGGCGTGCGCGGCGCGGAGGAGCTCGCCGCCGACGCCCTTGCGCTTCTCGCTCACGGAGATTTCGGAGACGTAGCCGAAGAACTGATGGGGAAGGACGGGCGGGTTCTCGAGGATCATGGCGAGGCAGTAGCCCTCGAGCCGCCCCGGCGCCTCCTCGGCGACGAAGACGGCGGAGCGCGGCGCCGTCATGTTCTCCTCGATCCAGCCGGCCATGACCGTTTCGGCGGCGGGAGTCGCCTGGAAATGCGGGTCGAAGCGGGCGTGGTAGTCCCACATTTCGCGCCAGAGCCGCACGACGGCGTCGAGGTCCTCGGCGCGGGCCCGACGGACGATCGCTGCCATCCGGAGAAGGCCTACGACTTCTTCTCGTTCTTCCAAGCGGAGGGATCCGGCGCCTGCGACTGGGCGCGCCGGACCTTCATGTGGGCGAGAGACAGGACGGTCAGGAGGTCGCCGGGCTCCACGCCCGAGACGGCCCCGGGATTCTTGTCGAACCAGTCTTCGATCCGGGCGGGAGCCTCGTCGATGGTCCGGTCCGCGAGCTCTTCTTCGAGACGCCGGACGGCCGATTCGGGCTGGCTCTTGAAGGGCCCCGAGAACTGCGCGGCCCGGATCTTGTTCAGGCCGTCGCCCGGCAGAAGCCGGACGCGGAGCATGCCGCCCTTGATGGGGAGCTCGCCCCAGACGTCCACGACAGGTGCGTCCATGCCCGGATCCTCCCCAGAGGCTTCAACTATATCCCCCTTTCCCGCGAAGGGTCAAGGACGCCACGATCCCGGCCAGGCTCAAGGCCGCGCCCAGCGCGAGCGGCCAGCGGCGCGACCGCCGCGGCGGCGGATCGGGGGCCGACGGGTTCTCGTAGATCCAGACGCCCGCCGACCGGCCCGCCGGACGGAAGCGCGTCAGCTCCAGCGGCCGGTCCGCGAGCAGCCAGCGCAGGCCCAGGGCCTCCAGCTTCGGGCTGTCCGGATCCTTCAGCTCGATCAGGCGGTCGCCCCGCACCCAGCCGGCCGCCCCCATCGCCTCCGCCTGCGCCTTCGGCACCATCACGTCGTAACCCTGCACCGAGGCGATCCCGAACAGGGAGAGCGGCGGCGTCACCGGCCGCTGAAGCTGGCCATGGTCCTCCAGGATCCAGCCCACCCGACCGCCCGGGAGGTCGAGCGGCCGCTCCCGCAGGGGCGCCGGATCGTAGGGGCGGTTGTAGGCGTAGAAGCGCGGCGCCAGGTCCACGACCACCAGAAGGATCACCGTCCCCATCGCCCAGGGCGGCAAGGGACGTCGATCCAGCGCCCGCGAGAACAGCACCGCCCCGCCGATCGCGAAGAGGAAAAGGTAGCGGGTCGCCAGGCTGAACGTGACCGGGGCGAGCAGGACGGGGATCGGCCAGACGGTGGCCGCCGCGAGGACCACGACCATCACCCGCGCCCAGAAGCGCTCCTCCTTCCAGGCCAGGACCACTCCGAGCAGGGGCAGCAGGCCGAGGTAGGCGGCGTACTCGTTCCGCGTCATCGTCCCCTGCCAGAAGCCCGGCCAGACGAGGTCCAGCGCCAGCAGCCAGGTCCGCGGCCCTTCCTGCCAGAACGCCGCCGCCTCCACCCCGGGATGCCGGATCCCCTCCCGCATCGTGAACCAGAGCGGGACCAGCGCGATGCCCGCGAGGAGGCCGCCGCTCAGCGACCTCCTCCACGACCCGCGTTCCCGGAGGAAGAGGACGGCCGCGACGGCCAGCGCCGCCTGGGGGTTCGTGAAGAAGAGGCCGGCGATCGGCAGCGCCGCCCAGCGCGAGCGGCGCTCGCCCCAGAGGAACGCGAGCGGCGCGTAGGCCAAGGTCGCCATCATGTAATGCCCGTGCAGCCAGGTGGAGGCGCGGGCCGAGAGCACGAACGCGAGCGCGCCCGCGAACGCCGCCCAGCCGCTCCGGCCGAGATGGCGCAGGTAGGCCGTCATCGCCACGCCCGCCAGCCACCAATGGAAGATCGCGAAGAAGTCGTAGGAGCGGAGGGGGTCGAAGAGCCCCAGGAACAGCAGCTTGACGGGCCAGACGGAGTTCCAGATGTGAACGCCGTGCGGGATGGGGGTCCCATTGAAGACGAACGGGTTGTCGAGCGGGAGCTCGGCGCGGCGAAGGGCGTCGGAGGCGATCTTCTCGGCCGGGTAGTAGTACTCGATCGTGTCCGACATCGCCGGGTTGCGGACGGGGCCCGGGATCTCGCTCCAGACGGGGGAGGCGTGAAGGAAGTCGGTGGCGACCAGCGTCTCGCCGAAGAAGATCACCCGGTGAAACAGAAGCAGCGCAAATATAGCGAAGTAGAGAGAATTGTTAACGTTGAGGCGACGCACCAGCGTTAACATCTGAACATCTTGGTAATTAAGTACTTACTCATAAAATAGCGTAGTAGACAGACCGGCTTGCAATATCATCTAAACATGTTGGTACTTAAGTACTTATATCCACTATCCGGCAGGATCACGACGACCGTGCCCTGGTCGAGGCGGCTGGCCTGCTCGAGGGCGCCCCAGAGGGCGCTGCCGGAGCTGATGCCGACGAAGAGGCCCTCTTTCAAGGCCAGCTCGCGGGCCAGGCGGAACGAGGGCTCGTCCTCGGAGATCATCCGCTCGTCGACGGCCGCCGGGTCCCAGATCTCGGGGACGCGCTGCGCGGCCAGGTTCCGGATGCCCTGCTGCTCGTTCTTCGGGGTGGGCTCCACCGACACGATCCGGATCTTCGGGTTCTTCGCCTTGAGGTAGCGGGAGCAGCCCACGATCGTCCCCGTGGTCCCGAGCGTGGCGACCAGGACGTCGATCTTCCCCCCCGTCTGCTCCCAGATCTCGGGCGCGGTGGTCTCGGCATGGACGTCGACGTTGTACTTCATCCGGTACTGGTGGATCCGGAAATACGTCCGGGGATCGGCGGCGGCGATCGCGTCGGCCCGGTCCCAGGCCTCGTCGGAGCCGCCCTCGACCAGCACGAGCTGGGCGCCGAGGGCGCGGATGATCTGGCGGCGCTCGACGGAGACGCGGTCCGACATCGTGATCAGGCAGGGGTAGCCCTTCACGGCGGCCGCCATCGCCAGGCCGACCCCGGTGTTGCCGCTCGACGACTCCACCAGCGTCATGCCGGGCTTCAGGAGGCCGTCGCGCTCCGCCCCCTCGACCATGGCGACGGCGACGCGCTCCTTGACCGATCCGCAGGGGTTGAGGCCTTCGTGCTTGGCGAGGAGCTCGACGCCCGGCTTCCGGAAGATCCGGTCCAGGCGGATGAGGGGCGTCCCGCCGACGCAGTCGAGGATGGAGCGGCGGATGTCGGCCATCGAGTTTCCAACACAGGTCCAGGTCACAGGTCCAGGTCCAGGAAGCGCGGGGGAGCGGCGAGTTTCCGGATTACATCACAAGCGCCGTGCTAAAATCCACAACCGATGGGCAAGGCCGCCGACATCTACAACGTCATCCTCGGCACCGCCGGGCACATCGACCACGGCAAGTCCACCCTGGTCAAGCGCCTGACCGGAATCGATCCCGACCGCCTTCCCGAGGAGAAGGAGCGGGAGATGACGATCGACCTCGGCTTCGCCCCCTTCGTCCTCAAGGACGGGCGGAAGGTGGGGATCATCGACGTCCCCGGCCACGAGCGTTTCATCAAGAACATGGTCGCCGGCGCGACGTCCATCGACATCGTCCTGCTCATCGTCGCCGCCGACGAGTCCATCAACATCCAGACGCGCGAGCACGTCTCGATCATGTCTCTGCTCGGCCTGAAGCGGGGCATCATCGTCCTCACGAAGGCCGACAAGGCCGACGCCGACCTCCGCGGCGTGGTCGCCGACGACGTGAAGCAGCTCGTCCGCGGGACCTTCCTCGAGAGCGCCCCGGTCCACGCCGTCAGCGCGCTGACCGGCGAGGGCATCGACGCCCTCATGGACACGATCAACCGCCTGGTCGGCGAGACGCCGCCCCACGACGTCTCGGGCGTCTTCCGCATGCCCATCCAGCGCGTCTTCTCGTCGAAGGGCTTCGGCACCATCGTCACCGGCGTGCCCATGAGCGGCGCCGCGAAGATCGGCGACGTCCTGGAGCTGCTCCCGGGCGGCAAGCAGGGCCGGATCCGCGGCCTGCAGGCGTACAAGGCGGAGGTCGAGCAGATCCGCGCCGGCCACTCCAGCGCGATCAATGTGACGGACGTCGGGCACGACGAAGTCCGCCGCGGGATGGTGGCGGCGACGCCCGGCTACTTCAAGGCGTCGAGCTACGTCGAAGCGCGCTTCCGCTACGTCCCGGACAAGCCGCGGACGCTGAAGAACCTCTCGCCGATCAAGCTGCACGCGGGGACGGCGGAGTGCGACGGCCACATCGTGCTGCTCGACAAGAAGGAGCTCCAGCCCGGCGAGGAGGGCTACGTGCAGTTCCGCCTCGACGAGCCGATCGTGGTGGCGGCGGGCGACCCCTACATCGCGCGGCTGCAGACGCCGATGTACACGATCGGCGGCGGGAAGATCCTCGACGCGTCGGACCAGAAGCTCAAGCGGCTGAAGGACGAGATCACGCTCAAGCTGGTGGAGAAGGAGCGGACGCTCACGAGCGAGCACGGCCCGGTGGAGTTCGCGCTCAAGGACGCCGGGCGGAAGACGCTGAACCTCCAGGAGCTCTCCGTCGCGTCGAAGACCCCGCTGAAGGCCGTCGAGGAGGCCGTCAAGCTCCTCGAGCCCAAGCTGGCGCGCTTCGAGCCGAACCGCTTCATGCACGTCGAGGCGTTCGAGAAGACGATGGACCACGTCGCGGTGCTGGTGGAGAACTTCCACATCAAGAACCCGCTGCGGGCCGGGATGGAGGCGCTGGTCCTCAAGAACGAGGCCAAGCTGGAGGCCCCGCTCTTCGAGCGCGCGCTCCAGGGCCTCGTCGAGAAGGGCACCCTCGTCCACGACGCCGACAAGATCCGCCGCGCCACGTTCAAGGTCAAGCTCTCCCGCGAGGACGGGGAGTGCGCGGCGGAGATCGAGCGCCTCGTCCGCGAAACCCGCTTCAACACGCCGCGGATCGAGGAGCTCTACGCCAAGATGCCGCGCTACGCGAAGGAGCGCGTCGACCGCGTCCTCGCCATGCTCGTCGACGGCGGCGCGGTGGCGCGGCTCAAGGACGACGTCCTCCTGCACAAGGACGCGGTGAAGGAGGCCATCGACCTCATCACGCGCGCCATCCAGGAGAAGGGCGCCATCGAGGCGGCCCAGTTCCGGGACCTGGTCGGGACCAGCCGCAAGTACGTGATCCCCCTGCTGGAGCACCTCGACGGCCTGGGCGTGACCCAGCGGGTGGAAAACAAGAGAGTGCTGCGGAAGAAATGAGCCCCGCGCCGATCCTACAAAAGGGCCCATGAGCGATTACGCCGATCCCGACATCGCGCTGATGCTCCGCTTCCAGAAGGGGGACGAGGCGGCCTTCGAGGAGCTGGTCCACCGGCACACCCGGGCGGTGCTGAACCTGGTCTTCCGCTACCTGGGCGACGCGTCGCGGGCGGAGGACGTCGCCCAGGACATCTTCGTGAAAGTCTACCGGGCGCGGATGAAGTACGAGCCGAAGGCGAAGTTCACGACCTGGCTCTACCGGATCGCGGTGAACCACTGCCTGAACGAGATCCGCGCGGGGAAGTCGCGGCCCACGCTGGGGGCGCCGGCCGACGACCTGCTCGAGCACCCCTCGGCGGAGGATCCGGACGCGCGGCTCCACCGCCAGGAGCTGCGGGACGCGGTGAAGGCGGCCGTCGACGCCCTGCCCGACAACCAGCGGATGGCGGTGCTCCTCTCGCGCTACGAGGACATGAGCTACGACCAGATCGCCGAGACGATGGGCCTGTCGCTGGAGGCGGTGAAGTCGGTGCTCTTCCGGGCCAAGGAGAACCTGCAGCGCGCCCTGGCCCGCTTCGACAAACCATAAATCGTACTGTCCAATTTATGGCGCGTCGTATAAGCTGTGAGGCCCCATGACGGCTTTTCTGCTATCTCTGGCCCTGCAGATCGCGCCGCCGGAGAAACCGGCGGCGGCGTACGATCCCGCCAGCGCCAAGTCGGTCGTCGAGCACGTCTCCTACAACACCCGCACCACCAAGAGCTACGAGGCGACCTGGAAGGGCCGCCTGGCCGTGCCCCGGAGCGATCCGCTCGACTACACCGGCCGCTGCGTCTGGGTCCGCCCGGGCGTCCTCTACAGCCACTACACCGCCTCGGGCGGCGACGACAAGAAGATCGTCCTCGCCGGCCCCGGCCGCGCCTGGGTCTACCACTCGCTCGTCGGCTGGGTCACCGCCGACGAGGCCGGCATCCCCGGCGCCGGCCGCGGCATCCAGAACCCCGACGAAGCCCTCGCCGTCCTCTCGAAGAACCCGGCCGGCGCCAAGCTCGTCGAGCCGGGCGTCGTCGAGCTCGCCTTCGAAGGCGCCGACATCGAGCGCATCATGAAGGAGCAGGCCCAGCAGGGCGCCTTCGACTGGAAGAAGTCCAAGGCCGTGCTCCGCCTGACGTCCGACGACCAGCGCCGCCTGAAGACGCTCGTCTGCAAGGCCACCCTCGTCTCCTCCGACCCCAAGGTCCAGGGCGAGGTCACGTACGACGCCACCATCGACGTCCAGGGCTACGACCAGGCGACCGAGCTCGCGTTCACCGACGAGAAAAAGAAGGCGATCCCCCTGTCCAAGAAGATCGCCGAACAGATCCAGAACGTGCTGAAGGAGACACCCTAGTGGCCGCCAAGATCATCCAGTTCAGCCGCGAAGCCCGCGCGTCGCTCCTCGAGGGCGTCCGCCAGCTCGCCGCCGTCGTCAAGCTCACCCTCGGACCCGGCGGCCACAACGTCGCCATCGCGAAGCCCTGGGGCGCCCCGCTCGTCACCCGCGACGGCGTCACGGTCGCGGAGGCCGTCGACCTCCCCAAGAACCTCCAGAACGCCGCCGTCCAGCTGCTCAAGCAGGTCGCGCGGAAGACGGGCGACGTCGCCGGCGACGGCACGACGACCGCCACGGTGCTCGCCGAGGCGATGTTCTCCGACTCCCTCCGCCACATCGAGGCGGGGGCGAACCCGATCGCGATCGCGGCGGGCCTCAAGAAGGCCGTCGACGCGGTGCTCGCGGACCTGGCGAAGAACGCGAAGCCCGTCAACGGCAAGGCGGACGTCGAGAACGTCGCCACGATCGCGGCGGCCAACGACCCCGAGATCGGCAAGATCATCGCCCAGGCCGTCGACCAGGTCGGCAAGGACGGCGCGGTGACGGTCGAGGAAGGCAAGGCCCTGACCACCTCGATCGAGCGGATCGAGGGGATGCAGTTCGACAAGGGCTACGTCTCGCCGTACTTCGTGAACAAGCAGGAGAAGCTCACCTGCGAGCTGGACAAGCCGCTGATCCTGATCTACGAGAAGAAGCTCTCGCGGGCGCAGGAGCTGATCCCGCTGCTGGAGCGCGTGGCCGCCACCAAGCGGCCGCTGCTGATCGTGGCGGACGACGTCGAGGGCGAGGCCCTGGCTCTCCTGGTGGTCAACCGCCTCCAGGGCGTCTTCACGGCCTGCGCGGTGAAGGCCCCGGGCTTCGGCGACCGCCGCAAGGAGCTGCTCGAGGACCTGGCGGTCTTCACGGGCGCGAAGCCGATCTTCGAGGACATCGGCGTCCCGCTCGAGGACGTGACGGTCAAGGAGCTCGGCACGGCGAAGCGCGTGATCATCGAGAAGGAAAACACGACGATCCTCGAGGGCGGCGGCTCGGACGCGGCCATCAAGGGCCGGATCCAGATGGTGAAGGCCGCGATCCCGCAGGCCTCGTCCGACTACGACAAGGAGAAGCTGCAGGAGCGGCTCTCCAAGCTCTCCGGCGGCGTGGCCCAGATCAACGTCGGGGCCGCCACCGAAGTGGAGATGAAGGAGCGCCGCGCGCGCATCGAGGACGCGCTGCACGCGGCGCGGGCGGCCGTCGAGGAAGGCGTCCTGCCCGGCGGCGGCGTGGCGCTGCTGCGGTCGCGGAAGGCGGTCGACGCCCTCAAGCTCGGCGGCGACGAGAAGATCGGCGCGGGGATCCTGCGGCACGCCCTCGAGCAGCCGATCCGCCAGATCGCCCAGAACGCCGGCGCGCGCGCCTCCGTCGTCGTCAACCAGGTGGACGAGGCGAAGGACTACGCCTACGGCTACGACGCCCAGGAAGGCGCCTACAAGGACATGATCAAGGCCGGCATCCTCGACCCGAAGAAGGTCGTCCGCCTCGCCCTCCAGAACGCGGCGAGCATGGCGATCATCTTCATGACCACCGAAGCCGTGCTCTCCGAGAAGCCGGAGAAGAAGATCGAGGACGACATCCCCCGCGGCGAAGGCGACCCTGAGAATCCGGGGATGCCGAGTTTCCCGGGAATGATGTAGACCCGAGAGCCAAGTACCAAGTGCCAGGTACCTACGGGGGGCTTACCCGAGACATCAGGTAAGCCCCCCGACGTTTTTTAAAAGCGCGGTCAGCATCTTGTATGTCTCCAGGCCAAGGCCGTCGAGGACGCCGATGTCCGCAAACGAGACGTACTTGAGATCGCACGCGACGACCCCGCAGGTGCGAACTTCGCCGACCGAACCGCGCGCGACCCTTAAATGGTAGGCGAAGTCCTTTCCCCCTCCTCTCCCGAAGCCTTCCGCGATGTTGTTGACCACGGATATGCCTGCCCGACAGATCTGATCCGTCAGACGGAAGCGTTCCTTCGGCGGAAACATCCCGCTGATCCGATAGGCCTCCACGCAGAGCAGGCGCGCCTTCTGCCAGACCTTCATGTCCGCCAGCTCAAACACGAACTCGCTCCTCCCTAGGATCTCTAGGTACTTGGCACTTGGCACTTGGCACTATTCACTCAGCTTCTTCAGATGGATTTTCCAGTCTTTCTCCAGCTCTTCGAGATCCTGGACGGGGTCGCCTCGCAACAGCAGGTCCATCGTGCCGTCGCGGCGCGACATGAGGTGGTGGGCCAGGGACCAGGCCTGCGCGTAGTGGGAGGGGAAGGCGGGGCCGTACATCTCGTCGCGGCGCAGGCGAAGGAAACGGGCGAGGGGCAGGGGGGCCTCCAGGGACAGCAGCAGGACCGCCCGTCGGTCCACCCGGCCGGGCACCAGGCGGCCTTCCAGGACCTCGAAGTTCGAGAAGTACTCCGCCAGGCCCTCGCAGAGCCAGAGCGGCTCGACGCGGCGGAACACCCGGTCCATGTAGGCGTGCGTGAACTCGTGCGCCAGGGTGCGGCGCAGCCACGACGGGCCTTTGGCGGGTTCGTGGCAGATGACGACCTCCTGCGTCCGCGGGTCGTAAAGCGACTCCGCGTTCGGCGCCCCCAGGATCGACGCGTAGGCCCGGAACTCCCGCGGATCCGCGAACACCCGCAGCGAGAACATGATCCCCTCCGCGTCGCCCCCCAGCCCGGCCCGCAGCATCTCCCGGTAGGCCTCCAGGTAGGCGCCCGACGTCCGCAACGCCTCCAGCGGCGCGTCCCCCCGGATCGCCACGTGCTCGGCCATCAGGATCTTCCAGCCCGACGACTCGAGCGGCTTCCACTCCCACCCCTTCGACCGCTCCCGCACCGCCTTCGCCGAGAGCGGCGAGGGGCCGTCGGTGACGTCCGGCCCGGCGTGCGCGACGTCGTCCGCCCGCGGGGGCAGGGGAGCGGTCGCGGATCCGGGGGACGCCAGCTGCAGGACGCCGTAAGGGACGGCCGGAACGAAGACCAGAAACGCGCCCACCATGGCCCGCCTCCGAGTTTCCGCGGCCCGCACCCCGCGGGAGGGAGCAACGGCCGTGCCAACGGCCGGGGCGGCGCAACCCGCTGGGGCTCAAGGCGCGCATGAAACGCGAGGCTTCATCCCGTCGCGCGGCTGTTACGTTTCGTAACGCCGCCGACCGCGCCGCTCCGACCCCTAGTGGCGGAAACCCCTGAAAAGTCGTCGAATTACTTTTCGTGCCGACTTTTCACGCCGAGAGCGAAGCGCACGGCGTCGAGAAGGTCCTCTTTCCGGAAGGGCTTCTCGAGATAGGTGATGGCTCCGGATTCGTGGGCCTTCACCTTGTGATGGGGGTCGGTCCGGACCGAAATGACGACCACCGGAACGTGGAGCTTCCGGAGCTTGCGCGCGAGGGACAGCCCGTCCATGCCGGGCAGATGGATGTCGAGCACGAAGACGTCCGGCTGGAAGGAGAGGAGGCGCGCGACCGCCGACTCCGCGTCCCCGACGGCCGCCACTTCGTGACCCGCCCCCACCAGGACGTCGCGGACAAAGCGTCGCACCCGGGAGTCGTCGTCGACGATCAGAAGGCGGGCCATTCGGGAGGAAGTATACCGCGTTATTTCCAGGCCGCGACGAGGCGCCGGGCGGCCGCGTAGATCTCCCGGTGGGGGTAGCCGCCGGCCAGCGGGACGACGGCCTGCAGGCGCGCCACGCCGCCCCGGGTTTTCAGCCCCGCGATCAGCGTCTCGTTCGCGAGGAGCTCCTCCCGCGCCGCCGGCGGCAGCAGCCGCGCGAGGGCTTCGGGCGATCCCTCTCCCGTGACCTCGACGTCGACGGACGGCCAATCCGCCCCGGGCCGGGTGATGAAGCAGACCACGTAGGACATCGACTTCTGGTTGTTCCGGACGTCCTTGTAGCCGAGGTAGTACTGGGCCAGGACGTACGTCGCCTCGGGCGTGGGGATCCGGCTCACGTGGCTGTAAGAGGGCTTGCTTTCGCCGTCGAAGGCGGCGGCTTCCGGGATCTCCACGCTGCCGAGCAGACTTCCCGGCTCGAACGTCCCGCCTTGCTCCTTCGCCCAGTTCCGCAAGGCCCGCCGCCGGAACCACTCGAGGGCGAAGCCGGCGGCCAGCGCGCCCGCCACGAACAGGAAGACCCAGGCCACGTTCTGGAGATAGTCCTTCATGTTCTTTGAGGATTCTACGTTTATACTCCTGCGATGGGCCGCGAGATCCTGTACTGCACCGGCTGCCAGACCCAGCTGCGCGAGACGGACTTCGAGAAAGACCGCGCCTTCCGCATCCAGAACCGGGCCTACTGCGTCGTCTGCGCCCAGAGCCAGCTCACGTCCCTCTCCCCGGACCAGATGAAGGCCCTCCTCCGCAAAGTCGCCGATCCTTCGACGGCCCCCGCGACCGCCCGGGCGGTGGCCCGCCCGTCTTCGTCGTCCAAGACGCCCAGGCCGCCCGTCGCTCGAAGCGGCGGCTCCGGCCTTCTCGTCGGCTTCCTCGTGGGCGCCGGCGCCCTGCTCGTCATCGTCTGGCTGGCGATGTCCTCGGGGCGTCCCCAGCCGCCGCCTCCTCCTCCCCCCGCCCCGCCGCACGTCGTCGACCGTCCGGCGCCCCCCCCGCCTCCGCCGCCGCGTCCGGCCGAGGTCCTGAACCTTCCACGCGAAGTCGCCGCGCTCGACGACCAGGCGCGGCCTCTCCTGGCCCGCGAGAGCTTCAAGGCCGCCGCGGACGTCTACGAAGCCGCCCGGAACCGGCACCCGGACGCCCAATGGAAGGCGCTCCTGGACGGCAAGGCCGCCGAGGCGCGCAAGGAGGCGCAGCGGCTGTTCGACACCCTCAAGGCCCAGGCCGCCGAGGCGCGCAAAGTGGGCAAGATGGACCAGGTCAAGGCGCTCCAGACCCGCGTCGCCGCCTGGGGGCTGAGCGACCTGACGGCCGCTCTCGAGGCCCATCTGGCCTCGATCCCCGAAGGGCGCCCCTGGGTGTCCATCTTCGACGGCCGGAACGCCGACTTCCTGAATCCGACCGACTTGCGCACCTGGCAGCTCCAGGGCGGCGTCCTCACCCAGAAAATCGAGAAAGCGGGCGCGGCCCAGAGCTCCGGCACCTGGGGGGACGGCGACATCCGCTTCCGCTTCGAGGTCGGGAACGCCAGCTTCATGGGACTTGCCGTGCGGCAGTCAGCCACGGGGATGTACGGCGTCATGCTCGACGGCGCTCAGATCGGCGCGCTCCCGCCCGGCCCCCACGAAGTCATCTTCGTCTGCCGGGGACTGTCGGTCACGGCCACGTTCGACGGCAAGCCGGTGAAAGTCGAAATGCCCCAGGGCCCGTCGCCCGCCGGCCACCTGCAGTTCAATTCCAGCGACGGCCCGCTGCGGATCCTGGCCATCGACTTCCGCGCGCCTACTCCGTGAGGAGGTAGGCGATCAGATCCAGGATCTCCAGCCGCCCGAGGCGGTCGAGCAGCCCCTCCGGCATCGGCGACGTCATGGAGATCCGCTGCCGGCGGATCTCGCGGCGGGGGATCTCCAGGCGCTCTTCGGCGAACGGGTCCGTCGCGAGGACGACCTTCGCGTCGTCCGCGTCGAGGATCCGGCCCACCAGCACTTCCTCGTCGGTCTTCTGCACCAGCGTCAGGCGGAACTGGTCGGAGACGTCCTTCGACGGCCGCAGGATGGCTTCCAGGAGATCCCGGCGGGACAGGCGCTTTCCCACGCCCGTCAGGTCGGGCCCCACCGCGCCGCCCTCGCCGGCGAACGGGTGGCAGGTCAGGCATTGGGCCTTCGCGAACGAGGCCTTCCCCCGGACCAGGTTCCGCTTCTGGTTCGGCTGCTCGACCTCCCCCACGAGCTCCTCGAACGTCCAGCGCCGGACGACGGCCCCCGGATCCTCGTAGATCGCCGTCGCCTTCTTGAACTGGCCGTCGAGCAACGGCTGCAGCTTCCGCCGCTCCTCCGGCTCCAGCGTCTTGAGGGCGTCGGTCCGGATGTTGCGCAGGAAGAGGGGAAACCCGATGTCGCCCCGGTAGTCCGAGAAGCGCCCGAACCACTCGAAGTAGGTCCGGCGCTCCGCTTCCGTCCAGCCCGCGCGGACCGTGCGGAGCACGAACGCGTAGTGGGTCTGCTCCTCGCGGGCCGAACTCGACGCGAGCAGGCCCAGCGTCCGCGGGACGAAGCGCTCGGCGCCGAGATAGGCCAGCAGCTGCGCGAGCTCACGGTCGAAGGCGTAGCGCCCCGACGGGTACAGCGGGTCGAGCCGCGCCAGCGCGCGTGCCCGGATCTCGGGCCCGGGCGCGCCGAGCCGGATGAAGGCCAGCTGGAAGGCGCGAAGGACGTCGTCCGATGGCGGCAGCGCGCTCAGGCGGTCGACGATCGCCCCGAGATCCTCGCTCCGCCCCAGGCGCGCCAGCGCGATCAGCGCGGCGACCGGCCCTTCCGCGAGCGCGCGGTCCCTCCATTCCTCCACCGGCCGGCGCTCCAGCGCGATCCGCGCCGCGTAGCGGA
>DASVNH010000119.1:0-49181 GCA_036383955.1 Planctomycetota bacterium | reverse complement strand
CCTATTACATGCTGCCGGAACTCGTCGGCTGGAACAACCGCCCTTACGGAGAGACCCGCGCGGCGGAGTTCACGCTGACCGTCGACGACGCGTCGGACGCCGGCTTCCGTCTGCGGCTCGAAGGATTCGCCCGGAAGGGCCAGGTCTTCGACGCGAAGAGCCTCGAGCCGATGGGGGGCGATTTCCGCCTGCTGGGCTATCTCCACTTCGACGCCCGGAAAAAGAAGTTCGAGCGCTTCGACCTGGTGGCGCTCGGGAAAGGCTGGGGCAGCGGAGGAGAGCCCTGCAACGGAGCCGGGACCGGGAAGCACGTGGCCTATGTTCCCGTCTACGAGCGGGAGCTCCGGCCCTACGGCGTGGGAATCGCCTGCGAGCTGGTCTCGGGCGAGCGGCAGGTCGATCGCATCCCGCCGGGGCCCGGCCACAACGGCTACCCCGGATGGGCGCCCGAAGTCTACTTCGGGAAGCAATAGCTCAAGGCTTGGAGACGCGGAGCTTCTTCTTGTCCACGACCGTCACCCTCAGGTCATGGGGGCCGAAGAGGAGTTTCATCGCGCCCGCGACCTGGAGCTTGTCCACCTTGAACGTGACGAGCTCCTGCTCCAGGTCCAGGTCCTTCTTCACGTCGGCGTCCAGCTCGATCGGGATTCCGGTCTCTTTTGTGACCAGCTCCAGCAGCTTTCCCATCGGCATCTTCCGGACGTCCAGCGTCACCGTGGCCACTTCCGGATCCTGGAGAGCCAGCAGAAGCGCGATCGTCGTCATGCGCTTTACGACGGGACAGAGCGGCGTTTCCGGCGGAGAATCAGAAATCCCAGGACGGCGAACGCGGCGGGAAACGCCGGACGCGCCGTCGAGCCACAGGCGCACTGATCGTCGAAGAGGCCCTCGCTGTTCCCGCTCGTCCGCGGCGGCGGCACCAAGGCGACGGCGCTGTCCACGTTCGAAGGCAGGCTGGCCGCGCCGTTGATGAGCGCCCGGACACGGTACGTATAGGTCGGGCCCGGAGTCAGCGGGACGTCCGTGTAGGATGTCGCGGTCAGCCCCGACGCGATCACCCCGAAGGCGCCCGCGCCCTCGGCCCGTTCGAGCGTGTAGCTCTGGGCGCCGGGCACGGGATCCCACGACACCTCGATCTGGTAGAAGCCGCCGACGGCGTCCAGATTCGCGGGCGCCGGAGGCCGCCACTCGTAGATCACGACGCCGTTCTGCGTGATCCGGAGGCGGTCGAACACGCCCCGCACGTAATTGCCGTCGCTGTGCGAGGTCAGCGCGAGCCCGACCCGGACGGGATCGGCCATCGCGACCGTCACGGCGCCGCCGACCTGGTTCCAGCCGGCCGCGGGGTCGTCGCTCCAGAAGCCGCTGAAGCTGCCGCCCGTCCGGACCAGGCGGACCCAGCGGTTGGGCACGAAGGCGCCGCCGGTGCTGGCCGTCAGGCCGCTGCCCCCGTCGGCGGTCGTCCGGTACTGAAACGACGCCCCGTTGTTCCCGGTGACCGGCATGAAGGCGTGCGGCGAGCCGGCGGCGGTGGACTGGCGGATCATGACGCCCGCCTTGGCCCACTGGTCGTACGACGTCCCCGTGACCGGGCCCAGCGAGACGACGCGGACGATCAGCTCCGCGTCGCCGCTGAGGGCGATGTGCGTGAAGCGGAACTGGTCCGCGTTGTTCCAGATGTCGGCGCCTTCGGCCTCGATCGTCCAGCGGCCGATGGCGTTGTCGAAGGCCGTGCTGCCCGGGGTCGCGGCGATCTCCTCGGCCGTGAACGGGGGAACCTGGGCGAGAGCGAGGGCGAGAAGCAGGGTCATGGCGGACCTCCCATCTCCCCCCCGTTGTCCGTCTAGCGGCGGTAGGCGGTCGGGATGCCCCCGACCCGGAGGAGGAAGAGGCCGCCGGCGAAGAACGCCGCGGCGAAGCCGAAGAGCAGGATCGCGCCGCCGGGAGCGGGCTTCTCGAACTCGCTGACGTTCCGCGAGGGATCGGCCGGATCGTAGCGGACCTCGATCGGCTGGCCGACCTGGAGCGGCTCCCGCGGCACGGGGCGGTTGTGGGCGTCGAAGCTCTTCCCGGACGCCTCGAAGCGGTACGAGAACCACCTCTTCGACAGCGCCTCGCAGCGCCCCGTCGCGCGGGCTCCCGTCGCGAAGAGCTTCGCCGCCTCCCGGTTCGAGGCCAGCTCCCGCAGCGCGACCCCCGCGGCGGCGACCGCGAAGAACGTCAGCACCCAGAACGCGGTCTTGGACTTGACGCGGCCGAGGTCCTTCACGGGGAGAGCTCCCGGGGTTCGCGCGACCCCTTCAGGACCTCTTCGACGCGGTACACTCCCTCGGCGGCCGTCGCGCGGACGACGATCCGGTGCTCCAGCGGGGGCTGTGCCATGCGGGCCATTATCCGGATTCCGCGCGAGATCGGAAGTCGCCGAGCGAACTAGAACTCATGGAGGAACTCCGATGATCCTGCTCGTCCTGGCGCTCTCGCAGCAGTGGACCGAGATTTCCGGCGACGTCCTCCAGAAGCTGAAGGACGAGAGTAAGAAGATCGATTGGCCGGGGGCGACGGCCGGCGTGGCGGTGGATCCGGCGACGGGCGACGTCTACATGGTCGTGCCCGGCCAGGGGCTCTGGAAGTCGGGCGACCAGGGGAAGACGTTCGCGCGCGCGGACGGCGGCGCGGTCGGAGGTCGGGCGGAGACGTCCTACGCGCTCCAGTTCGACCCGGCCGGCAAGCGCCTGGCCTGCTTCATGCTCGACGGCAAGTGCGCGATGACGGCCGACGGCGGCGCGACCTGGACGCCCTTCACGGGCCTCGGCCGCAACTGGGACTACGCGGCCGTCGACTGGTCCGCGCAGGAAGTGAAGACGATCTTCGGCGCCCGACACGAGAACGGCGGCGACGTCTATCTGAGCCCCGACGCCGGCAAGACCTGGAACAAGCTCTGGGCGGAGCCGGAGTTCGAGAAGTCGGGCGGGCTGGGGATCTTCGACGCGACCACGCTCGTCTACACGATGAAGGGGAAAGGCATCCAGCGCTCGACCGACGCGGGCAAGACCTGGGCCCAGGTGTCCGAGCTGGAGCCCTGGGGCCGGGTGATCCGCGTGCGGCAGGGCGTCGGCTACTGGCTGAGCAAGGAAGGGATGCGGGTCAGCCGCGACAAGGGCGCGACCTGGACCCTGCAGGGGACGGCCGTCGACGCGACGATCGGCCCGATGTTCGACCCGAAGGACGAGAAGCGCTTCGCGGTGGCCGGGAACAAGGGGATCTTCACGACGTCCGACGGCGGCGCGACCTGGACGTCGGTGGTGGCCAAGCTGCCGGAGAAGTTCAGCATGCCCAAGCCCGGCTGGTTCGCCAACGTCGACTGGGATCCGGCGCGGAACTTGTTCTACGCCTCGCAGATGGGCAAGGGCACCTACCGGCTCGAGACAAAATGACCCAGGTACGAAACAGACCGTCTGATTCGTAACTTTTCCGCTGATTCCCCGGAGGTCTTTCCGTAGGGGGGGTGGGAAGACCGTGGGAAGCGAGACTTACTACTGCGTCCAGTGCGGGATCCGGGTGAGCGGCTCCGACGTCCGGAGCGACCGCTCCCATTGCCCGCGCTGCCTCCCGGGGGAGCCGCCGCCGCCCTCGCGGGACTCGTCCAAACGGATCCGCCGGCCCTCTTCGGGGGCCCTGGTGGCTGTCGCCGCCCGCCCCCGGACGACCCGGATCGACCCTCCCCGCTCCTCGAGGAAGCTCCTCGTCGGCGGCCTGCTTTCCCTGGCGGGGGCCGCGGTCGTCCTCGCTCCGCTGCTCCGTTCGCCGAAGCCCTCGACGTCCATCGTCATCGTCGGCCCCGCGCCGGAGGCCAGGCCGGCCCCGCCTCCGATAAATGTGCCCGCTGCTTTTATCCCTCCCCCGGACCGGATAAAAGCAGCGGGCACATTTCTCCCCGTGGATCCGGCGATGGAGGCGCTGGCCCGCGAGATTGAAGAAGCGGCCGGCATCCTGGCCGACGAGGGCCGGTTCGAGGACGCGCTGGCCCGGATCCGGGCGTTTCCCGCGGAGCAGCGCGGGACCCGCGCGGGGGCCGGCCTCGAGGGCCTGAAGCGCCAGATCGAGGCGCGGGCCCGGTCGAAGTGAGCGTCCTCGCCTCGAGACTCCGTTCAAGGCTTGTGGTACAGTGTCCGGCTCGGATGAAGGGACCTGACACCAGCATGGGGGGAGTCGGGAGCGACTTCCCCCCCACGCCCGGCCTCCTCAAGCCCGGTCCCGGGCAGGAAGCCGCTCCCTGGGCCGACACCCTCGAGCACCTCTCGCGCGTCTACTGGAAGCCCGTCTATCTCTACCTGCGGACCGTGGGCGGCCTGTCCAACGACGACGCGAAGGACCTCGCCCAGCAGTTCTTCCTCCGCCTCGTCGAGCGCCGGTCCCTCGCCAGCTACGAGCCGGCGCGCGCGCCCTTCCGCGTCTACCTCAAGGCCTGCCTGAAGAACTTCCTCGTCGACGAGTTCCGCGCCCGGTCCAGCCAGAAGCGGAGCGTCGACCGCGCGGCGGCCGCCCCGGAAGCGGCGGCCATCGCCCCCGAGGCCGAGCGGGAGTTCGACCGCGCCTGGCTCCAGAGCGTGCTCGAGGCCGGGGTCGAGGCCGTGAAGGAAGACCTGCTCGCGCGCGGCCGCGGCACCGAATGGGCGCTCTTCCAGGCCTACGACCTGCGCGATCCCGGCGCGCCCAAGGTCACCTACGAGGAGCTCGGCCGGGAGCACCGGATGTCGGAAGGCGACGTCCGCGGCGCCCTGGCCTTCGTCCGCGGCAAGCTGCGGGAACGGGTCATCGAGCAGGTCCGCCGCGGCGTTCACGGGGTCGAGGAGCTCCACGCCGAGCTCCGCCATCTGGGGTTCGTGTGATCGACGGCTCCCTCGCCCTGCGGCTGCGCGACGCGGTGCGGGAGGACGTCGAGCTCCGCTTCGGCCGTCTCTGCGTCTCCCGCGGCATCCTCTCGGAGGACGATCTGCGCCGCGGGATGGAGGAGCGGAAGCGGCTGGGAGACGCGTCGCTCGTCCACGCGCTCCTGCGGCTGGCCGGGACGGACGGCGGCACGCTCTGGCCGCTGCTGGACGAAGTCCTCTCCTCGCCGGCGGACGCCCCGCCCGGCCGGCGGCTCGGCCGCTACGAGCTCATCCGCGAGATCGGCAAGGGCGGCACCGGCACCGTCTACAAGGCCTACGACACCCGCCTCAACCGCGTCGTCGCGGTGAAGACGCTCCAGGCCGCGGATCCCGAGGAGCTCGTGCGCGAAGCGCGCACCCTCGCGGAGCTCTCGCACAAGAACATCGTCGCCGTCTACGACGCGGGCGAGATCGACGGCACGCCGTTCCTCTGCATGGAGCACGTCGAGGGAAGCCCGCTGTCGCCCTCGACGCCCCACGTGCCGCGGATGCTGCAGAAAGTCGCGGAGGCCGTCGCCTACGCCCACGCGCGCGGCATCGTCCACCGCGACCTCAAGCCGGGCAACATCCTCGTCGACCGCGACGGCGAGCCGCGGGTCATCGACTTCGGCCTCGCCCGGGTGCGCGGCCGCGCCGGGACGCCCGCCTACATGGCCCCCGAGCAGGTGAACGGCGAAGGCGCCGGGCCCGCCGCCGACGTCTACGCGCTCGGCGTCTGCCTCTACGAGGCGCTGACCGGCGCGCGGCCGTTCGAGGGGACGTCGACGTCCGACATTTTCCAGCGCGTGCTGGCGCGCAAGTTCGAGGCGCCCCGGGCGCGGCGGCCCGACGTCCCGCGCGCCCTGGAGCGGATCTGCCTCAAGGCGATGGAGGCCGATCCGGCGCGGCGTTACGCGGGCGCGGCCGAGCTGGCGCGCGACCTGGACCGGGCGCTGGCGGGCCGGCCGCGGTTCCGGTGGACGTGGGCGGCGCTGGCGGCCGCGGCGGCGATCGCGGCGGCGGCGTGGGTCGTCGACGTCCGGCGCCCCGACCCGCGGCTGAAGCCGCTGGAGGAATTGATCTTCGAGACGCGGCCGTTCTTCTACATCAAGGACGCGGACGTGGCCGGGCGGATGTCGAAGGTGCGGGCCGCGCTCGCGGATCTCGAAGGGCTGCCCGCCTGGCGGACGCTGGGGATGGGCCATTACTTCGCGGGCGACCTGAAACGCGCGGAAGAGGCGCTGACGCGCGCGCCGGAAGACGGCGCCGTGCACTTCTACCTGGGTCGCCTGTACCTCGACCGGGCGATCGTCGAGCTGCTGACGCCGCCGGGCCGGCCCGAGGCGGAGCGGCGCGAGCGGTCGAAGGCGTGGAACGAGAAGGCGGCGGTCCACCTGCGGAAGGCGTCGACGTGGGAAGGCGCGCCGGAGCTCGACCGCCGGCTCGCCGACGCGGGCCTGGCCTTCGCGAAGGGCGACGCCGCCGAGGCGGTCCGGCTTTGCGCGGAGGGCGTCGAACGCTTCGCGGGCAAGCTCGGCGTGGAGGAGTTCTCGCGGCTGCTCGGGGTCCTGGCGCCGCCGGCCGAGCGCGCGGCCCATCTGACCCGGGCGATCGAGTTCCGCCCGCACTATCCCTGGGCGCGGCTCCAGCGGGGCAGCCAGCTCCTGCTGGAGGGCAAGCCGGACGCGGCGATCGAGGACTTCGACAAGGCCCTCGCGCTCGCGCCGGGGCTGGTCTATGCCTGGAACGACCGCGGCGTCGCGCGCTTCGCGAAGGGCGAGTTCGCGGCGGCGCTCGCCGATTTCGACCGGGCTCTCGCGCTCGACCCGGACAACGGGGCGGCCTGGGGCAACCGGGCGCTCGCCCGCGGGAGCCTGAAGGACCTGAAGGGCGCGATCGAGGACGGGACGCGGGCGATCGCGCTCGCCCCCTTCCCCGCCCCGCTGCTCCTCAACCGCGGGTTCCATCGCCTGGCGTCCGGCGACCTCGACGGCGCCCTGGCCGACCTCGAGGACGGCCTGGCGCGGGAGCCGCTCGCCTCCCGCGGCTACGCGCTGCGCGGAGAGGTCCGGAGCCGGAAGAAGCTCTGGGCCGAGGCGGCGGCCGACTTCGAGAAGGCGCTCGCGCTCGATCCCGCGAACGCGGAGGCCCGGGCGGGCCGGGGGATCGCGCGCCTGAACCTCGACGACCGCGGCGGAGCGCGGCGGGACCTCGACGAGGCCCTGCGCGCGCGACCCGCGCTCGCGGACGCCTGGTTCCACCGGGGCTCGATGCGGGCCGAGGAGGGGGACGTCGAGGGCGCCATCGACGACCTGACGGAGGCGCTGCGCCACGAGCCCGCGCACCAGGCCGCGCGCGTCTCCCGGGGCATCGCCTGGGAGTCCGCGGGCGATTTCGAAAAGGCGATCGCGGACTACGACCAGGCGCTGCGCGACGACCCCCGGAGCTACGACGCCCTGCTCAACCGCGGCCTGGCCCGCCTGGAGCTGGGCAAGGCCCAGGCCGCCGCGGCGGATGTCCGGGAGGCGCTGCGGCTGGCCCCCGCCGACTGGAACTCGCGCGCCCTGGCCGAATCCACCCTCAAGAGCCTCTCCGAATAGCCCCTCCTTTTTCTCCTGACGATCTCCGGCGATTCCGTATTCGGAGGAGAAGGAGATCCGGATGATTCCCTTGATGATCGCCCTGTGCGCCCAGGGCTACGCGACGAGCTTCGACGACCTGACGAACTGGCTCCCCGGCGGCACGAGCCCGCCGGTGATCTGGGGAAACGACGGCACGCCGTCGACGATGCCCGGCGGCGCCGCGCGGACGGGCGCCAACAGCCTGAACTACAACAACGGCAGCGACTACGACTCCCCCGGCATCTCGAACACGGGGCCCATCTTCTCCCCCGTTATCCCCCTGACCGGCCTGACGAACCCCACCCTCTCGTTCTGGTGCAACTTCCAGACCCAGCCCGGATCGGAGGACACGGCGTCGATGCGCGACTCCCGCCAGGTCGCGATCGCGCCCGGCTATCCCTATCCCCTCCTCAACGAAACGCTCGGGGTCGTGAACGCCGGGCCCCTGCTCGGACCCTGCTCCGCGATGGGGACCTGGCACCGGCACACGATGACGCTCGACCCCGCGTGGGGCCAGGTGCAGATCCTGTTCATCTTCAGCACCGTCGACATCCTCGGCAACAACTACGCCGGCTGGTTCATCGACGACTTCGCGGTGAGCGAGCCGCCGCCCCCGGTCGTGACTCCGCCCGGCCCCGGGCCGGCCCCGGCCCCCGCTCCGGGACCCGCGCCCGCTCCCGCCGTCTCGGACCGGGACAACGACAACGGCGACAAGTGCGGTTGCGGCACCGTAAGCTCCGTCTCTCCCCTCGCGGCCCTGGCGGCCGTCGTGCTGCTGCTCGCCACCGGTTCGCGGGTCTTCTTCAGTGGCTCCGGAGTCTCCGACGCGGGGTAGACTCAGGCATGTGTCCGGCCCTGTGCCTCGCGATCCTCGTACAGGACAAGACCGCCCTCGGGGAGCTCGAAAAGATCGAGGCGGCCATCCGGACGGCCAAGGCCCTCCGGGTGAAGTACAGCTGGTCCCAGGAAACGGCGTATCCCAAGATTTCCTTCAAGATGCGTGCCGCAGGCACCCTACTCCTGCGCGGAGATGGACGGATCCGCCTGACCAGCGAGGGAATTTCCGACGGCAACCCGACGTCCCTTCTCGTCATCTCGGACGGCACGACTCTCTGGGCAACAAACACCTGGATGGGCAAGCCCGACACGAAAAAGAAGAAGTCGCCTGCGAACCTGATCAGCGCGGTCAGCAAAAGTCTTACGGGTGGGGTGTCCGGCCTGGAGAGCATGCTCTGGCTCGCGCTGGACGAGGAAGTCGACGCCGAAGGCATCGGCACCTGGCGGTTCCCAACCCCCGACGTCCGCGACGTTCAAGACGCCGGGGATGTCAGGGTCCTGACTTACGGCTATAAGGTGAACACGGCTGACTCCTCAAGCGAAGTCAAGCTCCGTTACGACCCCAAGACCTACAAGCTCCTCAGCCGATCCTCGACCGCGAAGAGCGGCATCGAGGACGCCAAAGAGAACAAAACGTACGTCGAAACCTTCGAAGAGTTCAAATTCGACGCGGACCTGCCGGCCGACGCCTTCCAGATCCCGAAATGATCAGAGCCGCTCGTAGGGGAGCGTGAAGAGCTCCTCGCGGCGCTGGAAGTCGCCCGTCTCGAGGCCGAGGCGGAACCACTTCATGCGCTGGGCCGACGTCCCGTGCGTGAAGCTGTCGGGGACGACGGTGCCGCGGGCCTGGCGCTGAAGGCGGTCGTCGCCGATCGCGTTCGCCGCGCGCAGCGCCTCGTCCACGTCGCCGGGCTCGAGGATCTGTTTCGTGCGCTGCGCGTGGTGGGCCCAGACGCCCGCCAGGAAGTCGGCCTGCAGCTCCAGCCGCACGGAGAGCTTGTTGGCTTCCGCCTCGGAGAGCCGCTTGCGCTGGGAATGGACTTTGTCGGTGTAGCCGAGCAGCTTCTGCACGTGGTGCCCGACCTCGTGCGCGATCACGTAGGCCTGGGCGAAGTCGCCGGGGGCCTGGAAGCGCCGCTTCAGGTCCTCGAAGAACTGCAGGTCGATGTAGACGTGCTCGTCGGGCGGGCAGTAGAACGGGCCGACGGCGGAGCCGGCCAGGCCGCAGGCCGACTCGACGCGCCCGGTGAAGATCGCCAGCTTCGGCTCCCGGTAGCTCAGCCCGCGCTTGCGGAACTGCTCGTGCCAGACGTCCTCCGTGTCCGCGAGGACGACGGCGACGAACCGCTCCAGCTCGCTCCGCTGGCCGGCGGGCGCCGAGGGAGCGCCCGTGTCGAGCATCAGCTGGGAGGGATCGACGCCCAACAGCAGCGCGATCACCAGGCCGATGAGGGAGACGCCGCCGCCGATGGCGAGGCCTCGTCCGCCCCCGCGGTGCTGGACGTTGGAACTCTCACGACGGCCGATCCATCTCATACAGGTGTGAAGGCTTGTCGACAGAAACTGTTACGAACCATCCAGTTTAGTTCGTAACACCCGTTACGAAGCATCCAGTTTACTTCGTAACAACTTCGTTCGACGGGGCGCTCTCGCCGCCCGTGTTCACCGCCGTCACGACGTAGGCCGCACCCGCTTCCGGCTTGGCGTCGATCCAGGACGTCGACGTCTGCATGCTCGCGACGACGGCCTTGCCCCGCTTGACCGTGTAGTAGGTGGTGGTGCCGGCGGGCGGGACGGTGGACGTCGCCTTCCAGCTCAGCGCGCCCCCCTCCAGCTTGAGCTCCGCGGGCGGCTCCGGCGCGCCCTTCCCCTCGGCGAGGTAGGCGATCTCGCTCATGGAGAGAGCCCGGTGGTAGAGGCGGACGTCGTCGATCTGCCCCGCGAAGAATCCGTGGTAGCCGGCGTGTCCGAACGTGATCGGATCGGGCGCGATGCCGGGGTCGCCGTTGCGCGTGGCGCCTCCCACCGGTTTGCCGTCGACGACCAGCCCGGCGGCGTTGACGGAGACCCAGCAGACGATGTGGTGCCAGGTGTTGATCGACGGCATGCCGGGGCTGTCGAGCTCCAGGACGGACTGGCCGGTCTGGCTGTAAATCTGGAACTTGAGCTGGCCGCCGTCGCCGGGGTATTCCCAGAGGCCGAAGTTCCGCTGCGCGCCGTTGCCCTTCCCCGCGATGCGGACCCAGTCGGCGTTGTTCGCGGTCTTGCGCTTCCAGAACGACAGCGTGAAGTCGCGCGGCATCCGCAGCGGCTCGGCGTCGGGGATCGACACGTGGCCGGTGGCGCCGTCCAGGCCGAAGCTGCCGGCGTTCGGGCTCTTGATCGGCGCGACGTCCTTGGAGGTCGAGGCCCCCGGCGAGAGGGTGCCGTTGAAGCCGTTGCCCGTGGCGTCGGCGGCGCCGTCGTCGCCCTTCCAGTGGCCGATGGGGCCGACGGGCGCCTGAATCGCGAGAAGCAGCAATATGATCATGCTCACCCTATACAGGATAATCTGTGAATATGCTGCTCTTGTTGTTACAGACGCTTTTCAGCGAGGACTTCGAGAACGACGCCCTCCTGAAGCGGGGCTGGTACGACGGCGACCGCTTCAAGATCGTCGGAGGCGCTCTCGAGTATCACTGGAAGGCGGGAGGCACGACGCCCGACAGCTCCTCGGGGATCCGGCGGCTCTTCGAGCCGAGCGAGACGGTCTACCTGCGCTTCAAGATCAAGCTCTCGAAAGGCTGGGGCTGGAGCGGCCGGACCTACCATCCGCACCTGGCGCACTTCATGACCACCGAGAACGGGCGATGGCACGGGCCGGCGGCGAGCCATCTGACGACCTACTGCGAGCCGCAGGAAGGCAAGCTGCGCCTCGCCCTCCAGGACATCCAGAACAAGGACGCGCCGAGCGGCCTCACCCAGGGGCCGCTCAAGGGGGGCTACAACGCGACGATGTTCGACAGCGCCGAGCCGGTCTTCAAGGAGGACACCTGGCAGGTCGTCGAGGCCTACTACGCGCTCAACGCCGTGGGCAAGGCGGACGGGGTCGTGCGCGGGTGGGTCGACGGCGTCCAGGTGGTCGACCGGACGGACGTCGTGCTGCGCTCGCCCGACTTCCCCAAGATGAAGTTCAACCAGTTCCTGCTCACGCCCTACTTCGGCCCCGGCCTGCTCCCGAAGGAGCAGACGCTGTGGATCGACGACCTCAGCGTCGGCGTCCGACGTCCGTAAACCTCCGGCCGCGTTCTACGTCTATATAGACATGACACTTTGGCTCGCGTTCTGCCTGGCGCCCGCCCTGAGCAGCGTCGAAGGGCAGGAGGCCGTCGATCTCGCCGAGCTGGCGAAGATGGCCGACGACTACGGGCTGCCCGCGCCGCCGAAGACGGCGACGCTCGTCCTGGCGAACACGGGCTGGACCACGGTCTTGTCCAATCGATCGAGCTCCGACGACCCTGGCCTCTACCGTCCGGCCTTCCTCATCGAAACCCTTCCAGACCGGCAGGCCCGCGTGTTCTGGGGCTGGACGGAGGAAGAGGTTTCCGGCGACGCCGGCCACCGCCCGGCCACGCGGCCCTACTCGCTGGAGGTCCAGGAAAAGAAGCCCAAGGGCTACCTCCTTCGGGCGGCGGACATGCCGAGCGCCGTGACCGCCGTGCAGCTGGCCCGGCGCGGCGACCTCGACGGCGCGAAGAAGCTCTGGGACGCGATGAACAGCGAGGGCTTCTTCCAGGACGGAAACGCTCTCGAAGGCGTCGGCCGCCTGAAGAACGACCCCCGCCTCTTCTTCGCCCGCTGCGTGTACCAGTTCATCTGGGACGACACCCTCCGGCACGATGCCGACTTGAAGTCGCTCGACCAGCGCCTCGCCAAACTCCGCCGCGACTATTCCGTGCTCTTCGGCGAAGGCTGGTATGAGAAGCGCCGCGTGAGCTTCGCCGACGACCTCCACAAAACCGCGATCGCCGAGAAGGCGGCCGATGGCTCGGTCGAGGCGCTCCTCGTCGCGTGGGGCCAGCGCGGGGGGGACGCGCCGACGTCCGACGCCTCCGCGCGCCTGATCCTTCTGCTCGGCCCGAAGGCCCTGCCCGAGCTCAAGCGCCTCGCGACCGATACCCGTCTGACCCGCAAAGTCGATCCCGCGATCATGAAGAAGCCGGAGGACCGCGTGCGCCTGGGGCAGCTCGCGACGGATCTGATCAAGGCGATCGGCGACGCCCCCGCGGACGCCGACGACAAGGAGAGCTACGAGACGTCGGCCGTCGAGCTGAAGGACGGCAAGATCGAGGGCTTCCGCAAGGAAGCGCTCTGGTTCCTGGGCCAGAAGTACCCGCGCTCGCTTGTGGCGCTTTGCGGGCGGCTCCCCGCCGACCTCGCTCCCAAGACGTGGATCCACCCGCTCACGGGAGCGATCCTGGAGTCGAACCTGAAGCCGGAGGAGAAGGCGGAGGTCGTCGAGGCCCTCTGCGTCCGCCTCCAGGACGACTGGCGGATCCGAATCGCGCTGCAGGACTTCGCGAAACTGAACCCGAAGCGCTGCGCCGAGCTGCTGAAGCCCCAGATCGCGCGGCTGCCGGCGGACGTCGACGAGCCCTACTGGACCTGCCAGGAGGCCGCCTTCTCGCACGTGGTCATGCGGCTCGAGGACGACGAGGTCTGGGAGGATTTCCTGAAGGCCGCGAAGAAGGCCTCGATCGGGCTCCGCATGCAGATGATGAACCCGATGAACTACGGCTACATCGGGGACAAGAACCGGACCCGCCGCCTGAAGTTCCTCGCGGCCTTCCTCGACGACGCCGAAGTCCGGGACGTGTCGAAGGCGCCCAAGAAGTTCGAAGGACCCCACGCGGGCTTCAGAAACGACGTCATGTCGGTGCGCGACTTCGCCGCCGAGACGATCGGCGGCACCCTGAAGATCCGGGGGCCGAACGAGCTCGGGACGGCGGAGGAGTGGACGGCCTACCGCGCGAAGATCCGCGAGGCTCTCGCCAATGAGGGAATCCGCTAGTCCTTCTCCTGGATCTTCGCCCAGGTGTCCCGGAGGGTGACGGTGCGGTTGAAGAGCGGGGCGCCGGGCTTGGAGTCGGGGTCGGCGCTGAAGTAGCCGTGGCGCTCGAACTGCACGAAGGCGCCGGCCTTCAGGCTTCCCAGGCTGGGCTCCAGGCGGGCGGTCACGGTCTCGAGCGACTTGGGGTTGATGTTCCGGCGGTAGTCGCCGCCCTCGTCCGGATTGGCCGTCGTGAACAGGGTGTCGTAGATCCGGACCTGCGCGGAGATCGCGTGGGCGGCCGACACCCAATGGATCGTGCCTTTGACCTTGCGGCCGTCGGGCGCCTGCCCGCCGCGGGTGGCCGGGTCGACCACGCAGCGCAGCTCGACGACGGCCCCGGCCGCGTCCTTGACGGCGCGCTCGCACTTGAGGAAGTAGCCGCCGCGGAGCCGGACTTCGCGGCCGGGGGCGAGGCGGAAGTACTTCTTGGGCGGGTCTTCCAGGAAGTCGTCGCGCTCGATGAACAGCTCGCGGGAGAACGGCACCTTGCGCGTCCCGGCGGCGGCGTCCTCGGGATTGTTGGCGAGCTCGAACTCTTCGGCGTGGCCCTCGGGGAGGTTTTCGACGACCACCTTGAGCGGCCGCAGGACCGCCATGGCGCGGGGGGCGCGGCGGTTGAGGTCCTCGCGGATGCACTGCTCCAGCACGCCGAACTCGATGGTGCTGTTCATTTTCGCGACGCCGATGCGTTCGCAGAAGGCCCGGATCGCCTCGGGGGTGTAGCCGCGACGCCGCAGGCCGCTCAAGGTGGGCATGCGCGGGTCGTCCCAGCCGCTCACGCGCCCTTCTTTCACCAACTCGAGCAGCTTGCGCTTGCTCATCATCGTGTAGGTCAGGTTGAGCCGCGCGAATTCGATCTGCCGCGGCGCGTAGATCCCGATGGACTGGAGGCACCAGTCGTAGAGGGGCCGGTGGTCCTCGAATTCCAGCGTGCAGATCGAGTGCGTGACGCCTTCCAGGGAGTCGCACTGGCCGTGGGCGAAGTCGTACATCGGGTAGATGCACCAGGTGTCGCCCGTCCGGTGGTGGTGCGCCCGCAGGATGCGGTAGATCACCGGGTCGCGCATGTTGATGTTGCCGGACGCCAGGTCGATCTTCGCGCGCAGCGTCTTCGAGCCGTCGGGGAACTCGCCCGCCTTCATGCGGCGGAAGAGGTCGAGGCTCTCCGCCGACGGCCGGTCGCGCCAGGGGCTCGGCTTGCCGCCGGCCGTCAGCGTCCCGCGGTACTCGCGGATCTGGTCGGCGGTCAGCTCGCAGACGTAGGCGTGGCCCTTCTGGATCAGCGTCTCGGCGAACGCGTAGAGCTGGGGAAAGAACTGAGAGGCGTAGTACAGGCGGTCGCCCCAGTCGAAGCCGAGCCAGCGGACGTCGTTCATGATCGAGTCGACGTACTCCTGCTCCTCCTTGCTGGGGTTGGTGTCGTCGAAGCGGAGGTTGCAGAGCCCGCCGTACTTGGCCGCCAGGCCGAAGTTCAGGCAGATCGACTTCGCGTGGCCGATGTGGAGGTAGCCGTTGGGCTCCGGAGGAAAGCGCGTGCGCACTTTCTTCTGGAAGCGGCCGGAGGCGTTGTCGGCCTCGACTTCCTGCTCGATGAAGTTCAGCGATCGCTCGTCCATGGGGGTCAGATTATAGCGCGGGGCCCGGCCAGGGGAATCTCATCTATTTTGCATATTTGATGTAAGATTTCGGGGTCTCGCGGCAATATCTCTATGGATGAACTGAGCGCGGCTGTACGTCCTCCTGTGCGAGGACTTGGGCGCGCGGCCGGAGGACCTCCGGCTGCTGAAGGCGCTTTCGCGCTCGTGCGCCGCCCCCCACCCCGCCCCGTCCCGCTACCTCCTCCCCGCGTCGCTGGCCTTCCTGGCCGTCGCCGCCCTCATCGCGGCCGCCCGCTGGCTGCTCTAGCGTAGTGGCAAGAAGGCCCCCGGCCCGCTGCTCTTGAGCTCCTCGTCCGTAGGCCACTTCAGAAGCGGCTTTCCCTGGGCGTCCACCGTGAAAACCGTGTTTCCCTCGTTGATGTAGAAGCAGTACCGCCCGGTGTATCCGTACTCCGCCGGGTAGGCGCAGAAGCCGATCTTGGAATGATTGCGGTTCGTCTGCCCCGCGGTCTTGTCGCCCTTCGTGTCCTGGCCATAGGGCGCGCCGATCTCGTCCTTCTCCATCGCGGCGAACCAGTAGCCGTGATAGGGCATCGCGCCCGGCCGGCTCGGATCGGCGTCGGCCACCGCCTTTTCGATCAGCTGGATGGAGTCTCCGCCTCCGACGGGCGTCAGGTAGTAGAGGCTCGCGACGTCCCCCGTCCAGAAGTCCTGGATCTTGTTGTTGTCGCGGTCGTTGCCCCGGAAGTCGGCGCTGGCCGACGTGAGCGTCTTGAGCGCCCTGCAGGCGAAGCGCTCGTTTTCGGCCATCGACGACCCGCAGCCCCCCAGGAGAAGCAGCGCCCACGCGTGCCGCATCATGGAATTCTACCCCCCTTCGAACACGATGGCCTACGCGCCGGCTGAGCTAGCGCCCGGGCAGGATCTCAGGGTCCTCGATCCAGATCGCGAAATAGGGCGTCTTGGCGTCCGACTTCATGAGCGTCAGCAGGAAGGGGCCGTCGAAGAAGATCTTCCGCGGCGGCGGCGGGGTGTCGCCGTTGAGCTTGGAATAGATTCCCGCCCAGGACTCCAGCTTCGCCCCCGTCTCGTCCAGACGGAACAGGATCGCCTGGTAGGCCTGGTCGATGCCGTAGGGGGTCGCCGCGGGCGGGGCGCTGAAGGGTTTCGCGAGCTCCTTGTAGCTCTTGCGGAGGTCGAAGTTCAGGCAGGGCACCAGAAGCTCGTCGCCTTCCTCCATCTTGCCGGGATTGGATTTCAGGGCGACGTCCGCCGCTTCGCGGACGGTTTCCAGGAGCGTGCCTTTCTTGGGGATCCGCGCGAGGATGAGGCGGTCCAGGTCGGAGCTCGTCTTCAGCTCGACGGCGAAGCGCGTCGGGGACTCGTAGAACAGCAGCCGGGCCTGGGAGCTCGCGCTTTGGCGCGGCCCGCCCTTCCAGACGCCGAACGCGTGCACGTCCTTGCCGCCGAAGGTGAACGGCCGGTCGTAGCGGCCGAACGGCTGGGCGAAGGGCAGATTCCGAAGCAGGTACGCGAAGGCGAAGACGTCGGTATCGTCATGCGGGCCGGCGGGCAGCATCTCGACCAGCGGAGCCTCGGGGAATCTGCCCTTCATCTCGCGTTCGATGTCCTTCAGGATCCCCGCTCCCACCGTGCCCGCGCGCGCGAGGTACCAGGACGGATCCAAGTCGGCCTTCGTCACGGTCTTCGCGTTCAAGTGGGTCACGTAGCCGGGCCCGCCTTTGAGGGCCGGATCCCCCTTGAAGTAGCCGCCGAGCTCCTGCCAGGCCAGCTCGAACGTCGCGCACCAGATCAGGTTCCGGCCGTCGTGGGGCGTCTGGAGGACGGGGACGATCGACGTCCGGCTGAGCTTCGAGGTCGCGTCGATCAGCGGCAGCGGCGGCCCCGCGGCCGCCGGCCCGCCGCTCAGGATCTCCTCGTCCGTCGGCCACTTCAGGATCGGCTTCCCTTGCGTGTCGAACTTGAAGATCGTATTCCCTTCGTTGATGTAGAAGCACGAGCCGCCGGTGTAGCCGTACTCTGCGGGATAGGCGCAGAAGCCGAACTTGGAATGATTGCGGTTCGTCTGCCCCGCGGTCTTGTCGCCCTTCGTGTCCTGGCCGTAGGGCTCGCCGGTCTCGTCCTTCTCCATCGCGGCGAACCAGTAGCCGTGATAGGGCTTCGCGCCGGGACGGCTCGGATCGGCGTCGGCGACCCCCTTCTCGATCAGCCGGATCGGCTCCGTCCCTCCGACGGGAGTGAGGTAATAGAAGCTCGCGACGTCCCCCGTCCAGAAGTCCTGGACCTTGTTGTTGTCGCGGTCGTTGCCCCGGAAGTCGGCGCTGGCCGACGCGAGCGTCTTGAGCGCCGCGCTGGCGAAGCGCTCGTTTTCGGCCATCGACGACCCGCAGCCCGCCAGCAGAACCAGCGCCCACGCGTGCCGCATCAAGCCTCCTCTTCGAACGTGACGGCCTGCGCCCCCTCCCAGAGGATTAGACGTCCCAGCTCCGCGAACGGGCCCTCGACGACGCTGAGAAAGTGGTTGCCGGCGAGCGGGCCGTCCTTGCAGGCGAAGCGCGACACGCCGTAGGGGAACAGGATCTCGGTCTCGCTGATCCCGCCCGGATAAAAGAGGATCTGGCCCGGCGCGGGCGTGGAGGTCGCGTGCTCCTCGCCGACGCCGAGCCGGAAGTCGCCCAGCGGAATCCAGCCCGCCTCCCCGCTCCAGCGCGCGTGGATGATCCTCTGGCGGTACGGGAGCAGCCGGCGGAAGGCGGCGACGGTCAGCGGCGCCTTCTCCTCGAAGCGCGCCCGGAACAGCAGCGGGCCGGCGGTGATCCGGATCACTCGACGTCCAGCAGGACCGTCGAGACCGGGCCGTCCACGCCGAAGCGGTTGACCGCCTTCGCCTCCAGCCGGTTCGCGCCCGGACGCGGCGCCCAGGCGTAGGCGTCGGAGGTCGACATCCATTCGCCCCCGTCGACCCGGACCCGGAACTCGAGGAAGTTCGGCGTGAAGGTCTTGAGCGAGACGCGGACCTTGGGGCCGTCGGCCGCCAGCGCGACCGCGGCCTGGCCGATCGGGAAGTACGGATCGACGGCCGGGTTCGCCGGGACGGTGCGCGTGTGCCACGACGTCCCGTCGCAGAGCTGGTCCTTCACGATGAACATCTTCCCGTAGTCCATGCCCGCGTCCATGAGGTTGGTGTTGGGGATGAACGCGGTGAAGCCGTACTTGTCGAGCTCGTCGGCCGGCACCGTGAGGTCGCCGAAACCCGCGAACGTCCCGAGGTAGATCGGCAGGTCGGCCTTGCGGTGCTTCTTCCGCTCCTTGCCGATCGAGAAGACGAGGTCCTTCCCCTCGCGGTAGAACCACTCGGTCCGGATCTCCACCGCGTTCAGCGGCACGCCGTCCTTCTCGACGTACATGTTGGCCGTCGGATCGAGCATCACCCACTTGCGGTGCTGGTTCGACCAGATCTCCGTCGTGGTGTGCTCCGTCGAGCCGCCCTTCGCCGACGCCTGATGCCGCCGCAGCGCCAGCGCGCGGTCCACCCAGCCGAGGCTCGCCGCCGCCGACACGAAGACCTGGGCGTAGTGGGCGCAGAAGAAGGTGTGGCCACCCTCGACGTCCTTCAGGATGTCGAGAGCGCCCTTCGCGCTGGAGCTGGGGCGCCCGAACTTCTTGAAGGTCCGATGGGCCCAGTCCATGAGATGGACCTGGCGGTCGAACTCGTCTTTTCCGGGCGCGACCACGTCGTCGAGCTTGCGCGACTCCCGCAGCGTCGCGAGCTTCGGGTTGCCATGGACGTCGAACGTGAACCGCTTCGTGTAGTCGCTCTCGACGAACGGCAGGGCGTCGACCTTCCGGACCGTCGCCTTGCGGCCGGCCAGGTCGAGCTCCTGCGCCGCCAGGACGGCGAGGAGCGTCGCGATCATTCCTTGATCTGGATGTTGCGGAACTGCACCAGGCTGGGGTTGTACATGTACTTCCCGTCCTTGAACGTCCCGTGATGCTGGAGGCCGAGGGGGCCCTTCGGCGCGATGCCGGGCAGGAGGGCGTTGGTGATGACCTCCTCGCCGTTGAGCTTCACCCAGAGGCGGTCGCCCTTCACCTTGATGTCGAAGGCGTTCCACTCGCCGATGGGCTTGTCCATTTTCTTCTTCGGCGTCACGCCCGCCCTGACCTCGGGCGGCGAGTTCTTGTCCATGCGCACGCCGTAGACCTCGCCGGAGCCGACCGGCCAGCACCAGATGTTCACCTGGTACTTGGCGTTGCCGCGCAGCAGGATCCCCGAGTCCGAGTCCGGCAGCGCCAGGTTGATCTCCTTGCCGTCCGCGTCCTTCTTGTGCGTGCCGTCGGGGAGGATGTCCTTGACGTTGGGATTCACCCAGGGCGTGTCCTTGATGCGCCACTCGACGTGCAGCTCGAAGTCGCCGTACTCCTTGGCGGTCCAGAGGTTCTTGTCCTTCGCTTCGCTCTTGGCGTCGTAGTCGATGACGCCGTCGACGACCTTCCAGTGCCCCCCGTCGTTCTCGGGGATCTTCCAGCCGTCGAGGTTCTTGCCGTTGAAGAGGGACGTTTCCTGGAGCGCGAGCAGCGCGAGAACGACGTAGGTCATGAGCGATCCTCCTGTGGGCGACATCCTAGTGCCCCTCTCCGGGGGCTACAAGAGATACGCCGCGGGACCGTCGTTAGCGGCTGACCAGGGAACCGGTCGCGCCGCTGGAGCGGCAGGAGGAAGCCCCCGCCGAAGGCCCGGCCAGGCCGGAGCCCCCGCAGGACCGCGCCACCAGGAAGCCGTAGCGGGAGGGATGGCAGTTCGACCCGCGCGCGTAGTCGTAGCGGCGGGGCGGCGTCGCCATGACGGGGCCGGCCCAGAACGTGCGGCGCATCTCGACCGGCGCCATGGGGACGAAGTTCCGGGTCGGAGCTCCGGTGTAGGCCGCCGCCGCGGGGGCGGGACGCGGGGCGGGCGCGGGGGCCGCGACGACCGGCGCGAACGGCTTCGCCGCCGGAGCCGGGGCCGTCGCCGAAGGATCCGACACGCACCACAGGATCTTCACGCCCTGGTAGACGTCGCCGCCCAGCATCTCCCGGGCCGTCAGCTTCGCCCGCAGGTCGCGGACCACGATGATCAGCCGGTACTCGTTGTTGGAGCCCGCCATGTTGACGCTGGTCAGGCCGTCGAGATTCAGCAGCGCCCCGCCCGCGGCCAGATGGACTTCCGTGGCCCGGGCGCGCGCCTCTCCCGCTTCGTTGGCCAGCGCGGGAAGGGCCGCCCCCAGGATCAGCAGGACCGCGGCTCGTTTCATGCCTCTACAATCAGGAGGGCCGGCCGATCCTTTGAAGGAAATTAGTAAACGTAAGTCATTGGCGTTAAGTGACTTACTATTATTCCAAAGAGTCGAGAACCCGGCCGCTTCTTTTCGCGTCTATAGCCGGGGAGGACACGCATGCACCTGATTCTGACCGCTCTGCTCGCCTTCGGCTCGGACATCGGCCCCAAGCCGCTGTCCTACGGGGGCCAACCGACGCCCCTCAAGGACATGCCCGGCATCGAGGTCGAGATGGCCGCGGAGGACGTCAAGCTCGTCCTCCACCGCTCCCGGCTGGATGTCGAGGTCGTCTTCCACATGCTCAACCACGGCCCGGACGCGGAGTTCGAAGAGGGCTTCCCCGTCGGGCCGTACCGCACCATGAAAGGCTTCGCGTTCACGATCGACGGCAAGCCGCTCCCGTTCAAGCTGGTCGACCGCAAATCCGCCGATCCGAAGGCCGACCGCTCCGCCGAGCCGGAGAAAGACCTCTTCAAAGGCGACGCCAAGGAGCCCGATTACTGGTATGTCTGGACCGCCGCCTTCAAGGCCGGCGCGCGCCACACCCACGTCGTGAAGTATTCGGTCGACCTCTCGCACCAGCACTTCTACCACCAGACCGGCTACATCCTCCACACCGGCGCGGCGTGGAAGAATCCCATCGGCAAGGCGACCGTCACGCTGACGTTCGGCGAGGGGACGAGCGTCGACCACCTCCGCGGCGTGCGGCCGTTCGACAACGCGCGCGTCCAGTCGAATCAGGTGGCCTGGACGTTCGAGAACTTCGAGCCCACGAAGGCGCACGACATCGTGATCGGCTATGACCTCGACACGTGGAAGGAGGACGTCGCCAAGCTCCGCGCCGACGCCTCCTGGAACGGCCGCCGGGCCCTCGCCGCCACGCTCAAGGAGCTGCCGGGCTGGCAGGGCCGCAAGACCTTCACGACCCAGGAGCTGCGCGACTACCTCGACGCCCTGGGCGGCCTCGTTTCCGAGGGCGCGATGGAGGACGGCAAGTTCGTCTTCCCCGGCACGGATCCGGAGCAAGTCAGCGGCCCCCCGGAGCTCACGAAGCTCTTCGCCGGCCAGACGCGGATGCGCTACTACGTGCTGGAAGACGACATCCTCCACATGTTCCAGGGCTTCCTGGACGAAGCCCTCGCCGCGGCGCGCGCGCATCCCGCCGAGGCGAAGGCGACGCTGACGCTCTACCGCGACTTCCTCCGCCGCCTCGCGAACGGGGAGGTCCACGTCGACTTCCGCAAGCTGAGCGGCGGCCGGAACGCCGGCAAGGTCCTCCCCGCCCGCGCGCTCAAGCCCGAGGAGAAGAAGACCCTCGAGGCCAAGCTGGCGGAGGCCGACGCCCTCCTCAAATAGGTCAAGGGCAAGGTCACGGACCCGCCCCCCGGGGGATGGGGGGACGCTCCTTGACCTTGACCGTGCCCGTGACCTCGTCAGGCGAGGATGGCCGTCGCGACTTTGCCTTCGACGTCCGTCAGCCGGAAGTCGCGGCCGCTGTAGCGGAAGGTCAGCTTCTCGTGGTCCAGGCCCATGAGGTGCAGGATCGTCGCGTGCAGGTCGTGCACGTGCATGCGGTTCTCGACGGCCGCGAAGCCGAACTCGTCGGTGGCGCCGTAGGCCATGCCCCCTTTGACGCCGCCGCCCGCCATCCAGACCGAGAACCCGTAGTGGTTGTGGTCGCGGCCCGTGCTGTTGCCCTCGGCCGTCGGCGTGCGCCCGAACTCGCCGCCCCAGAGGACCAGCGTGTCCTCGAGCAGGCCCCTCTGTTTCAGGTCCGCGAGCAGCGCCGCGATCGGCTGATCGACCCGCTTCGCGCAGCCCTCGTGATGGGCCGTGCTCTCGTGCGAGTCCCAGTTTTCCTTGGCGTCGTAGTAGAGCTGCACGACCCGGACGCCCCGCTCCACCAGCCGCCGCGCCAGCAGGCAGCCGTCGTTGAAGTCGCCCTTGCCGTACATCGCCCGCGTCGCCGCGCTCTCCCGGTTCAGGTCGAAGACCTCCTGCGCCTCCGCCTGCATCCGGAACGCCATCTCCATCGAATGGATCCGCGCCTGCAGGGCGTTGTCGCCCGGCCGAGCCTCCGCGTGCGCCCCGTTCAGCGCCTGCAGGAGGTCGAGCTGCTCCCGCTGCGCCGGCGCCGGGAGCGGACTGCTCAGATCCGCGATCACGCTCCCCGGCTTCATGTTCCGGTTCACCACGTGCGCGCCCTGGTACACGCCCGGCAGGAAGCTGTTGCTCCAGAGCTGCGGGCCGACCACCCCCGGACGTCCCGGACACAGCGCCAGGAAGCCCGGCAGGTTCCGGCTTTCGCTGCCCAGGCCGTAGAGCAGCCAGGAGCCCATCGACGGCCGGATCGGCAGGTTCGAGCCCGTGCACATCATGAGCAGGCCGGGCTCGTGGTTGGGAATGTCGGTGTGCATCGAGCGGATCACGCAGAGCTCGTCGGCGTGCGCCGCCAGCTTCGGGAAGAGCGAGCTGATCTCGAGGCCCGACTTCCCGTGCTTCCGGAACGGGAACGGCGACGGGAACAGGTTGAACGTCTTGCGCTCCGTGCTCAGGTTCACCGCCGCCGGCCGCTGCCCCGCGTACGTGGTGAGCGACGGCTTCGGGTCGAACGTGTCGACCTGCGAGGGCCCGCCGTTCATGAAGAGGTGGATCAGCCGCTTCGCGCGCGGCCGGAAGTGCGCCGCCCGCGCCGCGAACGGATCCTGCGCGACGGCCGCCAGGCCCAGCGAGCCCGTGCCCGCCCCCAGCAGCTTCAGCATGTCCCGGCGTGTCATCATCGCTTCAGTCCACAAAGAGGAAAGAGTTGCTCGCCAGCAGGGCCTGCGCGTACACCGCCGGGGGTCCCTTCCAGGCCTCGCCGAGGCGGCGCTCGACGTCCGACGGCGCCCGCGCGAACACCCGCGCGTAGGCCTCGTCCACGCTGGAAAAGGCGAGCGCCTTCGCGCGCTCGATCATGAACGGGTTGTTCAGGAGGAAGAGCGACTGCTGGGGCAGCGTCGTCTCGGTCCGCCGCTCGCCGCTCAAGTTCGGGTCCGGGAAGTCGAAGAGCCGCAGCAGCGGGCTCAGCTCCATGCGGCTCACCTTCCCGTAGATCGTGCGCCGCGGAAACTTGAGGTCGTCGACGTCCCCGCTCGGCCCGCCGCGCGCGCGGTCGAGCGCGCCCGTCACGGCCAGCAGGGAGTCGCGCAGCGCCTCGGCCGTCAGCCGCCGCCGCGGCACGCGCCAGAGCCACTGGTTCTCCGGATCGACGGCCTCGTTGCGCGGGTCGATCGTCGAGGCGCGCTGGTACGCGGCGCTCAGCAGGATCTCGCGGTGGAGCGCCTTGACCGTGGTGAAGCGGGCGGCGAGGGCGTCGAGCAGCTCCGGATGCGTGGGCCGGGCGCCGAGCGCGCCGAAGTTGGAGGGCGTCGAGACGATCCCGCGCCCGAAGTGCTGCTGCCAGATCCGGTTGACCATGACGCGCGCGGCGAGCGGCGTCGCCGCGACCGCCTCGGCGAGGTGCGCGCGGCCGCTGCCCCGCGCGATCTGGGCGGCGTCGGGCCCGGCGAGCGCGCGCAGGAAGCGCCGCGGGGCCGGCTCGCCCTGCTTGTGCGGGTTGCCGCGGATGAAGACCTTGAGGTCGGCGGGCTTCTCGCCCTCCACCACGCCGTGCGCGCGCGCCGGCTCGGGCGGCACGGGGACGGCCTTGCGCTTCGCGTACTCCGCCTTCCACGCCTCCGAGGCCTGCTCGACGACCTGTTTCTCCGTCAGCGGGTAGAGGCCCTTCTCGCCGAAGAGCGCCTTGAGCAGGTCCTGATCGCGCTCCTTGACCGGCTTGGCGAGCGTCGTCAGCACGGCCTCCGCGGTCTGCTTGCGCTTGCGGAGGAAGTCGACGGCCTTCGGATCTTCGTCGAACGTCTGGGCCTTCTCGCCGGCGAGCCGGTCGATCTCGACCGCCAGGAAGGCGTCGGCCTTCGCGCGCTCCGCGACGGCGGCCTCGTAGACGGCGACCTCCGCCGCGGGCGCGGTCCACACCACCGTGTCCCGGCTCGACGCGATGATGCCGGTCAGCGAGTAGTAGTCGACCGTCGGGATCGGGTCGAACTTGTGGTCGTGGCAGCGCGCGCAGCTGACCGTCAGCCCCAGGAAGGCGCGCGTCAGGGTGTCGACGCGGTCGTCCCACTGCTCGGCCCGCGCGCGGGCGAGGTCGTTGGGCCGCGCGTAGACGTTGCCGAGGCCGATGAAGCCGAGCGCGCGCTTCTCGGCGGGGTTCTCGTCGATCAGGTCGGCCGCGATCTGCAGCTTCACGAAGCGCGCGTAGGGCAGGTCCTTGTTGAACGCCTCGATCACCCAGTCGCGGTAGCGCCAGCCGTAGCCGAGCTTGCCCTCGCTCACGTGCGCCTGGTCCTCCGCGTAGCGCGCGAGGTCGAGCCACGACCGCGCCTGGTGCTCGCCGTACGCGGGCGAGGCGAGGAGGCGGTCGACGACCTTCGCGAAATCCCCGTCGGCGAGGAAGGCGTCGACATCCTCCTTCGTCGGCGGCAGGCCCGTCAGCCCGTAGGTCGCCCGCCGGATCAGCGTCCAGCGGTCCGCCTTCCCCACCGGCGCCAGGCCCTTCTCCCGCAGCTTCGCGTCCACGAAATGGTCGATGGTGCCCGGGGCGGCCTTCACGGGCTGGAACGCCCAGAACTCCCCCGCCGCCGTCCAGTCGATCGCCCGGGCCGTCGACGCCGTCCCCGTCCGCGGATCCGGCGCGCCCATCTGGATCCACTTCTGGAGGATGTCGACCGCCTCCGCCGGCAGCCGGGAGTCGGGCGGCATCTCCGGCGGGGACTCGGAACCGGGCCGGATCATCTTGAGGAGGAGGCTGCGGTCGGGCTTGCCGGGGACGAGGGCGGGGCCGCTGTCGCCGCCCTTCTCCCAGCCTGCCTTGGAATCCAGGCGCAGCCCGCCCTTGGGCTTCTTCTCGCCGTGGCACTTGAGGCAGTGATCGACGAGGATCGGGCGGACCTTGGCTTCGAAGAACTCGACGTCCTGGGAAAGGGCCAGGACCACGGCCAAGATGCTGTTCATCGCCCCGTTCCAGCCTCCAGGGAAGGATGTCCCATGAAGTCGGAATTGGCCGCGGAAAAGGACACGGTCAAGGTCACGGTCAAGGAGGATCCCCCCCCTCCCCCCGGGGGGGCTACGGGGGGGCGCTTCCTTGTCCTTGACCTTGACCTGCTACCGGAAGATCGCTTTGCCCCAGCAGCGGCCCCGCAGGAAGCGGAAGGGCAGCTCGTCGAGGTTGGTGATCTCGACCAGGTGGCCGCGCGACAGCGTGCCTTCGTGATCGCTCCAGTGGACCGTCCAGGTGGAGGGAAGCACGTCGCCCGCCCGCGGCGGCCGGGCCTCCGTGTGAAGCAGGCTCCAGGGCACCCGGTATTCCAGCGTGTAGCCCAGGCCGTCGGAACGCGCCCGGAACACGCCGGTCCAGCCCGCCGGCTCCGCGACCTCGCCGTGGAAATCCATGCCGTACGACAGATGGAGCCGGGGCGCCGCGGTCGGCGGGTGGTACCAGAACGTCAGGTGGGTGATGCGGTCGTCGACGTCCACCGGCCGCCGGCCGATCTCCGGATGCTTCGCGTCGGCGAGCGGCGGACCCTTGGCCTCGAGCGGCCAGCCGGGCGGACCGAGGCGGAGGATCACGGCGCCGCCGCGCCAGGGCTGCTGGGGCGACGCGGAGCGCATCGGCGCGGGGTCGCGCACGTGGGCGGCGACGTAGAGGAAGCGCTCGTCGTACATCAACAGGCCTTCGAGCGCGTGGCTCTCGTGGAAGGGCGGCCGGCACGCGCCGACGAACGCCGCGCTCCGGTTCCAGTCGGACAAGTCCCCGTCGATCGCCATCCCGGCCGGCGCCGGCAGGACCGCCGCCGCGTCGAGCCGGGGCAGGTTGTACTGCGGCCCGGCGGGCTGGCCCCCGTCGTCGTCCGTCGGGAACAGCCGCGTGAAGCGGTCGGACTGGAACTCGATGCCGCGCGGCGCCGCCGCCGCGTCCATCCGCATCGCCTGGCCCGCCTCGATGCGCTCGCGCGCCCCCTTCCACTCCGCGACGACCTCCCCGCGGAAGACCTGCACGTCCGTCCGGCCGTCCTCGCCCACCCCGACGCCGAATTCGGTGCCGAGGTCGACGACCCGCGCCGGGGGCGTGTCGATCGTGAACCCGCGCGCGTCCGGCGGCACGTCCGCCACCACGCGCCCGCTCTCCAGGCGGACCCGCCGCTCCGATTCGAGGCGCAGCCGCACGGGCGCCTCCAGCACCAGCCGCACCCGGTTCGACAGCGTGAGCTCCGCGTAGCCGAAGACGAGGTGGACGTCCGACCCCGCGCGGAGCGACGGACGTCCCTGGCCCCAGCGCGCGCTCGCCGCCTTCGTGAGCCGCGCGAGCTCCGGGGCGGACGGCGCGAACAGCAGGGCGAGCAGCACCGCGGCCGCCGCGGCCGTGCCCAGCAGCGGCCTCCACGGGAACGCCCGCGGCGCCGCCAGCTCCGGGATCGCCCCGTAGGACTTCAGCGCGACGTGCAGGTTCAGGTACTCGCGGTACGCGCGCCGCGCCGCGGGATCGGCGGCCAGGATCTCCTTCAGCCGCTCGGACGGCGGCTCGCCGTCCGCCAGCCGGCCCAGGAGGTCGTGCAGCTCCCTCACGCGGTCTCCCCCCGCACGCAGGCCAGCAGCGCCTCGCGCAGCCGGTTCAGGCTCTTGTACACGCTGTTGGGCGTCGCGCCCAGGCGGTCGGCGACCTCCTTCACGGTCAGGCCCGCCTCGTAGCAGCGGGAGATGAGCCGGCGGCCGGGGGCGTCGAGCTTCTCCATGCAGCGGGTCAGCGCGGCGCGCTGGGTCTGGAGGCGTTCGACGTCCTCCGCGGCTTCGCGGCTCATGACGTCGAGCAGCTCCTCCGAGAACACGTGCGGGTCGCGGGCGTTTTTACGGAGATGGTTGAGGACGAGGTAGCGGGAGATCTGGCAGCCCCAGGCGACGAACGACGTCCCGGGCTCGAACTCGCCGAACTTCCTCCACATGACGACGCTGGCCTGCTGGAGGAGGTCCTCGGCGTCGGCCCAGTTGGGGCGGAGCGAGAGAATGAAGCCCATGAGCGCCGCGTGGTGGCGCGTGAGCAGGCCGGTGAACCTCTCGTAGGCGTCGTCCATGGAGGCCGCCATGATAGGGAATGTCCGGCCGTTCGCAAATTGGCCGCGGAGATTTCGCCGCGCGGTTCAATATTTCCCGCTATCATGGTCCGCGCGGATGAGACGCGCGTTCGGGTCCGGGGCCATCCTCGCGGGGCTCCTTCTCCTGCCAGCCCTCGAGGCGTCGCAGGCGGCGACGCTGACCGTCACCTCGGTCTCGCCGCCGCCCGGGGCCGCGCTCTTCGCCGCGCCGTCGGAGGTCCTGCTCCAGCTGAGCGGCGCGGCGGATGCCGCGAGCGTGAACACGGCCTCGGTGAAGCTGACGCGGGACGGCCCGGACGGGACGTTCGGCACGGCCGACGACGTCGAGATCGCGCCGGCGGGCGTCGCTCTCGTCGGCCAGCAGATCCGTCTCGACCTGACGGGGATCCCGCTGGCCGACGGCGCCTACCGCATCCGGGCGTCGGGCAACGCGCCGATCAGCGCGGGGCGCGTGGGCTGGTGGCGGTTCGACGAAAGCGCGGGAACGACCGCCTCGGACTCGTCCGGCGCCGGCCATCACGGCCTCCTCGGGGGCAATCCGCAATGGCAGCCCGCCGGAGGCCGGATCGGAGGCGCGCTGCGCTTCGACGGGAGCGGGGACTTCGTCATCGTGCCCAGGACCGCCGCGCTGGAGCCCGCCGGCGCCCTCACGCTGTCCCTCTGGGCGAACATCCAGAGCGTGTCGGCGTCGTTCACGGACATCGTCCGCAAGGCGGACGGGGGCAGCCCGGGCTACCTCCTCCGCTGGTACCACTTCGACGACCACCTGCAGTTCCGCCTCGACCGGAACCTTCAGCCGCCCGTCTACGCGGCCGACCCCCAGACCACCTCGGGCTACCTGAACGCCTGGCACCATCTGGCGGGGACCTACGACGCGGCGGCGGGGACGTCGGTGCTGTACGTCGACGGCGTTCCCCGCGCCACCGTCACCGGACAGGTGGGCGCCCTGGAGCACACCGACGACCTCTATTTCATGTGGAGCGACCACGGCGGGCAGCTGTCGCTCCCGGGACTGCTCGACGACGTCCGGATCTACGCGCGCGCCCTGACGCCGCAGGAGATCCTGACGCTGGCCGGAGGAAGCTCGGACGCCGGAGTGACCGAGCCGGGCGGAGCGCCGCTCGACGGCGACGGCGACGGCACGGCGGGAGGGACGTTCTCGTCCACCTTCACGCTGAACGCCTCCCTGCCCCCGGCTCCCGGCTCGCTGATCGCGGTGCCGGACACCTCGGGCCGGATTCAGCTCTTCTGGTCGGACCTTTCCGCTTCGGAGCTGGGCTACCGCGTCGAACGAAGCCCCGACGGCGTGTCGTTCGTCGAGATCGCCGTGCTGGGCCCGGACGCGGAGACCTACGTGGACTCCCGGCCTCCGGGGACCAGCTTCTATCGCGTGCGCGCGTTCGCCGGGAGCGGGCCCGGGCTCTACTCCGGCACGGCCTCCGCGACGCCCTCCATGGTCGTCAGCGGAGAATGCGGCCTGCTGGGGCTGGAGCTCGCGCTCCTGCTGCTCCTCCGGCGACGGCGGCCTTCATAGCCCTTCGCTCTCGCGAGGGTGCCGGGCCCTGAAACGCGCCGCCTCCGCGGGGTCGTCCGCCAGCAGCTGAAAGCCGCGGAAGTCGAAGGCGGGGGCGACGGTGCAGCCCATGAGCGCGTAGTCGCCGAGCGGACGGGCCGCCTGCCAGGCGTGGGCGGGGACGACCGCCAGGTGGCGGTCCGGGCCGAGGACGGCGCGGACGACTTCGCCGCCCTCTTCCCAGAGCAGCTCCAGCGGGCCGCCTTCGTAGTGGTGCCAGGCCTCCTCGGCGTCCACGCGATGCCAGCGGCTCACCTGGCCCGCGACGAGGAGGAAGTAGATGGCCGTGCTCGCGGGGCGCGCGCCGGGGGCGGCCGGCGATCGGTGGACTTCCCGGTAGTGGCCGCCTTCGGGATGCGGCGCCAGGCCGAGCGCGCGGATGAGCTCCTGGGCCCTCATGGCGCGGTGGCCCGCTCGAGGCGGCTGAGGAAGTCGATCGCCTGTTCGCGCGACTCCCCGCACATCTCCGGGCCCGGCCGCAGCTGGACGCAGACCGCCGGCCGCTCGGGCTTTCCGAAGAGGCGGCAGCGGAGGTCGTCGGTCAGCTGCGCGCAGCGCACGCCGGCGGGCTTGCCCGCGGGCATGCCGGGGATGGGCGAGGAGATGGACGGGGCGGTACAGCACGCCGCGCAGGCGGGACGGCACTCCATGGCCCGCCAGTATAGAAAACCATAAATCGTACAGTACGATTTATGGTTTTCGGGCGGCGCAGGCGACGAAGAAGTCGACCCGCGCGGCGAACGTGCGCTCGAAGGTGCGCTCGGCCGCGAAGGCCCGCGCGGCCCGGGACTTCGCGGGCAGCGACGACCGGTCCTGATGCAGGCGCGCGAGGAGGCCCGCCAGCGCCTTCGGATCGTTCACGGGCGTGCCCCAGCCGGCGTCCACGCGCTTCAGCAGGCCCTCGAGGGCTTCGTTGCGGTAGCCCGCGATCGGCACGCCGCACGCGAAGGTCTCCAGGTACGTGCACGACGGGTCGCCCTGCGGATGGCAGCAGACGAACACGTCGGCTTCCCGCCGGATGAAGGGCGCGAGCGCCGTCGCGAACGGCATCACGCCGCGGAAGGCCAGCTCCAGCCCTTCGCGGCCGGCGCGGGCGCGCATGGCCTCCTCGAGAGGGCCGCCGCCGCAGATCGACATCCGGAACGGCACGCCGCGGCGCTTGAGCGCGGCGGCGACGTCCACCAGGTCGAGCGCGCCTTTCATCTCCGCCAGCCGCCCGGAGAACACCAGGTGGAGCGGCCGGCCGGGATCCGCCGCGCGGGCCAGGCGGGCCTCCAGGTCCTCGGGCCCGACGATCATGTCGGCGGTGGTGCGCGTGTCGAAGAAGAGGTGATGGTGGGGGTTCAGGCGGCGGTAGGCGTCGAACGTCGGCGTCCCGTTGGCCTCGAAGCCGCTCACGCGGGCGATGTTGTGCCGGATCTTCCGCTCCTCCCTCCACTCCCACCATCGGCGCCAGCTTCGCCGGAGGAGGCCGGGGCGGGCGGCGGTGATGATCCCCTGCCGCGTCCGCAGCGAGTACTCGGTGACGTAGACGCTGGGCACGCCCGCCTCCGAAAGGACGTCGCCGAGATCGTGGAGCTGGTGGTGCGGCCCCCAGTGCACCAGGCCGGCGCGCCGGACCAGGGAGCGCAGCTCCGGCGAATCGTAGGGCAGCACCTTCAGCTCGAAGTTCAGCTCCTCGCGGCGCACTTCGATGGGGTCGAGGTTCCGCGGGGGGGCGTCGGCGGGGGGCAGGACCGCCGTGACCGGGCCGGGCCAGAGCTCCGCGTAGCGGTTCAGGCCTTCGCGCAGCTTCCGCGTGAGCAGGAAGGTATCCGGAGCCACCCGAACCGCCGGCACGGGTGAGAGCTCGTACAACACTCTAACCATCGGCTCGCCTACTGGCGGAACCTCGGGCCGACGGCCGCGTTACCGCTACTTGTTGCCGCCCGGGCGGTGCGCCTCGTGGCAGGCGCGGCATTCGGTCGCCGCATGCACCCGGTCGACGGCCCCCGGCTTCTTGGCGGCCAGGTCGGCGAGGGCCGCGATGACCGCGTCCGTGCGGCCCTTCCAGGCCTTCGCGTCCCCGACGGCCGGCTTCTGCGCCGCGATCGCCTTGTATTCCGCGAGGAGCTTCTTGACGTCCTCTTCCGTGCCGCGGCCGTTGCGGATCTCGGAGGCGATGTTGTCGCGCCCCTTGTGGGTGCTCTCCATCATCTTCTTGATGGCCGCGTTGCCCTTCTGCTGAAAGCTCGCGCCCAGCGACAGGAGGGCCAGGAAGACCCAAGTTTTTCTCATCGATCTCCGCTCCATGTAGAATACGCCCCGCGAGCGAGAAAATGAACGACCTGATCGACATCGGCGTCAACCTGGCCCACAAGCAGTTCGGTCACGACCGCGAGGCGGTGATCCGGCGCGCGCTGGACGCGGGCGTGCGGCGCATGCTCGTCACCGGGACCACCGTCGAGTCCACCCGGGAGGCCGTCGCGCTCGCCCGCGAAAAGCCCGGCACGCTCTTCGCCACCGCCGGGATCCACCCGCACGAGGCGTCGCGCGCGACTCCCGCCGCCCTCGCCGAGCTCGCCGCGCTGGCCCGCTCTCCCGAGGTGAAGTCGATGGGCGAATGCGGGCTCGACTTCGACCGCGACTTCTCGCCGCGGCCGGCCCAGGAGGCGGCGTTCGAGGCCCAGCTCGAGCTGGCCGTCGAGCTGCAGCTCCCCGTCTTCCTCCACGAACGGGCCGCCCACGAGCGCTTCCTCGCGATCCTCGCCCGCGCCCGGCCGCGGCTGGTCCGCGCGGTGGTCCACTGCTTCACGGGCGGGGCCCGCGAGCTCGACGCCTATCTCGCGCACGACCTGCACATCGGGATCACCGGCTGGATCTGCGACGACCGCCGCGGCGCCGGCCTGCGGCCGCTCCTCCCGAGGATCCCGGCGGACCGGCTCATGCTCGAGACCGACGCGCCCTACCTGATGCCCCCCGCCGCGAAGACGGGCCGCGAGCGCCGCAACGAGCCCGCCTTCCTGACGCACGTCCTGGGGGAGGTCGCGCTGGCCGCCGGACGTCCGGCCGCCCAGGTCGCCGCGGAGACGACGCGGACCGCGGAGCTCTTTTTCGGGTTAGAATCCAGGCCATGAACATCCTGCTCGCCGTCCTGCTCGCCGCCCAGGAGAAGGTCACCTACACGAACGCCGTCGCCGCGCTCGTCGAAAAGAAGTGCGGCGAGTGCCACGGCCCCAAGTCGCCCACCATGGAGGAGTTCGACAAGAACAAGCAGGCCTTCAAGGACAAGGACCTGGGGCCGCGCTACGACAGCTACGAGAACCTCCTCGTGGTCGTCAACGGCGCCGACCTCGGCGCCCTCATGCGCCGCCTCGACGACGGCAAGAACACCAAGGACGGCAAGCCGGGGAACATGAACAAGCACCTCGGCGAGACGCCCGAGGAGCGCGCGAAGAACCTCGACGTCTTCAAGCGCTGGGTCGGCGGCTGGACGCTGAAGCGCAAAAACGAGGTGAACGACGCCGAACGGGCCGCCATCCTGGCCCCCAAGTGATAACATTCCAACCGGGTTCTACGCGCCTGAACCCTCCGCGGCTCCCGGGCTGACCGCTCGAGCGCGGAGCGATTGACCTGGACCCGGCCGGGTGATATATAGCCAGAGTCTTCACTCTGGAACGAAACGAGGTGATTCCATGGCCGCACTGAAGCTGATCCTCCCGCTGGTCCTCCTTTCGCTGCCCGCGACGGCCGGCCGCGACTGGTTCGTCCGGGAAGGCTCCACGGGCGACGGCACCAAGGACAAGCCCTTCGGCGACCCCTGGGAGGCCCTCGAGAAGTGCGAGGCGGGCGACGCGATCCACATCGCGGGCGGCCGCTACGTCGGCAAGCTGCAGACCGGGCAGTGGACGATCCTCTTCGACGGCGTCAAGCTCATCGGCGGCTACAGCGCCGACTTCTCCAAGCGCGACCCCTGGACGAACCATTCCAAGCTCGTCTACGACCGCAACTCCAAGAACTACCCCAAGGATGCCCGGATCTGGGTCAATCCCGCGAAGGACGTCACGCTCGACGGCCTGGTCATCGACGTCGCGGAGCAGAACCAGTACGACGCGGACCCGCCCGGCCGGGCGCCGCGCTCGCTCGATTCGGGCGAGGCCGCGGTGCGCGTCTCGCACGCGTCCACGATCCGGAACTGCGTGTTCCTCAACACGGGCCGCGAGGCCATCGTCACCCAGGGCGGCTCCGTCATCGAGAACAACCTCTTCATGAACACCTTCGACACCGCGGTGAAGGTGAACGGGACGGCGACGGCCCCGGTCACGACGATCAAGAACAACACCTTCGTCTGGTCCTGGTGCGACCGCGCGCCGGGCAAGGGCCGCTACAGCGGCGCGGGCATCCAGATGGGCGCGCCCTGCAACATCACGGGCAACATCTTCGCGCACATGGACAACAACGCCATCTACTGCACGATCAAGCCCGAGAAGACCTCGATCCAGAACAACGTCTTCTCCATGAACCTCTGGTCCAACTTCAAGATGTTCCTCGAGGGGCGGGACGTGGCCGTCGACGACAAATCGATGGAGCTGCTCGAGGAGGCCGGCCTGAAGGCCTTCGAGGGCAACGAAGTCGCCAACCCCGAGCTGCCGCTCGATCCGGCCTGGCTGGACGGCACGGCCAAGCGCAGCGCCGGCACGAAGGGCAAGGTCAGCGACGACGACTGGAACAAGTACCGCCAGCTGATGGGCCTTCCCATGGTCGCGACCGGCGGCACGCCGCCGTCGGGCATCGCGCCCCAGTACGCGCTCGACAAGGCGATCCTGCTGATGACGCCCAAGAAGGCGGGCCTCAAGGCGGGCGCCCGGATCCTGCCGCTCGAGGCGAAGTTCGCGGACGCCTCGGCCGCGGGACCGACGAAGGCCTACGACAAGGCCGAGATCGGCGCGTGGGCCGGCAGCCCCGCCTCGGTCAACGGGAAGTCGATCGAGATGGTCGTCGCGATCTCGAGCGTCGCGAACGTCGGCGGCCTCCCCGCCGAGTACAAGAAGGACGACCACGAAGGCATCTTCCTCCACGATCAGATGGGCAACGTGCGCGTGACGGGCTTCTACAAGAAGGGGTCCAACGCGAACCGCGTCGTGAACGAGGGCGCGGGGCTCTACAACGGCTCGGGCAAGGCGGACCGGCTCTACGTGGTGAAGGGCGTCGCCTACGAGATGAAGAGCGTGCCGAAGGCCGGCTTCTTCATCGAGTCGATCCAGATCTACGAAGCGGCGGCCGTCGCGAAGAAGCGCGCCCTCGGCCGCGACTGGTTCGTCCGCGCGGGCGCGACGGGCGGCAACGGATCGAAGGAGAAGCCGTTCCGCGACCCCTTCCAGGCGCTCGAGAAGTGCGAGGCCGGCGACTTCATCCACGTCGCGACCGGCGAGTACGGCGGCAAGCTGAAGATGGGCTACTGGAAGGTCGAGATGCCCGACATCTCCCTGCTGGGCGGCTACAACGCCGACTTCACGGCCCGCGACCCCTGGAAGACGCCGACGCTGCTCTACACGCCGGCCGACTTCAAGGGCGCGCGCAACAACATGACGATCGAGGGCGCCGAGGACCACTCGGGCACGATCCTCGACGGCTTCGTCTTCGACAAGAAGCTGAACAACCTCTACCAGCCCAACGGCGACCTCATGTACTCGCAGTCGGAGAAGAAGGAGCACGTCTGGCTGTCCAAGCCCGACTGCGTGATCCGCAACTGCGTCTTCGTGAACGGCTCGGAGGGCGCCATCCGCGTCCACGGCGGGCAGACCGTCGAGAACTGCATCTTCCTCAACCACTACAGCCGCGCCGTGCGCGTCCAGCAGGGCATCATCCCCGAGCAGCCCTTCTACTTCCGCAACAACACCGTCGCCTTCGCCTGGGAGCCCAAGTTCGGCGAGGGCAAGCGGCAGGGCGACCTCCTGGTGCTGGGCTCGACCGTCCGCGCGGTCGTCGACAACAACATCTTCGAGTTCGCCGACAACCACGCGCTGCGCGTCGACGCCCTGCCCAAGGACATCGAGCTCACCAACAACGTGTTCGCGCACAACCTCTACGCGGAGGTCTACCGGACGCTCGACGTCCTGTTCATCGACGCCAAGAACTGGGCCTCGCTGCGCGAGCTCGGCTGGAAGAAGCTCGAGGGCAACGAGCTCCTGACGCCCGGGCTGCCGCTGGACCAGAAGTGGTTCGACGTCTACATGAACCGGACCGCGATGGTGCCGGGCAAGGTGACGATGGACGACTGGAACAAGCTGCGCTCGATGATGGGCCAGCCCGTGATCGCGACGGGCGGCCAGGCGGGCACCGGCGTGGCTCCCGCCTACGACTGGAAGAAGGCGCTCGAGCTCTTCCCCAAGAACCCCGCCTGCAAGGCCGGCGCGCGCCCCGTGCCGCTCACGGTCAAGTTCGAGGGCATCGTCCGCTCGGAAGAGGCCCATGAATACGCCGAGACGACCTGGGACGTCGCGAAGAGCGCCCCCGAGTGGGAGAAGCTCGACGGCAAGCGCGTGATGCTCAAGGTCGCCATCAAGAGCGGCGACAACCAGTACCTGCTCCCCGAGGTGAAAAAAGAGGAGCGCTCCGCCTGGCAGGTGAGCGGGCCCCTGGGGACCGACAGCGGCGGCCTGCCGATGCGCGTCTACGTGCAGCGCGGCACCCGCCACGAGCGCGTCTTCAACCAGGCCAAGGGCCACGGCCCCGGCAAGCCCGAGGAGACGCACATCATCAAGGGCGTCGCGAAGCCCAACCGCCAGATGCTCATCGAGGCCGTCGAGCGGGCCGACTAGTCGACGTGTTAACGTTCTAGTCAGACTGGAACGTTAACACGTCCGCCGGAGGGCCTCGCGGAGGACGTCCGGCGGCTGCGCCCCGGAGAGGCCGAAGGCGCGGTCGATCACGAAGAAGGGCACGCCGCGGATGCCGAGGGCGCGGCCTTCGGCTTCCTCGCGGCGGACCTCCTCCGCCTCCTCGTCGCCGGCGAGGACGATGCCCGACGCGTCCGCGAGGACCTTCGGGTCGCCGAGGTCGCGGCCCTCCTGGAAGTAGGCGCGGAACAGGGCCTCGTGGACCTCGTCCTGCCTTCCCTCCCGGAGCGCCCGCCGCAGGACGCGATGGGCGTCGAACGTGTTCGGCACCGTCTGGATGAGGTCGAAGCGGAAGTCGACGCCGTCGGCGCGTCCGGCGTCGGCCACGCGCTCCTCGAGCTCGCGGGCGCGGTCGCCGAACTTGGCGGCGCGGTAGGCGTCGCGCGGGACGCCGGCCTTGGGGAGGTCGGGGTTGAGCTGGAAGGCGCGCCAGGCGACGTCCGGGGCGGGGCGGAGGCCGGGCAGGGCTTTCGACAAGCGCCGCTTGCCGATGAAGCACCAGGGTCAGATGACGTCGGACCAGATTTCGACGCGCGCCATGCTCCATTAACGCGCGGCGGTTCTGGTAGACTCCCGGGCATGGCGTTTCTGGTCGTGAGCCTGTGCGTGGTGGGGACCGCCCTCGCGGCGGGTCTGCACTACGCGATCCCGCTCTGGATCGCCGCCCTCGCGGGGGTGAACGTGGCGACGGCCTACCTCTACGCGTACGACAAGGGCGTGGCGGGGGGCGAGAGCCGCCGGGTGCCCGAGCGCCAGCTCCACCTGCACGCGCTGCTGGGCGGGAGCCCGGCCGCCCTGCTGAGCCAGGCGCTGTTCCGCCACAAGACGGCCAAGCCCGGCTTCCGGGCCAAGACCTGGCTGATCCTCGCGCTGCAGGCGGCGGGGGTCGCCGCTTACTTCCTTCTCATCCGGAATCGTTCCCGTTAGAATCCCTCCCGTGGCACAGCTGGTGTTCATGGACGGGTCCCAGATGGGCAGCGGCGTGGTGCTGCAGAGCCGGACCACGCTGGGACGTCACGCCGACAACGGCATCCCCCTCGACCACCCCAGCGTGCTGGCCCGCCACGCCCAGGTCGTCCGCAAGGGCGGCATCTGGACCATCGAGCGCGTGACGCCGATGGCCCGCGTGGCGGTCAACGGGAAGGAAGTCGCCGAGCAGGCCCTCGCGCACGGCGACGTCCTTTCGCTCGGCGACATGACGCTGCTGTTCAGCGACGAGCAGCCCGAGACGACCGTCACCTCGCTGGAGCACGACCACACGAGCGTCATCACCCGCAAGCCGCACGTCGAGCGGGCCGAGGACGCCGTCACCAACATCCGCCGCGGCCGGCGGGCGAAGGAGCACCTGGAGACGCTCTACAAGGTCGGCGCGGACATCAACGCGACGCTCCGGCTGAGCGACCTCTCCCAGAGCCTCTTCACCCATCTCACCGAGGCGTTCAAGCCCGACCGGAGCTTCCTGCTGCTCTGCGACGCGGCCGGGCGCCTGGTCGTCCGCGACGAGCGCATGACGGAGGCGAGCCGCCAGGGCTCCAACAAGCTGTCCAAGACCATCCTCGCGGAGGCCGTGGGGCGCCGCGAAGCCATCCGGGTCGAGAACGCCCTCAACGACCCGCGCTACTCCGACGGGGAGTCGATCCGCAAGATGCACATCCAGTCGGCGCTCTGCGCGCCGCTGGTCAAGGGCAGCCGGGTCCTGGGCGCGCTGCTGATGGACATCGTCACGCCGCGGGCGCCCTGGAACGACGAGGATCTCCAGCTCATCGACGCGATCGCCGCCCAGACGGCGACGGCCGTCGAGACCCTCCAGCAGCTCGAGCGCGAGGTCCAGTTCGGGCGCCTCCTGATGCGGCTGGGCGAGAGCGCCCGCAAGCTGACCTCCTCGCTGTCGGCGGACATCGTGCTCAAGGAGGCGGTCGAACAGGCCTGCCTCATCTTCGAGTGCGCCCGCGCGTCCGTGCTGCTGGCGGATCCCAAGGGGACCCACCTGAGCATCGCCGCCTCGAACTGCATCGACCCGAAGATCTGGCCCGGCGTCCGGATCCTGCCGGGCGAGGGCTTCGCCGGGAAGGCCTTCCAGGACGGCCGGCCGATCCTCGTCCACGACGCGACGAACGGGGAGCGGAGCTACGAGACGTCCTCCTTCGTCGTCACCCCGCTCTTCGGCGGCGACGCCAAGCCCATCGGCGTCCTCACGGTCACGGACAAGCGCGACCGGGCGCCGTTCAGCGAGCGGGACCAGGAGCTCCTCGACATCTTCGCCTCCCAGGTGGGCATCGCCCTCACGAACGCGCGGCTGTACGAGCGGGCGACGACCGACGCCCTCACCCGGCTCTGCAACCGGGCGAACTTCGACATCCGCCTGGACGAGGCCGTCGCCGTCCATCACGCCTCGAAGCAGCCGCTCTCGCTCATCATGTGCGACCTCGACCACTTCAAGTCGAAGAACGACACGTACGGGCATCAAGCCGGCGACCACATCCTCACCGAGGCCGCCGCCATCCTGAAGAGCAAGGTGGGAACCAAGGGCCTGGCCGGGCGCTACGGCGGCGAGGAGTTCATCGTCTTCCTGCCGGGCCTGCTCCCGGCGCGCGCGAAGGAGATCGCGGAGGAAGTCCGCCGCGGCATCGAGGAGTTCGTCTTCAACACCGCCGACCAGCCGGTGCGCTGCACGATGTCGCTCGGCATCTCCGGGCTCCAGCCCGGCGAAGGCCCCGGCGGCCTGATCAAGCGCGCCGACGCCGTCCTTTACACGGCCAAGCACGGCGGCCGCAACCGCGTCGAAGTCGCCCCCTAACCCGGAACCGGAACCGGAACCGGACCCGGAACCGGAACCGGACCCTGAGTTAGCGGCCCTCTTCGAGGGTGAAGCCGATCTTGACCGTCACCTGCCAGTGCGCGACCCGGCCGTTCTCGATGTGGCCGCGGGTCTCCACGACCTGGAACCAGCGCAGGTTGCGCAGCGTGATCGAAGCGCGGGTGATCGCCTGGCTCACCGCGTCTTCCATCGAATCCGGCGACGAGCCGACCAGCTCCGTGATCTTGTAGACGTGGTCGTTCATGATCCGCCGACGCTCGGGAGCTCGGGCGCGTGACGGCCTTACGAAAATCCCAACTCCCAAATCCCAACTCCCAAGGATGTCGGACTTTCAAGGCGGATTGGAAACCTCCGGTCCTTGTAGAGCCCACGCACTTTGGGAGTTGGGAGTTCGTCTACTCCGGCAGCCTCCACTCCAGGATCCCGCCCGACTTCCCCGGCTTGAGCTTCACGTTGAGCCGGATCCGGGTCGTGTTCACCGGCGGGAAACGCACGATCGTGTAATGGCCGCCCGAGTACAGGTCCGCCGCGACCTCGTAGTCGTGCAGCGGAATGAGCGGCACCCACGACGATCCGTTCCAGTAGTCGTGGCTGAAGGTCTGGGGGAAGTCGCAGCCGCCGCCCTGGTCCGCGTCGGCGAACCAGTAGATGTCGCTGCGCCACACGCTCAGCGGCGCCGGGAACTCGTAGGCGATCCACTCGTCCGTCCCCTGGTGGTCCCACCAGGTGAAGCGCGGGATCGTCTGGTCGTTCGAGCCTTTCGGCCAGAGGCCGTCGTTGCAGGCCGCGCCCGTGTCGCTCCCGAACTTGTGCGACCAGCTCACCGTCGCGTTCCCCACCCGGCCCCGGTCCGGCGGCACCGGCACCGCGCCGATCGACTCCGGCACCAGCACCGTCATCCGGCTCGTGTCGTAGCTCCGGTTGTCCCAGACGCCGTAGGGGATCATCGTGAAGGACGTCGACGACCCGTTGTCCGCGTTCACGCCCGTGCCCGTGATCTTCGCCACGCCGCCCAGCAATCCGCCGTCGAACTGCGCCGACAGCGCCGCGCTGGGCGGAATCACGATCTTGTGGACGTCGGTCCCGTTGTCGTTGCTCTCCAGGCAGTACACGATCGGCCCGCGCGCGACGGCCACCCGGCCGACGTTCGCGCTGACCTTGGGATTCGAGTAGACGCGGCGGACGGCGAGCGGCAGCGTGAGGCGGAGGACGTCGCCGCTCTGCCAGGTCCGCGGGACCGGGAGGTAGCCTTTGGCGACGGCCGCCATGTCCAGCGGCGCGCCGTTGAGCGTGACCGACGCGCCCGCCGCCCAGCCGGGAATCCGGAGGTACAGGGTGAACGGCGCGGGAGCCGGCAGCGTGACCGAGATCTTCACGTCGCCGTCCCAGGGGTAGTTCGACTCCTGCTTGAGGCCCACGTTCACGCCGCCGTACGGGATCGTGGCCTGGCCGGCCATGTAGAGGTGGGTCCAGACGCCGTCGCCGGCCTTCGCGCCGTACTGGTAGCCCGCGATGGAGGGCACCACGCGCACGATGTTGGAGGCGCAGCAGGCGATGCCCATGCGGCCCTTGTCCTGCTTGCGGTTCATGTAGTTGTTGTAGTAGAGCCGCGTGCCGTCGATCGACCGCCCCGCCGCGAAGCCGTTGTAGAGGATCCGCTCGAGGACGTCCATGTACTGGCCGTCGCCGGTCAGGTTGGCGAGGCGCCCGCTGAACATCATCATCGCGCAGGACGCGCAGGTCTCGTTGTAGGCCCAGTCGTTGCTGAGGTCCCAGTCGGGCCCGTAGCCCTCGTTGTACATCCCGTGGCCCGTGCCGCCGGTCACGTACATCTTCCGCTCGACGACGTTCGCCCAGATCCGCTTGCAGGCGTCGAGCAGCGCCGCGTCGTTCGTCGCGGCGGCCAGATCGACGGCCCCCGCCCACATGTACGGCCCGCGCACGCCGTGGCCGTAGGGCTCGCTTTCGGCGCGGAGCGGGGCGAGGTCCTGGCAGTACTCGCCCATGAGCTGACGGCCGCCCGAATGCCGGCCGCGCTCGTCGATGTACCACTGGGCGAGCTCGAGGTCCGAGGCCTTGGCCTGCCGCTCGTAGAGCTTCATGAGCGCGATCTCGATTTCCTGGTGGCCGCCGACGCCGGAGCGACGTCCCACGCCGAACACGGTGGAGATGTGGTCGGCGTACTTGCGCGCGACGTCGAGGAACGCCGTCCGCCCGAAGGTCCCGTGGTGCGCGAGGGCGGCCTCGATGAGGTGGCCGGCGCAGTAGTCCTCGTGCATGGCGATGAGGTCTTCCCAGGGCTGCTTCGTGACGGTGGTCCCGCCGCTTCCCCGGCCGGCGTTGCCCAGCTGGAAGTAGGTGTTGAGGTAGCCGGCGAGCGGGCCCGAGCTCACTTGCGCGGCCGCGATGTTCGCGATCACGGCCTCCAGCTGCCCTTCCATGCCCGCGTCGGGGTGGAGCTTCAGCGCGTAGGCCATGCCCTCGAGGGTCTTGTAGACGTCGGAGTCGCACCAGAGGAAGCCGTCGTGGTTCCCCGCCATGAGCCCGGCGGCCTTGGGGAAGTTGTCGAGGTTGTGGTTGTTGACGAACGACTGGTACATCATCGGCAGGCTGGCCGTGCGGTTGGTCTCGATCCGCGGGGCCCAGAAGGTGTCGTTGAGGACGATCTTGGAGAAGTCGACGGCCTTGGCTGCCGGCAGGGCGCCGGGCGTCGTCCCGCCGCCTCCCCCGCCGCTCCCGCCGCTTCCGCTTCCGCCTCCGGAGCAGCCCGCGCACGCCAGGGAGGCCAGAAGGGTGATGGAGAGAGCTCGCATGGTCGTCTCCTCGTGGTGAACAGCGGCTCGCCCCGCCTGGGATGGTCCGTCGGAGGAGACTCCGCGCTAGAAATGTGAATTCACCACCGAGACACCGAGAACACCGAGGTTGTTTTTGTGGGCGCCCCCCCCCCGGGGGGCGGGGGGATCCCAACCAAGGCGTTCTCGGTGTCCTCGGTGTCTCGGTGGTGAAGGCTACTCGGCCGAGACGCAGAAGAGGTGGTCGTCGCCGCGGAGGAAGAGGCGGTTGCGCGCGGGCACCGGCGACGCCACGATCCGCTCGCCCATCCGGTTCTCGCCCAGCAGCTCGAACTTCTCCTCCACGCGGGCCGCGAAGACCAGCCCGTCCTCGCGCGCCGCGTAGAGGATCCCGGCGGCGATCACCGGCGAGGCGTAGTAGCTCGCCGCTCCGCGCGGCAGCGCGTCCTGCCAGAGGGTCCGGCCGCTCGCCGGATCCAGGCAGACCACTTCCCCGCGGTGCCGCAGGAGATAGACGCGGCCCTTGTACACGGCGGGCGTCGGGACGAAGACGCCGACGTCCTCCCGCTTCCACGCGCGATGGGTCGCCGTCACGTCGCCGTTCCCGCCCAGCCGGATGCCGTGCACGCGCGCCTGGCCCGGGCGGTCGTCGCGCCCCACGGGAACGACGACGACATCCCCCGCGATCACGGGCGTGGAGATGGCCGGCCAGAGGGCCGTGCCGTCCGGATTGAAGCCTCCGCAGGACCAGAGGACGTCGCCGCTCGCGGCGTCGTGGGCCGTCAGCACGTCGGCGCCCCAGACCAGGAGGGCGGTCTTCCCCTCGTGGCGGAAGACGAGGGGCGTGGTGTAGCCGTTGTCGTTCTCGTTGGGAGCCTTGTAGGCGCGCGGCTTCTGCCAGCGGAGCTCGCCGGTCGCCTTGTCGAAGGCGGCCAGCCAGGACTCGCCGCCGTGCATGCGGGCGAGGATGACGTGCGCGTCGGTGAGCACGGGCGAGCTGCCCTGGTCCCAGAAGAGCTTCTCGGGGCCGTACTTCTCCACCACGTTGAGCTGCCAGCGCGTCGTGCCGTCGAGCTCCAGAGCGGCGAGCCGGCCGCTGCGGAAATAGACGAAGAGGCCCTTCCCGTCCGACACCGGCGAGGCGTTGCTGCTGGAGCCGAGCGTCTTGTGCTTCGCCGGGCTTTGCGCGCCGAGCTTGGACTCCCACACGGGCTTGCCCGCGAGGTCGAACGCCAGCACGGCGTCCTGGCCGTCGGCGGGGGACGTCACGTAGACCCGGTCCTTCAGGACGATGGGCGTCGAGCCGCCCTTCCCCGGCAGCCGGACCTTCCAGGTCGGCGCGTCCCACTTCGCCGGATACGCGCCGGCGTCGACGCTGCCGGTGGCGTGGGGGCCGCGCCAGTGGGGCCAGTCGTCCTGGAGGGCGAGGGCAAGCCCTTCGACGGAGCTCAGGGCAAGCAGCAGGGTGATCATGCCTATATCAACGCCCCAGGAACAGGTACAGGTACAGGAACAGGAGGCATCCCCCCCCTCCCCCCCGGGGGGGCGTTCCTGTTCCTGTTCCTGTTTTTGGCGTTTAAGGGGGCGGAAAGCGGCATATTGGAGAAGGTGGAGCCGACCGACGTCCTGATCACCCGCGTGCTGGCGGGCGAGCTCGATCTCTACGCCGAGATCGTGCGCCGGCACCAGTCGGACGTCTGGCGCGCGGCGGCCTTCATGACGCGCGACCCCCGCACGACCGAGGACCTCGTCCAGCAGGCGTTCGTGAACGCCTTCCAGCATCTCGACCGCTTCCGCCTCGGCTCCGACTTCGGCGTCTGGATCAAGGCCATCGCGCGCAACCTCGCCCGCCAGGAGCTGCGCACCCGCTCCCGCGAGGACCGCCGCATGGAGGTCTACCAGGAGCTGCTCGAGAACCGCCGCGTCGAGGAGCGGGAGACGGCGGTGGGCGACGCCCTCCGCCTCTGCCGCGAGCAGCTGCCGGGGCGCGGCGCCGAAGCGCTCACCATGCGCTACGAGCGGGGCCTCGGCTTCGACGAGATCGCCGACGCCCTGGGCGCCACCGTCAACGCGACGCGCCAGCTCCTCTCGCGCGTCCGCATCGCCCTCCGCGACTGCATTGAAAAAAGGCTGGCCCAGACATGACCCGCGCCGAAGAGCTCGTCCTGAAATCCATCGACGAATCGCTCGACGCCGCCGAGCGCGCGGAGCTCGACCTCCTCCGGAAGGACCCGGAGACCGAGCGCCGCTGCGCCGCGCTGGAGGAAGTCGAAGGCGCCCTCCTCGGCGGTCGCAAGCTGCCGGACCTCGGCGAGGCCGTCGTGGAGCGCCTGCGCCGCGGCCAGACCGAGCGCGTCATGGAGCGGGTGCGGTCGACGTCCCCCGAATGGGCCCGGCGGCGCAAGACCTGGCCGCGCGTGGCGGCGGCGGCCGCGCTCTTCGCCGCGGTGCTCGTGCCGGGCCTCCTGCGGACGGCTCCGCTGGCCCGGGTCGTCGAAGGCGACCCCGACGCCTTCGTGGTGCGGGGCTCCGCGTCGCTGACGGCGGACGTCGGCCTCGCCCTGCGCCCGGACGACTTCCTGGTGACCTGCTCCCGGGACGTCGTGCTCCAGTACGAAGGCGAATCCACGCGGGTCCGGGTCGTGCCGCTGTCGGAGCTTTACCTCCGCGGCGACCGCCGGAGCAAGCGGATCGAGCTGAAGGAAGGCGAGATCCAGGCGGATGTCGCGCCGCAGGAGCGGCCGCTGATCATCGCGGCGGCGCACGCCCAGGCGGAAGTGCTCGGGACGCGGCTGCGGATCTCGGCGACGAAGGACGCGACGCGCCTGGAGGTCGCGGAGGGCAAGGTGCGCTTCACGCGCAAGGACGACGGGGCGGCGCTGCTGGTCTCGGCCAACCAGTACACGGTGGCGGTGCCCAAGGAGGAGTTCGTGGCCTGCGAGCTACCCGCGGCCGCGGAGGTCCCGCCCTGGACCGCGGGCTTTTCGCTGATCCGGCTCGACTTCCCCTACGAGGAGATTCCCGGCTTCGAGGACCTGCGGGACGGCGCGGTGATCTCGCTCTCGAAGATGCCCACCCGGCGGCTGAACGTCCGGGCGAACACGGAGCCCGACCGCGTGGGCAGCGTCCGCTTCGCCTATCTCGGGCGCGAGACCTACAACACCGAGATGGTCTGGCCCTACACGCTGGTGCCGAACGACGGCTGCGAAGGCCCTCCCTGGGACGCGAAGCCGGGCCGGCACACGGTCACCGCCACCCCGTACACCGGCAGCTTCGGCAACGGCCTCCGCGGCGACCCGAAGAAGATCACCTTCACGATCGTCGAGTGACGCGTTAACGTTCTGACGCGGTCATTTCGTTAACACTTACTTGCCGTCGTCGTAACCCTTGCGGGCCTTGGCGGGATCGGGGCGCGGGGTGGGCGGCGGAGGAGTCACGCCGGCCGCTTTCAGGACGTCGTGCAGCGCCTCGAGCGTCTCCGGCGCGGGCTTGAAGTTGCCGGGACGGAAGCCTTCCGCGATCAGGATCGGCGTCCAGCCGTGCTTGTTTTTCTTGTTCCAGGTTTCGATCTTCGCGCCACTCTTCGCCAGCTCGCGGACCATACGCGGCAGGCTCTTGTAGGCCGCGCCGTGCATCGCCGTCTCGCCGTTGCGGTCGACCGCGTTCACGTCCGCGCCCTTCTCCAGCAGCCAGCGCACGCAGTCGAGCGCCTCGTCCTCCGTCCCCGCCATCTCCGTCGGGAAGAGGCAGCCGAGCCCCGCCGCCGCCGCGAGCGGCGTCGCGCCCTCCTGGTTCGCCTTGAGGGGATCCGCGCCGAGCTCGGCCAGCAGCTTCATATAAGGCAGGTCCGCCCGGAAGGCCGCGAGCAACAGGGGCGTCGCTCCCGCCAGGCCCAGCTTGCCCCCGCCGGAGGCGCCCTTCGCCAGGGCCAGATCCACTCGCGCGCCGCGCTTCACCAGCTCCCGCGCGAACGCCAGGCTCTCCACCCGGCCCGAGCCCGCCGGCGCCGGCTGCCCGTCCTCGTCGTCCCCGCGGTGCGGCTTGCGCACCCAGGTCAGCCGGTGCAGCGCCGCGACGCCCGACCGCTCGTCGTTCGGGTCCGCTCCCGCCTTCACCAGATCGAGAGCCAGCTCGAAGTGGCCGTTCTCGACCGCCACCGCCAGCGCGTCCGTCCCGCTCTTCGCCATCCCCCGGCCGCCCGATTTCGTCTCGATCGCCTCGTTCGGGTCCGCCCCCGCCTCGAGCAGGACGCGGACGACCTCCGACTTCCCGTTCCGCGCCGCGAGGAGCAGCGGCGTGAAGCCCGACGACAGCCTCCGCCGCTCCGCTCCGGCCTTGAGCAGGAGGCGGACGACCTCCGCGTGGCCTTCCGCCGACGCCCAGTGCAGCGCCGTCTGGCCCTTCTCCGCGTCCGCCTTCGCGCCGCGCGCGAGGAGCAGCGACACGGGTCCCGGACGTCCCACGCGCGCCGCCGTCATCAGGAGCCCTTCCGGCTTCGCGTCGGCGCCCGCGTCCAGCAGCAGGCGCACGAGCTCCTCGTGTCCGGTCTCGCAGGCGAGCGCGAGGGGCGTGACGCCGGCGCGGTTCGCGACGTCCGCCTTCGCCCCGGCCTTGAGCAGGAACCGCGCGATCTCCGGCTCCGCGTGATGCGCCGCCCAGTGCAGCGCCGTCGTGCCGTCGGCCTGCGCGACGTTGACGTCGCCGAGCGTCCGCACGCGCGCCCAGTCGGCCCGCTCCGCGGCATCCGCGATCTGAAGGGCGACAAGCAACAACATCACGCGGGACCCCCGTACCCCCCCGAGGGGGGCAAGGGGGGCGACCCCTTGGGAGTTGAGAGTTGGGGTTTGGGAGTTTTCCTCACAGTTCCGCGAAGATCCCGTCGATCTTGCCCGTGCTGTCCGAGAAGGCGTCGAGCTTCACGCCCGCGCGGTCGAGCAGCGTAAGATGCACGCTGGCCAGGGGCATGGGCTTCGCGTAGCGGATGTGCCGCCCGCCCTTCCCCGCCACGCGGCCCGCGACCAGGATCGGCAGGTTCACGTGGTCGTGCACGTTCGGGTTGCCCATGCCGCTCCCGTACATCAGCGCGCAATGGTCGAGCAGCGAGCCGTCGCCGTCGGGCGTCTCCCGCAGCTTCTTCACGAACTCGCCCCAGAGCGAGACGTGGAAGCGGTTCACCTTCGACATCCTCTCGATCTTGGCCGGATCGTTCCCGTGATGCGTGAGCGGATGGTGCGGATCGGGCACGCCGATCTCGGGGTAGGTCCGGTTGCTCGTCTCGCGCGCGAGCTGGAAGCTGATGACGCGCGTCACGTCGCCCTGGAACGCCAGCACCTGCAGGTCGAACATGAGACGCGCGTGGTCCGCGTAGGACGCGGGCACGCCCACGGGGCGCTCGAGGTCGGGCAGCGCGCCCTTCCCGACCTCCTCCTCCGCCTTCTGGATCCGCCGCTCCACCTCGCGCACGGCGTCGAGGTAGCGCGTCACCTGGGCGCGGTCGGCCGGCCCCAGCGAACGCTCGAGGCGCGCGACGTCCTCCTTCACGAAGTCGAGCAGGCTCGCGCGCTTCTTCAGCGCCGCGCGGCGCTCCTCCGCGCTCCCGCCCTCGCCGAAGAGCTTCTCGAAGACGAGCCGCGGATGGGCCTCGCTCGGCAGCGGCGTCGTGGGCGAGGACCACGAGAGGTTGTTCTGGTAGACGCAGGCGTAGCCGTTGTCGCACTGGCCGATGATCTGCAGCAGATCCATTGCCAGCTCGAGCGAAGGAAGCCGCGTCCCCATCCGCCCCGCCGCGATCTGGTCGACGGTCGTCGCGAGCCGGTAGTCGGAGCTCTCCGTATGCTTCGCCCGCGCGCAGCTGAGGAAGGAGGAGTTGGACGTCGCGTGCGTCCCCGGGTAGGCGTTTTTGATCTCCGTGTTCGTGAGCACGCAGAGATTTTCGCGGACGGCCTCCAGCGGCTCCAGGATGGGCGAGAGCTTCCCGAGCGTCCCCTCCCCCTCCGGCGTCCAGCGGGACTGGTCGGCGCCCATCGCGACATACGTCCAGGCCAGGCGCCGCGCCGGCTTCGCCTGGGGCGTCATCGCCGGCGCCATCGCGTCGAGGAAGGGGAGCGCGATCGACGTCCCCAGCCCGCGGAGGACCGTCCGGCGCGACAGAGCCTTACGCATCATGGCGTTCGCCTCATCCTGAACGGGACGCTCTTCACGATCCCCACCACGATATCCGAAAATCGCCCGCCCTCGCGGACGATCTTGCGCACGGCCGGCCCATCGGACGGTTCGACCGCCCGGCCCAGCGCGTAGGTCAGGAGCTTCTCCGTCATCGCTCCGAGGAAGACCTCCGGCCGCTTCAGCAGCGCGGCCTCGACGCCCTCCACGCCCTCGACCTCCGACCCGTCCGGGAAGCCGCCGGCCGCGTCGGCGACGTCGCGCCGACGTCCCAGGGCGTCGAAGTGCTCCAGGGCGAAGCCGACGGGGTCGATCAGGCGGTGGCAGCTCGCGCAGGTCGGGTTGTTCCGGTGCCGCGCCAGCCGTTCGCGGATGGGCAGCGTCTCCGAGATCTTCTCTTCCAGCGCGGGGACGTCGGGCGGCGGCGGGGGCGGCGGCGTGCCCAGCAGCGTCTCGAGGATCCACTTTCCGCGGAGCACGGGCGAGGTGCGGGTGGCGTAGGACGTCACCGTCAGCACGCTCGCGTGGCGCAGGATCCCGCCGGGCCGCTCGACGCGCCGGAAGCGGGCGCCGTAGACGTGCGGGACGCCATAGTGCTTCGCCAGGCGCTCGTTGAGGTACGTGTGGTCCGTGCGCAGGAGGTCGAGGACGCTCCGGTCCTCGCGGACGATCTCTTCGAAGAGCAGCTCGGTCTCGAGCCGCATGGCCTGGCGGAGGTTGTCGTCGAAGTCCGGGAAGAGCCGGGCGTCGGGCGTGGCCGCGTCCAGGTTCCTCAGATGCAGCCACTGCGGCGCGAAGTTGCCCGCCAGCGCCCGCGCGCGCGGGTCGGCCAGCATGCGCCTTGCCTCTTTCTCGAGGTCCAGGCCCTTCTCCGCGGCGGCGAGCAGGGCGTCGTCGGGGGGGCCGCTCCACAGGAAGAACGACAGCCGGGTGGCGAGCTCGAGGTCCGAGAGCTTGTAAGCCGTTCGCGGCGGGAGCCCTTCCGGGTCGCGCTCGACCCTGAACAGAAACTCGGAGCTCGAGAGGATCGCGGTGAGCGCGTCCTCGAGGTCGGCGAACTTCAGGTAGCGCTCGAGGTCGGCGTCGGTCACGGGACGTCGGAAGGCGCGGCGCAGCAGGGGCGCGAGAATCTCGCGCGGCTCCTTCGAGACCAGGATCCGGCGGCGGCTGGGGGTGTCGCCGGGCCCCTGGGCCTCGTAGGGGCCGATGACCGTGACCTCGAAGACGGCGGGGCCCTGCCGGGGCGAGCGATGGGTGTTGATGCGCGCGTCGTAGGGCTGGCGCAGCGTCTGGATCAGGGCGCCGGGCTTCTGGAGAAAGGCGACGACGAGCTCGCGCGGGCCCGCGGCCGCCTTGATCCGCGCGCTCAAG
>DASVNH010000118.1:0-7832 GCA_036383955.1 Planctomycetota bacterium | reverse complement strand
CTCGAGGGCTTCGAGGCGGGCAATCCGGAAGGCTTCGCCGAGCCGCGTTCGATCGCCTTCGACCGCGTCGCCGCGACCGCCCGGATCGGCTCCCTGTTCGGCAAGGTGCTGGACGTCGACGAGCTGGTCGTCCAGCGCCCCGCGCTGACGATCGAGTTCCAGGGGCTGAAGAGCAACGTCGGGGCGTTCATGGACCGCCTCGATCGCGAGAAGACGGAGGACACGGACGGCCGGAGGTTCCGCGTGCGCCGGCTCCGCGTGGAAGGCGCGACCGTGCGGTTCCGGTCCGACGCCCTGAGCGGCTCCCCGCGCGAGGTCACCCTGCCGACGATCGAGCTGAACAACATCGGGACGTCCGACGACGCGGCCACGACGTCCGAGCTGATCGCCGCCGTCCTGCGGGCCCTGACGGCCGAGGGGATGAAGGCGGCGGAAGGCCTGGTGCCGTCCGACCTCCTCAACTCGCTGGGAGGCGAGCTGAAGCTCTCCGCGGAGACGATCCGCCGGAAGGTCGAGGACGAGCTGGACCGCCTGAAGGTCCCGAAGCCCTAGGGCAGGCGGATCGCGGTCATCAGCACGACGTCCCACGCCTTGCCGCCGCGGTTGGCGTTCCAGGTGACGTAGAGCACGCGGCCCTCGTCGTCGAGCGCCGAGCTGTACGTGCCCACCGGGACGATGCCGGTCTTTTCCTTGAGCGCCGGCGCGAGGAAGGCGACCACGGTCCGGGACTTCGTCTTCACGTCGAAGCGGACGATCGGCGTGCCGTCCTTGTCGCCGCCGCCGTGCGCGCCCGCCGAGTAGTACAGGTAGCGGCCCGTCGGATCGGCGTCGATCGACGCGACGTACTCCTGCGACCCGACGTTCGCCTCGCCCAGCCGCTCGGCCGTCTCCGTCTTCACGTCGAAGGCCCAGATCTCGGCGGGGCTGCCTTTCGAGATCGTGTAGATCTTGCCGTCGGGCGTCTCCCGCGTCGCCGCCCGGCACGCGATCACCGTGGCGAGCGTCTCCGGCGCGCCGCCCTTCGCCGGATCCCAGCGGCGAAGCGGGCCCGCGTCGCCCTCCTTGCCCGGCGTCCAGTAGACCCGGCCCGTCGAGCGCGCGAAGAGCATGTAGCGCGGCGGGCCGTCCTCGCCCGCGTAGAGCAGCTTCGCGTTCCTGACGTCCCACGCGAAGAAGCGGACGTCCTTCTCGCCCTCGCCCGGCGCCGTCCCGCCGTAGAAGATCAGCCGCTCGGGATCGAGCACGCTCGCCGGCACGCAGTGCTTCGGGACCGCGCCTCGCGTCACCACCTCGGTCTTGCCGGACGCGAGGTCGTGCGACAGGATCCAGTCGCCCTCATAGTGGTAGCGGTCGGTGGTGACTTTCGTCCCGCCCCGGTGCGTCGAGCAGTAGAGGCGGCCGTCGCTTCCGACATCCAGCCGCCCGTGGATCTTGCCCGGCGTGTAGTGGCCGTCGGGCAGCCCCAGCGTCTTGCGGACGTCGAGAATCCGCCGCAGGCCCTTCGTCGCCGGATCGTACTCGTAGACGAACGCGTTGCCCCCCGGCGCGAGGTGGTCGCCGATCGAGGCGTAGTACTTGCCGCCGTGGACCAGCGAATCGCCCCACGCGGACCAGGGCTTGCCCGGATAGTCCTGGCCGGGGAAGAGGAGGACGTCGACTTCCGGCGCCGCCGCCGCCACCTCGACCCCCTCCCTGAGCTTGGGACCCTTGAGGAGGACGTCGCCGCTCACGGTGACGACGACCTTCCCGTCGGAGAACGAGGGCGGGAACGTTTGCGGCCCTTCGACTCCGCTCAGGGTAAACAGCAGGAAGAGGATCATGGCTCCTCCACGATGAGGACCTGGTCGGCGGCGACGTCCTTCTTCTCAACGGTCGCGCCGGACGGGAAGGTCACGAGGACGTCGACGGCCGCCGCGTCGCCGAGCCCGACGTGGACGAGGGCGGGCTGGCCGCTGGCGTAGCCGTGCCCGGTGGAGATCTCCTGCAGGCTGAGGAGCCGGCCGTCTTTCGAGACGCGGACGCGGGCGCCGATGCCCATGCGGTTGGAGCGCTTGCCGACGGCCCGGACGTCGAGCCAGCGCCGCGCCGGGCTCTCGTTGCGGAGCAGGACGGAGCCGCGGCCGGCGTACCAGTTCACGAGGAAGAGGTCGAGGCGGCCGTCGCCGTCGAAGTCGGCCGACGGCCCCGCGGGGTAGTAGATCATGGGGGCGGCGAGCGGGCGCGGCGCCTGGAAGCGGCCGTCGCCGAGGTTTTTGTAGATCAGGGGGATCACGCGGCCGTTGTCGATCCAGGCGGCGGAGACGTAGAGGTCGGGCCAGCCGTCGTTGTCGAAGTCCCGCGCCTCCACGTGCGCGGCCTTGGTGGGGATCAGGGCGTCCAGCCCGGCTTCGCGGGTCGCTTCGCGGAAGCCGTCCGCCGTGCCGAGCCAGAGGCGCAGGCGGGCGGGCGCGTGGTGGCCGGAGACCACGAGGTCGAAGCGGCCGTCGCGGTTGAGGTCGGCGAGGGCGACGCCGCACGGCCAGTCCTCGCCGTCGACCGGATTCCAGGCGAACGGGGCCGGGTCGGCTTCCTTGTAGCGCGGGCCGTCGCTGAGGAAGAGCCGGTTGGAGTGCCCCACGAAGAGGTCCGGGCGCCGGTCGCCGTTCAGGTCGGCGGTCGCGTGGCCGAGGCCGAAGACGTCGTCGGGGAAGCCGAACGCGGAGTTGGCGGGCTCGAACTTCAAGCCGCCGATATTGCGCAGCAGGACCGTGCGCGTCTTCTCGCCGCGGGTGAACTTGTCCTCCACGATCGCGAGGTCCAGAAGGCCGTCGAGATCCAGGTCCAGCACGGCGACGTTGCGCGCGGTGCTGAGGTCGTCGGGGAAGGCGCCGGGGACGTCGACGAGCGTCCCCGCGTCGTTCCGGAGGAGCCGGCTCCGCGCGCCTTTCGCGCCGGGGCCGCCCTTGGCGTTGTTGGCGACGACGAGGTCGAGATCGCCGTCGTTGTCGAGGTCGGCGAAGACGGCGCCGCTGGTGCGGGCGGCGTGCTCGACCTCCGACGGCGCGACGCGCGCGAAGCGGCCGCCGCCGAGATTCCGGAAGAGCCGCGCGGAGACCGGCCCGGGCGCCGGCGCGTACTCGGCGTTCGGGCGGTCGCAGAAGCCGCCGACGAAGAGGTCGGGGCGGCCGTCGCCGTCGACGTCCCCCCACGCGCCGCCGTGGCCCATCATGCCGGCGAGCGGCTCGGCGAGGCCGGCCTGGGACGTCGCGTCCGAAAACTCCGCCTGTCCTTCGACTCCGCTCAGGACGAGCGCGAGAAAAAGCATCCGCCTATCCAACACGGGCCCCGGAGGCGGGTTCCTTGGATTATGCTGTCCTGCATGAGCGACGACAACTGGATCACCGCGGGCGGCATCAAGCTGGCCGACCGGGACGACGCCTGGGTGCGGGCGCGCGGACCGGCGCTGATGCAGCGGCTCCGCGCCGGGGGGGGCGGTCAGCTGCTCTACCAGATCGAGGCCCGGCTCGCGAGGCTCGAGGATCCGGAGCTGCTGCGGGAGCTGTTCCTGGCCGGCTCCGATATCGACCTGTTCCGGCACACGCCCCCGAAGGCGGCGGCGGACGTCCTGCTGACCTTCCCGAAGGGCTACCCGGGCTACGATCTGGCGGTCCGGCGGTCGGCCATGGTCGCCGACGCGCGGCTCCTGCCCTTGTACGCGGACGGCCTGAGGATCCCGAATTTCAGCCACTCGGCCAACCTGTTCGGCCGGCTGGAGGAGCTCGAATCGCCCGACGCCCTGCTCGTCTTTCTGGAGTTCATCGCGGCGCCCGACGGCTCCGCGAAGCCGGAAGATAAGTCCTTCTTCGCGACTCAGAGGATCCACGCGACGCGGCACATCTTCCGGCGGGCCCTCGCCGCCGCCAAGCGGAACGCCGACTTCCCGGAAGCCGTGCATGAGGCGCTGGCCCGGACGAGAAAGGTCGCCAAGGGCCGCGACCGCTGCATGCTGACGATGGCGAGGGTGGCGCTGGGCCGCTGCGACGGCATCGAGGACCTGGCGGAGGGGTTTCCAGGCTACGCGTGGGAGCAGGAGACGTGGTACGAGCCTCTCTGCACGTCCAGGCAGCCGGAGGCGCTGCGCTTCGTCGCCCGCATGGCCGCGGAGGGCCGGCTGTACGTCCACAAGGCGCTCGAATACAACCCGAGCGCGGCGGCCCTCATCCTCGAGGAGGCCCTGAAGCTGCCGGTCGAACCCCGGATGGAGGCTCTGGAGCAGCTGGCCGACAAGGCGAAGGGCGACGTCCGGACGGAGGCGAAGCGGCGGGCGGAGGAGTTGAGGATCGCCCACGCGCTCCCCCGCGAGTTTCCAGCGCGCAGCCCGGCGGCCGCCGATCCCGGCCGGGTCCTGAGGGAGAGCCCGACGCGGATCGTCCTGACCTGCGCGGGCTGCGGCGCCGCGGCGTCGTCGGTGAGAATCAGCGACGGCGGGTGGTACTACGAAGGTGCCTTCGGCGGTCGAGGGCTCCCCCGCGCTCAGTGCCTGGCCCTGCTCGCCACGCTGCCCGCCGGGAGCGCGCGGGACGTCCTGCGACACCTGACCGACCCGTTCGCTTCCATCTTTCGCGACGTGGATCCCCAGTGCCGCGACTGCGCCGACGCGTATTGCAAGGCGTGCTGGAAGGTGGAACAGACCGGCACCTCGGGCGGCTTGGACATCGGCGTCTGGTACGCGGACTATTCGGCGACCTGTCCCAAGGGCCATGAGTTCACCTACAGCCTCGGCACGCGAAGCTACGGATAGCATGTTCGCCCTGCTGCTTGCCCTGAGCGGTGTCGAAGGGCTTGCGCTCCAGGAGCCGCTGGTCCTGACGGAGGACCGCGTGCTGCGGGGGAGCGACGTCCTGGACATCGAAGGCCGCCCCATCGAAGGCGGCGGCTTCCGGATCCGCACGGAAGGGCGCTGGACGGGCCGGCTGCGCCTCAGCGGCTGCGAGCTGCGCGGCCTGGGAGGTCGGGCGGAGTTCGGGCCCGACGACCGCCTCCGCGGCGAGTCGCACGCCCTCGACCTTCACGCGTCCGGGGAGGCCTCGATCGCGATCGAGACCTGCGTGTTCTCCGCCTCGTCCTCGATCCGGCTCCGCGTCGACGAGCGCGCGGCGGCGGCGGTCGTCGGCAACGAGATCCGCGAGAACTCGCTCGTCGCCGTGGACAAGGTCCGGGGCCGCTCGCTGCCCGCGTTCACGGCGACCGGGACGTCGAGCGCCCCCCAGCGCTTCGAACGGAACCGGATCTGGAGGTCGCACGCGGTGTTCGACGCCCCCGGCTGGCGCGTCGAGGGCAACCTGATCGTCGGCCTGCGGGCGGGCCTGTTCGCGACCGGGAAGGGCACGGAGGTCCGCGGGAACTACGTCCACGTCCTGATGCCGCGCACGCCCGAGTATCCGTGGTGGAGCCAGGTGGCGACGTTCACGACGGCCCGGGGCGCGCTGGCCGAGCACAACGTCATCCGGGACGGCGAGTGGATCGTCCAGTTCGTGGAAGGGGAGTTCCGGCACAACGTGATCTGCGACATCAACGACCACAACCTGCTGCGCAACGGGAGCACGGGGCGGATCCACCACAACATCTTCTTCGCGGGCAAGCCCGAGCATCCGCCCGGCCAGCAGTCCGGCTGCGTCTTCGTGGTCTACCCGCCGAAGGACGGCGAGACGGGCGTCGAGATCTTCAACAACGTGTTCGACGCCAACGACGTCCTCAACGTGCCGGGCGTCGAGGTCTGCCGCGGCGGCCTGGTGCGGAGCCTGCGCAACAACGCCTTCGTCCGCTTTCCCATGAAAGAGAAGTACGTCCGCCACCCGCTCTGGATGCTGAGCCCGCCGTGGGACGAGGCGCCGTCGGACTCGCCGCCCGCGCGGCTGGCCTACGCGGACTACAACCTGTTCCCCCGCGGGGAGCGGATCTACGGGCTGGGGGTCGTCGAGGGCAAAGCCGGCCTCCACGACCGGAGGGCCGACCCCGGATTCCGCGGGCCGCTGCCGTCGGAGTTCCCGTTCCGCGACGACGACATCAAGGCCGGCCGGGTGACCGTGCCGGAGATCCTCGCGCGCTTCCGGGAGATCTACGCTCCCGGCGAGGGAAGCCCGCTCCGCGACGCCGGCGACCCCGCCGACGGCCCCGGGACCGACATCGGGGCCGTCGAGGGGAAGTAAGCGGTCTCGAAGTACAAAAACACATTGTGCATGGGCCGACTCGGCGTTATTCTAGTTTGAACGACCGGGGGTGGGATGTCCAAGCGGGCGAGTCTGTTCACCGAAGTCGAGCGGGTGGACGGACCCAAGATCAATCTCGGGGACTGGTGCCTCAGCCGGGGTCTGGCCACCCGGGAGCAGCTCGACGCCTGCCTGGCGCTCCAGCGCGAGCGCCTGAAGGCGGGCGGTCCCGCGCCCCGGCTCGGCGAGATCCTCGTCGAGCGCATGATCCTCACGCCGCAGCAGGTCGTCGAGGCCCTCTCCGCCCAGCTGCAGGAAATCCGCGTCTGCGACCAATGCGGGGTCCGCGTCAACGTGCCCCGCCGCGCCGACGCTTCCGCGTACCGCTGCCCCCGCTGCCAGGGCACCTTGCAGCCGTCGCGGGCGACCGACGGCCTCTCCGTGATCGACGACACGGCCATCATCGTGAGCCAGGAGCCGGTGCCTAAGGACGTCGAGCGCGCCGGCGCCGACCCCGCCAACCGCTTCGGCAAGTACATCCTCCTCGGGGAAGTGGGCCGGGGCGGGGCGGGCTCCGTCTTCCGCGCCTGGGACACGCTCCTGCATCAGATCGTCGCCTTGAAGCGGCTCGCGCCGGCGGGCGGGGACGAGCCCACGCCGATGTTCAGCGCGCGCGCCCAGAGCCTGCTCAAGGAGGCCCGCAACGCCATCCGCCTCCGCCACCCGGGCATCATCTCCATCTTCGACGTGGGCGTGCAGGGCCGCGACTACTACATCAGCATGGAGTTCCTCGAGGCGGAGTCGCTCCACGACCGCGTCCAGAGCGCGCGCGAGCGCGGAAGGCCGTCGCCCTTCTACGAAAAGCCCCGGGAGATCCTCCGGCAGCTCGCCGAGGTCGCCCGCGCGGTGCACTACGCGCACACGCGGCCCGCGCCCATCATCCACTGCGACCTCAAGCCGGCCAACATCCTCGTCGACGGCGACGGCCACGCCCACGTCGTCGACTTCGGCATCGCCCGCAACCTCCACGCCGAGGCCGGCGCGCCGAACGAGATCTGCGGCACGCCGTCCTACATGGCCCCCGAGCAGTGCTCGGGCCAGTCGGACTTGATCGACGCCCGCACCGACGTCTACGGCTTCGGCGCCGTCCTCTACGAGATGCTGGCCGGACGTCCTCCGTTCGTCGGCGTGCCCCTGGAGATCCTCGAGCGGACGATCCGCCAGGAGCCCGACCCGCCCACGCGGGCGGTGCGCGACACCGACGTCGTCCGCCGCCCGAAGCCCGAGTACTCCACGCAGAAGCTGCTGCGCATCCCGCCGGAGCTGGAGGAGATCTGCCTCCAGTGCCTGCGCAAGAAGCGCGAGGACCGCCCCGACTCGCTGCTGAAGGTCGCCGAAATCCTGGACCGGGCGGCCGGGCCGGGCTCCTCGCCGACGCTGCCGGCGGGGACGGCCGCCGCGCGCCCGCGGCGCTGGATCCTGGGGATCGCGCTCGCCGCCGCGGTCGCCGCGGCCGCCGCCGGGGCGCTGCTCCGGACGGATCCGTCGACGCCCGCCGAGCGCGAGATCCACGCGCGGATCGCCGCCTTCCAGCCGGAGGTGGCCCTCGCGCTCGCCGAGGACCTGCGCGTCCACGGCGCGTTC
>DASVNH010000117.1:0-95831 GCA_036383955.1 Planctomycetota bacterium | reverse complement strand
AGAATCTCGCCTGAACCGGCTCCCCCGCCGGGGAGCCGAGGTCGCCGGTGGCGACCTCCCCGCGATCCTCGAAGAACGCCCTTCGTGCACTTCGTGCCTTCGTGGTGACCGCCGTGGTGCACATTTCTTATAAGACCTATTAAGTCACATCACTCCCCTACTCTTACTTCGCTGAATTGGGAGGATGGATATGCGCGTGAAGGAATGGGCGGCGGTGGCCGCGCTGACGTTCGGGGTGCTGGGGATGGCGCTGGCGCTCGAGTCCCACGTGACGGGGGTGAACGCGTTCCTGGACCGGCCCGAGCCGGCGGTGGCGCCGACGGGAGTCGAGGCGTTCCGCAAGACGCTGAGCCTCACGCTGGACGCCGGGGCGCGGCGGGCGGAGAGCTCGTTCGACATCCCGCGCGGCAAGCGGCTGATCCTCGAGTTCGCCACGGCGAACGTGGCGGGGACGGGGGTCTCGGCGCGCCTGCGGACGCAGGGGTCGGGGGAGGACATCCTGGACCACCGGCTGGGGCTGGCGACGGGAGACAAGCCGGGGACGCTGCAGGCGGCGCAGCCGCTGCGGGCGTTCGCGGACGCGGGAACGCGGGTGACGGTGGAGGTCGAACGCCCCCGTTTCGGCGAGACGACGGCCGCGGTGGCGACGCTGTTCGGGTACCTGATCGACGTCCCGTGACTAGAACCGGACGTTGAAGCCGACGGCGTGGAAGAGGACCCAGTCCTCTCCGTCGTAAAACAGCTGCGGGTTGTAGCTGAAGGTGACGGTCTGCCGCAGCTTCACCACGTAGGTGCCGAAGACGGCGCCCAGCACCACGCCCAGGCCGTCGTCGGTGCCCTCGACGTCCCCGAACGACACGAACGAGAACCCGACCTGGGGGCGGACGTAAAACGACTCGCCGTCGACGAGGCCGTAGTCGAGGCCGGCGGCGAGGGCGATGACGGCGCCGTCGAGCTCGTCGTACAGGGTGTCATCCAGATCGCGGTCGATGGCGGTGAACAGCAATTCGGCCCAGAGGCCGGCGGCCCCCAGCTTGCCGAGGGGAACCCGGAAGATCACGCCGGCGGCGAATTCGGGATCGGCCTCGAACTCCCCGCTGAACTGCGCGATGCCGATCCAGCCGCCGAGCTCGGCACGCTCGAAATCGAAGAAGGGGCGCGCCGGCCCGGCGCGACGGCTCTGAGCGCGCGATTGCGGCTCGACGGCCGCGGGGTCCTCGCCGAGGGTCCGGGGCAGGAGGTCGTCGACCAGACCGGCGGACAGCCCCAGCGCGGCGACCAGACCGATCAGCATCTCACCCCCCCAAGTCCCGTTTCCTGTGTGTGTAATATCACAACATTCTTAAGAATATGAAATATATTATGTATGCCGCATGGCGAGTATGGGGAAGACGGGCTGGGCATGATCGGGGGACACGAGCCATGAAGGTTTGGATTGGATTCCTGGCGGCGCTCGCGCTGCCGTCGACGGCCTTCGCGCAGAACGGCCTGACGGGCGAGTACTTCCCCGACCCGGACTTCACCGCGACCTCCGGGGCCATGCTGACCCGGACGGACGCGACGCTGAACTTCGGCGTCTTCGCCGACGCCGACTTCTCGGCCGGCGGCGCCACGGATATTTCCGTCCGCTGGGTCGGCTCGGTGCTCGCGCCCGGCGCCGGCACCGCGCCCATCCCGATCACGTTCTACGTGCGGACCGACGACGGCGGCCGCTGCTGGGTGGACGGCCTTCCGGTCGTCGACCAGTGGCGCGATCAGGGGATTCCCGGCTCCGGCACGAACGCGCCGAAGGGCGTCATCAATCTGATTCCAGGGCAGCGCTACGCGATCGTCGTCGAGATGTACGAGAAGGGCGGCGGCGAAGGCTGCATCCTGGAGTGGGAATACGCGGGCCAGGCCATACAGGTCGTTCCCACCGGCAACCTCTTCACCGCCGTGCCGCCGCCGCGGCTCAGCGTCGCGGGCGGAGCGCTGACCAACGGCGCGGCCGTGAGCGCCCACTGCCCGGTGCCGGGCGTAGTCCTCACGTACAACATCGGCGGCGGTCCCCTGCCCTACACCGGCCCCGTCGTCCTGCCGTCGGGGTCGACCACGCTGACCGTGACCGGCGTCCGGGCGCCGCTGACGAACGGCGTCTCCATGGCGACGTACACGGTCACGGATTCGACGGCCCCCGCTCTCAGCATGATCCAGAGCTACGGCGAGTCGCTGGTCCGCGTCGTCTTCAGCGAGCCGGTCACCCAGGCATCCGCGCAGACGACCGGGAACTACACGTTCAACCCCGCCGTCACCGTCGACACCGCGACGCTCCAGTTCGACCAGCGCACCGTCATCCTCTCCTGCACCGGCCTGGTCGCCGACACGCTCTACACGGTCACCGCCGCCGGGGTGGCGGACCGGACGGCCGGCACCGCGATCCCGGTCGCGGGCGACGCCAAGGTCTTCCGCCACAGGGCCTGGCGCCAGACCAATCTCGTCGACTGGTACCGCTGCGACGAGCGCACCGGCCTCACGTTGACCGACAACTCCGGCGTCGCCGCGTCCGGGGGCAACGACGGAACTCTTCCGACTCCCACCGCCACCAACACCGGGCCTTACTTCATCGAGGACGGCAAGTTCCTGGGCGGCCTGCAGTTCGACGGCGAGAACGACGTCATCACGATGGCCGCCAGCTGGCAGCCCGTGCTCGGCGCGGCCGACTCGTCCATCGCGTTCTGGATCCGGACGAAGTGCAACGGCGGCCCCAGCGACAACATCTTCGAGTGCCCCGCCCTCATCGGCGCGGAGTTCGCCGGCGCGGACGACATCTTCTGGGGCTCCTTCAGCCAGGCCGGGCAGATCGGCATCGCCGCCGGCGACGTCCGCGTCCAGACCCCGACCGCGGTCAACAACGCGGCGTGGCACCACGTGGTGATGACCTGGGCGACCGCGACCGGAAACGTCCAGATCTTCATCGACGGCGCCGCCAGCGTCTCGACTCCCGCGGCGAGCGCGACCGGGCCGAGGGGCACTGTGGGCAACACGCTCGGCAAGACCGTCGCCACGCCGTTCTGGACGGCCTACCCGGCGGCCATCGACGAGCTGCGGGTCTATAACGGCCTCCTGACCCAGGCCGACGCGCTCAACCTGGCGAACACGATCCCGTCGGTCGTCGCGAGCGGCCCCGCCGCGGCGGTGGATGTCGGCACCCCCGCCAACCTCACGTCCGCGCACGCGGCGGACGACGGCCTGGGCGGCGCGGCGATCAGCTATGCCTGGACGCAGCTGAGCGGCGGCGCGGGCGCCACGATCGTTTCGCCGGCGGCGCAGAACACCGCCGTGAACTTCACGCAGGCGGGGACCTTCGTGTTCCGGGTGACGATCACGGACGGGCACCTGAGCACGAGCGACGACGTGACCGTGGACGTGAACCGGATCAGCGTGTCTCCGACGAGCGGCCTCAACACGACGGAGGGGGGCGGCACGGCGAACTTCACGGTGACGCTGTTCCAGCCGCTGGTGGCGGCGGAGACGGTGACGATCCCGGTGTCGTCGACGGACACGGGCGAGGGCCTCCCGACGCAGGGCGGGGTGACGATCACGCAGCTCGTCTTCACCGCGGCCAACTGGAACACGCCGCAGACGGTGGTCGTCGTGGGCCAGGAGGATCCGGCGGTCGACGGCCCGCAACCCTATACGATCACGCTCGGCGTCGTGACGGGACCGGCGGGCTACAACGGGACCAATCCTCCCGACGTGACGGCCACCAACGCGGACAACGACACGGCGGCCATCCTGATGGCGCCGGTGGTGGGGCTGACGACGACGGAAGCCGGCGGGACGGCGACGTTCACCGTGCGTCTCCAGACCGCGCCGTCGGCGAACGTGACGATCAACTTCGCGAGCACGGACACCGGGGAAGGCACAGTGTCTCCGCCGTCGGCGACCTTCGACGCGGGCAACTTCGGGACGGACCAGACGATCACGATCACCGGGGTCGACGACGCGCTTCTGGACTTCTCGCAGTCGTACTTCATCACCACGACGGTCACCAGCGCGGACGCGAACTACGGCCCGATGAATCCCCCCGATCCCTCCGTGACCAACCTGGACAACGAGACCGTCCCGGAGGCGCAGGAGGCCTGGGGAAACTGCGGCCTGCTGGGCGTCGAGGTCCTCCTGCCCATCGCCCTCGCCGCGCTGCATAGGCGTCGGAGGTCGAGGCGCCGGCCCGCCCCATAATCCCCGCACTCGAAAACATCGAACATGCTTGACACCACATCCATGATGGGCTACCACTAGGTAGTCCAGTTCGGGCAGGGTGAGGGTGCCCTCTTTCACATATAGAAGAAGAGGGCGTCGAAAGGGTGAGCGCAGGGTGGGGTTTCCGCGCCGGGGAGTCGTCAAACCGATCCTTCCCGGCTCCGCGTGTCCCCCCCGTTCCTTCCGAAAATCCACGATTTGAGGGTGATTCCATGAGGTCGAGCCTTTCCAGCCGCGTCGCGTTCGCCGCGCTCCTCGTCCTGGCCTTGCCCGCCGCCGCGTGGGCGCAGGGAACGGGAACGGGCCTCTTCTCCGAGTATTACAGCGAGAAGGATTTCGGAGGAACCCGAGCGGCGCGCGTCGAAGGGCCGATCAACTTCATCTACGTCGGCACCGGCGCCAACGCGGACATCCCGGCCGCGGTGATGCCGGAGACGGATTTCTCCGTCCGCATGAGGGGTCGGATCGAACTTACCGTGGGGGGCGACTGGATCTTCAATCTCCGAACGGACGACGGCGGAAGGCTTTACATCGACGGCGTCCTTCGGGGCGACTTCTGGCGGGATCAAGGCATGGCCGACCGCCGCGTGACGATCACCGGCATGACCGCCGGCAAGCACGACATCATGATCGAGGTCTACCAGGGAGGCGGCGACGCGGGTTGCCAACTCCTGTGGGACGAACCCGGCGCCGCGACGGAAGTCATCGTTCCGGTCGACCGTCTCTACGCCGTGGTGGACACGGTGCCCGCGATTCCGGTCTCGGCGATCGCGACGCCCCTCATCAGCCCCGCGGGCGCGGCGCCGCCACAAACGGTGACTCTCAGCACCACGACGCCCACGGCGGTCATCTATTACACCACGGACAATACCGATCCCGGTCCGAGCGTTCCGGTCGGCACGGCGGTCCTGTACACCGTTCCGTTCGCGGTCAACGACTACGCCAAGGTCACAGCTAGAGCCTACCTGCTGGGCTCAGATACCGTAGCGAGCGATCCCGCGTCCACGACCTACTCGCCGAACTTCGCGGGCGTGGTCGCTCCCGGCGCGGTATCCGGCAACGCGTACTTCCGGTATTACCATCCGGGCACCGGCTTGAGCGTGCTTCCGAATTTCGACGTCCTGGCGTCCCGCCAGCGCGGCGTGGCGACGGTCGTCGACACCAATCCGCCCAAGGAGCAGACCAACGATTTCGGCTTTGTCTACACCGGTTACGTCAATGTCGTGACGCCGGGCACGTACACCTTCTTCCTGAACTCGTGCACGGGCAGCAAGCTGTTCGTCCAGAACAAGCTGGTTGTCAACAATGACGGCCTCCGCAGCTTCAACCAGGAGCGCTCCGGCACCATCACGCTGCAGGCGGGCCTGCATCCCTTCCGGGTCGATTACTGGCGCCGCGACCAGGGCACGACGACCCTGCAGTTCCAGTGGCAGAATCTGCCGACGATCGCGAAGGCCGTCGTGCCGCCCGCCAACCTCTATACCGATCCGGTGGCCGCGACGCCCACCACGAGCCCCAACGGCGGGAACATTCTCGGACCCACGCCGGTCACGCTGAGCTGCTCGACGCCGGGCGCGATCCTCTACTGGAACCTCGACGGGACGCCGGTGAATCCGGCCAACTGCGCGGGATCGGGCCCCAGCGGATCCGTGATCAACCTGAGCACGACGACCGTGCTCCGCGTCATGGCGACCGCGCCCGGCGTGCTGGCGAGTCCGACCGCCAGCATCACCTTCACGCGCACCTCTCCGCTCGCCTTCAGCGCCAGCGCGGCCGCCACCCCGACCGAGGTTCTCGTCACCTTCGACAAGCCCCTCAACGCCGTCGCTCCCTCCAACTTCACGATCAACAACGGCGTGACGGTCAGCGCCGCCCAGCTCCTTCCCAGAAGCACGGATTTCCTCCGGGCGCATTGGAAATTCGACGAAACGGTCACCAACACTCCCGTCGCGGACGCGTCGGGAAACGGCAACACGGGGACGCCCAGCCCGGGCCCCAGCCCCAACGTCCCTACCCCCGACGCCCTGGAAGTGGCCCCGATTCAGACTGGCAACCCCGCCAGCCTCAGCTTCGACGGAACGGACGACTACGTCTCCATCCCCGACTCGGCGAGCCTGACCTTCGGCAATAGCGGATTTACCGTGGCCCTGTGGGTCTACCCGCTCGACACGACCAACCGCCGCGTCCTCAACAAATTCGACCCGACGACCGGAGCGGACAAGGGTTGGATCATGGACCTCCACACTAACGCGACGGGTAACCTTCGATTCAGAGTCGACGACGGCGCCAATACGCAGGATGCGATCTTCGGCACTGGAACTGTCAACGCCATCGTCGCCAACCAGTGGCAGCACATCGTGGGGCGGCTCGATCGGCTCGCCAATCGACTTTCCGTGTTCCGCAACGGCGTGTTCCTCGGATCCGCGGACCTGCCCACGACGTACACCAGCTGCGACACGACCCGCCCCCTCCTCCTGGCGCGCCTGGAAAGCCCCCTCGGCCCTCCCCCCACGGTTTCCGGAAACCTCTTCAGAGGCCGGATGGACGACCTGCGGATCTACAACACCGCCCTCAGCAACGCCGAGATCGCTGCTCTGCATGCCAATTCTCAGACGACCTTCCTGTCGACCGTGCGGCTGACGACCAGCGCTCTCGCCGCGTCGACCGTCTATTCAATGAATGTGCAGGGCGTCGCGGATCATCTCGGCAACGCGATTGCCGCTCCCGGCGTCGACGTCCCCTTCCAGTACTACGCGGCGGGGACCATCGCGCGGGACACCTACGGAAACCCGACCATCGGAGGCGCGAGCGTCGCCGAACTGGCGCGCAACGCGGCCTTTCCCAACGCGCCGTCCGGCGGCACCACGTACGCGAGCTTCGAAACGCCCAACAACGCCGCGGACAACTTCGGAGCCCGGCTCAGGGGCTTCTTCATCCCGACCTTCACCGGAGATCACTTCTTCGCCATCGCGACCGACGACCACGGGCAGCTGTGGCTGAGTACCGACGACAACCCCGCCAACAAGCGTCTCATCGCCTGGCAGACGGGCTCCGCCGGACCGCGCATCTGGAACAATTTCGCCAGCCAGCGTTCGGCGGCGATCCCTCTCACGTTGAACCAAAAGTACTACATCGAGGCCTACTACAAGAACGATACCGGCAATGACAACTGCGCGGTGGCCGTGAAAAACGTGGGGACGTTCACGAACACCACGGATCTCGCCATCGCCGGCACTCAGCTCGCCCCTTACCTCGACTCCGTCCTCTTCATCACGCAACCGACCAGCAAGTCCGTGAACGTCGGCCAGGCCGTCACCTTCTCCGTCGTCACCTCGGGCGCCGCTCCAAAAAACTTCCAATGGCAAAAGTGGAACGGAGCGGCCTTCGCGAACATCGCCGGCGCCACCTCGTCGAGCTACACGATCGCCGCCGCCGCGTTGGGAGACGCGGGGGACTATCGCGTCCGCGTCCAAAATGTCGTCGATACCGCCACGAGCGACACGGTCAGGCTCGACGTTTATGACCCCGGCGCCGCGCCCACGATCGGGAGCCTGAACCTGACCCAGGGCTCGACGCTGGGCGGACAGACCGTCACGATCACCGGCACCAACTTCATCCCGAGTTACACCACCGTGACCTTCGGCGGCGCCGCGGCAACCATCACCAACATCCCGGATTCCGCCACAATCATCTGCACGACCCCCGCCCACGCGGCGGGAGCGGTGACCGTGGCCGTGTCGACGCCCGCGGGTTCCGGCGCCTCCGCGAGCGCGTTCACGTACTACGCGGCTCCCACCGTCTCGAACGTGAGCCCGGCCAACAGCCAGCTGGGCGGTCGGACGGGCATCGTCGTCACCGGAACGGGCTTCACGAACGGGGTGACCGGGGTTCTCATCGACGGCGTCTCCGCCTTGAACATCAACGTCACGAGCGCGACGTCGATCACCTGCGACGCGCCACCGCGGGCGACCCCGGGCGCGGTCAACCTGACCGTGACCAACCCAGGCAGTTCGGCGACGCTGACCAACGGATTCACCTACTGGAATCCCCCCACCGTCGGCGTCATCTCGCCGGCCAACGCCCAGCTCGGCGGCCGGACGGGCATCACCATTAACGGGACCAACTTCGCCTCTGGCGACGTCACCGTGACGATCGGCGGCGTCACCGCGCTCAACATCAGCGTCTCGTCGCCGACCCAGATCGCCTGCGACGCTCCCGCCTCGGCAAGCGCCGGAGCGGTCAACGTGGTCGTCACCTCCGCCGGCTCCACGCCGGTGACGGTCACGAACGGCTTCACTTATTGGAACCCGCCCACCCTGACGGTCGCCGCCCCCGCGAACGGGCCGCTGGGGGGCCGCACGGGCATCGTCCTGACGGGAACCAACTTCGCGTCCAACGACGTCACCGTGTCCTTCGGTGGCACGGGCGCGCTCAACATCGTCGTCGACAGCGCCTCGCAGATCACCTGCGACGCGCCCGCACATGCCGCCGGCGCCGTCAACATCGTCCTCAGCTCGGCCGGTTCAGCTCCGGTAACGCTGACCGGAGGGTTCACTTACTGGGCCGCGCCCACGGTCACGACCATCATGGCGCCCTGGGGTTCGGCCGACGGAAGGATCGACGGCACGACCGTGGTCACCATCACGGGCACGAACTTCTCGAACAGCGCCGACACCCAAGTCCTTTTCGGCGGCGTTCCCTCGCCCACGGTGGTCGTCAGCAGTTCCACGCAGATCCTCGCGAACGCGCCGGCTCGGGCCGCCAGCGGCGCCCCCCTACCCGTGAACGTTCAGGTGAACTCTTCGGGCGGCGCGGCCCCGGTGGTCACGAACGGATTCACCTATCACGACCCGCCCACCGCCGCCAGCGCGGCACCCACGTCCGGGTCCACGTCCGGCGGAACGGGCGTCACGGTCCTCGGAACCAATCTGCCCGCGACCAAGACCCTCGTCACGGTCGGCGGAAGCGCGGCCTCTGCTATCGTCGCTACGGGCGCACAAGTGACGTTCAACACGCCCGCTCACGCCTCCGGAACCGTCGCGATCGTCGTCACGACCCCGGGCGGAACCGCCAGCCCTCCGCAATCCTTCGACTACGCGGGCCCCTTCGTGAGCGGAATCGCTCCGAACTCCGGACCCGCGGCCGGCGGCCAGCCCGGGGTCGTCATCAGCGGCAACGACCTGAGCGGCGCGACATCCGTCGAGTTCGGTCTCGGCAACAACGCCGCGATCACCGGCAACACGGCCAATCAGATCACGGTGTCCACGCCGCCCGGTACGGGTACCGTGAGCGTCATCGTGACCACGCCCAGCGGCTCGTTTACGCTGTCGAACGCTTACACGTATACGACCGCGCCCACGATCAGCGGCATCACTCCCGCGCAGGGTCCGACCGCCGGCGGTCAGGCGGTTCAGATCACCGGAACGAGCTTCGTCGACGGCTTCACCACGGTCACGTTCAACGGAGTCAATGCGACAATCGTCACCGTGACTGGAACGACGGTCGACGTCACCACGCCGCCCGGGACGGCCGGCACGGCGAGCGTCGTGGTCACGACCTTCGGCAGCCAGCCGTCCGCGGGGTCGAACCTCTACTCGTACGTCGCTCCGCCCAGCGTGGCCACGATCTCAAGCAACCGAGGGCCCGCGGCCGGTGGACAGCCAGTGTCGATCACGGGCGCCAATTTCGTCCCTGGCGCCACGGCGGTACTCTTCGGCGCGGCGACGGCCACCATCAACACGATCACGACCACGACGATGACGGTCACCACGCCGCCCGGGGCGATCGGGGCCACGAACGTGATCGTCCGTACCTTCGGAACCGTCAATTCGCAGTCGACTCCGCTGACCTATACCTACGTGGACGGGACCACCGCGGTCGACCTCTCCCTCACGAAGATCGTCGACAACGGCTCCGCCACCGTCGGCCAGAATGTGACCTTCACGATCACGCTGTCCAACGCCGCCGGCGCCGCGGCGGGAACCGCCGTCACCGTCAGCGACCCCCTCCCCGCCGCCCTGACGTTCGTCTCCTCGACCGCGACCGTCGGCTCCTACAGCGCGGCCTCCGGCATCTGGACCGTCGGCAACATTGCCGCCAACAGCAGCGCGACGCTGAACATCACCGCGACCGTCAACAGCGCCGTCAGCATCCTAAACGTCGCCGAAGTCCTCAATGCCGCGGAGGAGGACGTCGACTCGGTCGAGAACAACTTCTCGACGACCGAGGACGACCGCGCCACGGCGTCCGTCGACTCCGGCCTCAGCGTCCAGACCCCGGCCGCCCTGCCCGCGGCGACGGCCCGGGCGTTCTACAGCGTGACCCTCGCGGCCTCCGGCGGCGCGCCGCCGTACACGTGGGGGCTCGTGACGTCGAGTCCCCCCTTCCCCTTCAACCTCGATCCCGCGACGGGCGTCATGAGCGGCTTCGCGCCGGACGTCGCCGGCGTGACGCCCTACACGTTCACCCTCTCGGTGACCGATTCGGCCCAGACGCCCCAGAGCGTCAACCGCGCGTTCACGCTCACGGTCAACATGCCGACGGCGGGTCCGCCCGTCGTCTCCAACTCCCCGGCGGCGCCGAACGCCGTCGTGGGCCAGGCCTACCGCCACGTCTTCACGGCGGCGGGCGGCGCGACCCCGTACACGTGGACGTCGACCGGCACGGTCCCGACGGGCCTCGCCCTGAACCGCTTCACGGGCGTCCTGGAAGGCGTCCCGGCGGCGGCCGGGGCCGCCAGCTTCTCGGTGATCGCGACGCCCGCCACGGGCGCGGCCTCGGCGCCGCTGGCGGTGGCCTTCACGATCGCCACCAGCCCCATCACGATCGTCCAGACCACGCTGCCGGGCGGCATGGTCGGCGCGTTGTACACGCACTACCTCGACGTGACGGGCGGCGTCGGCCCGACCTTCACCTGGAGCAACACCGGAACGCTCCCGCCCAACACGACGCTGACGTTCGTCGGCCGTCGCGCCAGGATTTCCGGCACGCCGCTGACCGCGACGACGGCGAACTTCACGATCCAGGTCACGGACGGCGGCCAGGCGGCCGTCAACACGTCGCGGGCCTTCTCGGTCATCATCGTCGCGGCCGCGCCCGCCCCCGGCGCGGCGATCGTCGTGACCACCCCGAGCAACTCTCTGCCGATCGGCACCGTGGGACAGGTCTATCCTGCGGCGGGCACTACCGCGGCCCTGTCCGCCACGGGCGGCACGGGCACCTACTTCTGGACCGCGCCGAACGGCGGCCAGCCCCCCGGCCTCGCGATCAACGGCGGCTCGGGCGCCATCACGGGGACGCCGACCGCGGCCGGCATCTTCACGTTCACGGTGCAGGCCGCGCCGTTCGGACCCGGACCCACGCCGGGGACCAAGGACATCACGATCACGATCGCGCCGGCGCCGACCCTGACCACGCCCCTGGCGCTGCCGGCCGGCGTGCAGGGCGCGGGCTACTTCGCCGACCTCACTTTCGCCGGCGGCGCCTCGCCGGTGACCTGGACGCTTACGGGCACCCTGCCCACCGGGATCGTCCTCAACGGCGCGGCGGGCACGCTCTCAGGCGTTCCGACGAACAACGGCAGCTTCAGCTTCCGCCTGACGGCGACGGACGCCAACGGCGCGGCCGTGTTCGGCGACTTCACGCTGATCATCGCCGATCCCGCCGCTCTCGTCGCGATCGCCTCGCTGCCGCGCGGCCAGGTGGGCATCCCCTACTCGGCCACGCTCCAGGCGGCGGGCGGCACGCCCCCGTACACCCTGTGGACGCAGCTGGGCGGCATGCCCGCGGGCCTCTCCCTGGACGTCGATACGGGCACCATCTCGGGCACGCCCGCCGCGGCCGGCACCACCTCGGTGAACTTCCAAGTCACCGACACGGCCGCCGGGACGGACGCGACGCTGGCGTTCAACCTCATCATCGACGGCACTCTCACGATCACGACGCTCAGCCTGCCCATCGCGGGCGTGACCTCGCCGTACGGGGCGTCGCTCACGGCCACCGGCGGCACGGGCACGCTGGTCTGGGAGCTCGTCTCCGGCTCGCTGCCGGGCGGCGTCAGCCTCTCGCCGGCGGGCATCTTCAGCGGCACGGTGTCGGCGACGGCCGTCACGTCCAGCTTCCAGGTTCGGGTGACCGACGGCCTGGGCCGCACCGCGAACCGCAGCTACTCGATCACGGTCGGCCCCGCCATCCCGGTGGGCGGCGGCGGCAGCAGCGGCGGCGGCGGCGGCTGCGGCGGCTCGATCGGCCTCGGCACGCTGCCGCTCGGCGCCCTGGCGGCCCTGGGCGCGCTCCTGGCCCTGTCGACCCGGCGTCGTCGCCGGGACTAAACGCTCATCCCGCGGGGCCGTCCGTTCGACAGAGCGGACGGCCCCGCCGATAACCCCGAGAGGGACGCCCGATGTTGGGGTGGAAAAAGAACAAGGACTGCGCGATCTGCCGCCAGGCGATCGCCGACGACGCCCCCGCGTTTGAGACCCCCAGCGCCCACTTCCCCGGCCTCGGCAAGCCTTTCGGCGACTTCCTCGAAGAAGACGATCCGCTCCAGGACATGTGCCGCAAGCGCGTCCACGTCGAGTGCTGGAAGAGCTGGCCCGAGCGCGCCCGCTTCGCCGCCGCCTGGATCGGGTGGAAGCTCGACGCCGTCCGCGTCGCCCCCGAGCAGGGCGAGGCCTGGCGCGGCGAACAGCTCGCCCTCGTCGCCCCCGCCGATCCCGACGACCCCGAGGCCCGCGTGCGCGTTTTCTTCCTCGCCCTCGCCGCGGTCGAGGAGGTCCCGACCTCCGCCTGGCCCGCCGCCCTCGCCGAGCTCGCCCAGAAGCCGCTCACCCGCGAGGCGATGGAGGGCGCCGACGCCCTGGGCCGCCGCTTCCCCGACGCCCGCTCGCTCACCGACGCCGTCGACTGGGCCCGCAAGCCCACCCCCTGCCAGATCTGCCAGGGCATCCTGCGCGCCAACCCGCACGCGCCGGCCGTCTATCGACTTCCCGCGCCGGAGTTCTGGCCGTCGGACGCCCGCGCCCTGCGCTCCTTCGCCGGCGCCCTCGTCCACACCGACTGCTATCTCAAGTGGCCGGATCGGCCGCGCTTTCTCAAGGCGGCCGTGGACGTCGAACGCCGCCTCGCCAAGCTCGACGCCCATCGCATCGTCGTGCCGGTCAGCGACACGAGCTTCGTGACGGCGGGTGTCGACATCGAGCTGCTCGCCCGCGAGGCCCGCGTCAAAGTGGACGCGGCGGCCTGGACGGCCCCCGCGCCGGCCCGCGCCTTCGAGAAGGAGGCCGTCGACGAGGCCCTCCTGGCGCTCGCGGCGAGGTACCCGACGCCCTCCGCCCTCCTCGCCTCGCTCGACCGCACGGCCAAGGAGATGGAGGCCTACCAGGCGCTCGCGGACCAGATCGACCAGTGCCACGCGCTGGTCAAGGCGGCCCGCGGCCCCGGGATCCGCTGCCCGCGCTGCGTGGCCCGCCTCAACGACCTCGTCCACGAGGAAGGCGCCGGCACCGTCGAGTGCGTCCGCTGCGGCAGCGAGCTCACGCCGATGGATTTCGGCTGGCTCCCCTAACCGGACCCGGAACCGGAACCGGAACCGGAGAGTGGCGCGAGTCCTTTTCCTTACTACGACTTCACGACGAAGGGCGGCCTATCTAGAAGGTCCCGGTTCCGGTTCCCGTTCCGGTTCCGGTTCTGGTACCTTCCCTCGCGTGGCGACTCGACTTCTGATGGTGCGGCACGGCGAGACCGTGCTAGGCGCGCAGGACCGCTATGCCGGGCACTCCGACACCCCGCTCACCCCCCGCGGGCGACGGCAGGTCGCCGCGCTGCGCCGCCGGCTGCCGGCGCCGGACGTCGTGTACTGCAGCGACCTCGCCCGCTGCCGCGAGACCGCCGCGCTGCTCGTGCCCGGCCGCGAGATCGTCGTCAGCCGCCGCATCCGCGAGATCGACTTCGGCCGCTGGGAAGGCCTCACCAAGGCGCAGGTCGTCGAGAAGTACGGCGAGGCCTACCGCCGCTGGCACGCCGATCCGTCCAGCGGCACGCCCTACCGCGGAGAGTCGGTTCCGGACCTGCGCCGCCGCGTCCGGCGCTTCGCGGCGGAGGTCGCCCGTCGACATCCCGGGAAGGCGGTGCTGTTCGTCACCCACGGCGGCGTCATCCGGGCCCTCCTGGACGTGCCCTTCGAAGGCTACTGGGACCTGAAGGTCCCCCCCGCGACTTTATGGAAGGTCGAGTGGCGATGAGCCTGCCCAGGATTCCCGTAGAGCGGATGAAAGCCGAGCCCGGGACGCTTCACGCCCTCATCTTCGAGAATCTCAAGATCGGCTTGCCTCGCGCGCTGTTCTACGACCTGGAGATCCCTCTGGCGCCCTTCGACTCCGGACTCCCCGGCGACGCGCCGGACATCGCCAAGCGATTCCGCCTCAACTTCCTTCAACTGCCCGCGCCGGACTGGCGTCGGCTCGACGGCCGGACCTTCGAGCTGGAGGCGGACGCGGCGGACGGGTCCATCTACCTGGGCAACGCGCACAATCCGGTCGATCTTCCGCGGCTCGAATTCCGGAACCTTGAGGGCTGCCGCTTCCAGGTCGAAGCCCGATTGAACTGCGATTTCGAGTTCGAGAACGTCGCCCTTTCCGACACGGTCGAATTGGCCACGACGGTCGAGTTCAAAGGGCTGCGCATCATCAACTGGCTGCTGGATGACGTCCAGGACAAAGCGTCGCGCGCGAAAGACCTGCTCAAGGAACTGGCCGCGCCGGAAGCCTACGCCGCGGAGCCCAGCTTCGGCCGCACCTTCTGGACTCCCGTCTTCATCCCTTCCCCCTCCGTCTGACGGCCTTGGGATTTGGGAGTTGGGATTTTGGATTTCGTCAGACGTCCATTTCGATCTCGCGGGACCAATCCTCGCCCGTGTCGCCGCCCTTGAGCAGGCGGGCGATCTGCAGGCCCAGGACGTCGATCGCCGTCGACGCGTAGTGCTCGCCCTTCCAGCGCCGCAGCGCCTCGGCCTGCGACTTGAGGATCGACCGGTCCTGCTCGAAGATGCGGGTCGCGATCGGATCGAGCAGCAGCTTCACCAGCCAGCCCGGCAGGCGGGTCCGGAATCGCACCACCGCGTGGATCCGCGTGCGGAACTCCGAGACGGGGACGCAGATCGAGTTCGTGAGCAGGCGGACGTCGCCGCCCAGCCGGTATTCGATCTGCGCGATCGACGGCCGGAGGAAGCGGTCGAAGTGGACCACCTCCCCGCCCGACGGCGACAGGATCCTCGCCGCCCAGCCCGACGGCCGCGGCTCGCCCACGTACTCCGCCTGGATCCCCTCCGGCGTCCGCGCCACCTTCACCTTGATCCGCTTCGGCTCCCTCGACCCCCGGAAAAGGCCCCGGTGCAGGACGGCGGTGTGGGGGACGTCGAGCGCGTTCTCCAGCGCCTGAAGCAGCGGGGCCTCGACCTCCACCGTCCGCCGGATCTCCGTCTCGCCCGGCTCGAGGGGCGGCAGCGCGAACGGGGCGACGGTGGGCTCGACGTCCGCCTGGTCCCAGACCCAGACGAAGCCGTCGCGCTCCACGACGGCGAAGCGCGGCACGGCGCGGGCCTCGCGCTCGGCCTCGCCGGGCAGGCCGGGGATCTTCAGGCAGCGGCCGGTCTCGCCGTACTGCCAGCCGTGGTAGCGGCACTCGAGGCGGCCGTCGACGCAGCGGCCCTCGGAGAGCGGGATGTTGCGGTGGGCGCAGCGGTCGAGGAGCGCGGTCGCGTTGGGCCCGCGGAAGAGGACGAGGGGGACGTCGAGGATCACGCGCGCGAGGGGGGCGTCCTTCAGGTCGGACGAGGCGCACGCGACATACCAGGGCATCCCTGGATTATAGCCCCCTTCGCGACGGCCTCCGACCCGTCGCTTCGGGGGTCTAGCGCAGAAAGCGCTCGATCGCGCAGCCCAGCTCGCGGCCGACGCGGCGGTAATTCTCGGGGGTGCTGTTCGGCGAGTTCCAGGTGGTCTCGAGGGTCACGGCGACCGCGCCGTCGACGGCCTTCGACACCCAGTTCTTGCTCATTCTCTCCCAGTTCTTGTCGTACGCGGCGCCCGACTCCCGCGGCTTCCCGTTCGCCGCGAGCGGCCCGGCGATCTCCGCGCCGCCCGCCTCGAGGAAGAGGTCCAGGCGGCGGCGCGTGGCCTCCGCCAGGACGTCGCGCGGCGACGAATAGAAGAACGGCGACTGGTCCTTCGGGCCCGGATTGTGGAGGTCGACGAACACCCGGAACCGGCTCCCCATCGCCTGGATCCCCGCCTGCGCCGCGCGGACTTCGGGCCAGTGGGGGTCGTCGCTCCAGTCGCGGTTGTGGTCCTGGGGCTTGCATTCCTTGCCGCCCGCGCCGCGCTCGACGTTGTCGACGTCCATGATCGGCACGTAGACGATCTCGGTCGTCTTGCGGAGGGCGACGGCCCGGGCGTCGTCGGAGAGGACCCACTCGGCGAAGCCGCGGCCGACCCAGCGGGCGCCCGACTCCCAGGCGTGCTGCCCGGCCTGCACCCAGATCGCGTGCTTCGGCTCGCCCTCCTTGATCCTCAGCGCGGGGACCGAATGGCCGTCGCGGCTCTTGCAGAGCTCGAAGGCCTTGTCGCCGAGCAGCTCGCGCGCCTGGCGCAGCGTGAAGGGCGGGCCCCAGGCCAGCCAGAACGCCGCGGCCGGCGCCTGGATCTCGTAGGCGATCCGGTCCTTGCTCCGCTTGCCGGGCGCCGTGTGCGCCCAGGCGCGGTCGTCCGCGCTGATCATCGCGCGGTCGGGCGTGGCCCAGACGCCGCCGCCGACGTCCACCGTCAGCGCCGCGCCGGGCGTCGCGCCCTCGACCTTGAAGTACCACCAGCAGGTCCAGCCGCGGTCCTTGTGGAGCGCGGGCAGGACGCGGATCGACGTCCCCTCGATCGACTCCACGCGGACGGAGCCGCCCGGGAAGTCGGCGCTGACCGCGATCTGAAGGAGGAGCGCGAGGATCACCATGCCGGAGATTCCAGCCTGGCTGATTTCTCCAAGGCTGCGGAGATTCCAGCCAGGCTGAAATCTCTCACGCCAGAATCTCTTTCACCACGTGGCCGTGGACATCGGTCAGGCGGAAGGGGCGGCCCGCGAAGCTGTAGGTGAGCTTCTCGTGGTCCAGGCCGAGCTGGTGGAGGATCGTCGCGTGGAGGTCGTGCATGTGGACGCGGCCCTCGACGGCCTGATGCCCGAACTCGTCGGTCGCGCCGTGGGCGTAGCCCGCCTTCACGCCGCCGCCCGCGAGCCAGACGGTGAAGCCGCCGGGGTTGTGGTCGCGGCCCGTGCCGTTCTTCTCGGCGTAGGGGGTGCGGCCGAACTCGCCGCCCCACCAGACGAGCGTGTCCTCGAGCAGGCCGCGCTGGGCGAGGTCCTCGAGGAGGGCGGCGATGGGGCGGTCGACGGCCTTCGCGTGGTCGCCGTGCTTGGGCAGGTTGCTGTGCTGGTCCCAGGCGGGATTCGCGCTGTTGTCGCCGTGGGTGACCTGGATGAAGCGGACGCCGGCCTCGCACATGCGGCGCGCGAGCAGGCACTGGCGCCCGAAGTTCTCCGTCGGCGCCTTCTGGCCGATGCCGTAGCTGTCGAGCGTGGCCTTCGACTCCTTGGACAGATCCAGGACGTCGGGCGCGTTCCGCTGCATGCGCCACGCGAGCTCGTAGGACTCCGCGACGGCCTCGAACTCCGAGTCGCCGGGCTTCATCTGCTGGCCGTTGAGCTCGCGGAGGAGGTCGAACCGCGACTCGCTGTCCGGCGCCCCGGCCAGGTTGCGGATGGTCGCCTCGGTGGCGGGCCCGCCGGCGCGGCCGAGCGGCGTTCCCTGGAACATGGCGGGCAGGAAGGCGTTGCCGTAGTTGCGCGCGCCGCCGTTGCCCGACGAGGGCGCGATCGAGACGAAGCCGGGCAGGTTGGCGTTCTCGCTGCCGAGGCCGTAGAGGACCCACGAGCCCATCGACGGCCGGATCATGTTCGTCGAGCCGCAGTGGAGGAAGAGCGTGGCGGGGCCGTGCGCGACCCCCTCCGTGTGCATGCCGTGCAGGAAGCACATCTTGTCGACGTGCTTGTTCATCTCCGGGAAGAGATTCGACGCCCAGCGCCCGGCCTTCCCGACCTGCGCGAAGCTCCAGGGGCCCTTCATCAGGCGCTGCGACGACCCCTTCTGACCGCCGTTCGCGATCGTGCGGGCGTCGTCGAAGGGCATCATCTTCCCCGCGTCCTTCTCCAGCCGCGGCTTGTAATCGAACGAGTCGACGTGGCTCACGCCGCCCTGCATGAAGAGGAAGATCACCCGCTTCGCCTTCGGCGCGTGGTGCGTCCGCTTCGGGCCGTCGTTCCCGAACGCCGACAGCCCGCCGAAGGCCAGGGACCCGAACCCGCAGCCCGCGGCTTGCAGGAGCGCCCGTCGAGAAAGTTGCATGGTCGGTCTCCTCGTCAGGACCAGGAACCAGGACCTGGACCAGGTGCCTCCCCCCCGGCACCCCCCCGAGGGGGGCAGGGGGGCTGTTCTGCCTGGTCCTGGTCCTGGTTCCTGGTCCTCAATTGGCGTAACGGAACTCGATCGACGCGAACAGGGTCTGCACCAGGCCGGCCCAGCCGGACTTCGCCAGGTAGCGCCGGGCGATGTCGACTTCCTTCGCGCTCGGCGCCCGGCCGAGCGTGAGGCGCCACGCGCGCGCGATCCGGGCCGCCTCGTCCGGCGTCTCGGCCGCCAGCCGCGCCGCCGCGTGGGCCGCGTGCTCCTTCGCGAAGGGGCTGTTCATGAAGTAGAGCGCCTGCGGGGCGATGGTGCTCGACTCCCTCCGCCCCGTCGCCACGCTGGTGTCGGCGAAGTCGAAGACCTCGAAGATCTCGGGCAGGGCGTTCCGGAACACCGGCACGTAGACGCTCCGGTGGACGTCCTTGTCCGACTTGAACGAATAGTCCGAGGCGAGCGAGGCCGGATAGCCCGGGCCGCCGCCCTGGAGGTCGAGCTTCCCGCTCACCCAGAGCATCGTGTCGCGCAGGCTTTCCGCGTCCAGGCGGCGCCGGTTGGCCCGCGTGAAGAGCCGGTTCTCCGGGTCGGCCTCGAGGGCCTTGGCGGAGGTCGTCGAGCTCATCTGGTAGGTCTTCGACAGCACGATCGCGCGCACGAGCTTCTTGACCGACCAGCCGTCCTCGACGAAGCGCGCGGCGAGGTGGTCGAGGAGGGCGGGGTTCGACGGCCGCTCGCCCGTGGTCCCGAAGGTGTCGGGCGTGCGCACGATGCCCGCGCCCATCAGCCAGAGCCACGCGCGGTTGGCGAAGACCCGGGACGTCAGCGGGTTCTCCTTCGACACCATCCATTCCGCCAGCTGGAGGCGGCCGCTCTGGTCGGCGGGCATGGCGGGCGGCGCGCCGAGCGTCGCGACCTGCAGCACGCCGCGCGGGGCGAGCTCGCCCTGCGTGTGCACGCTGCCCCGCAGGTGGATCTTGAGGTCGAGGATCTTCGGCTCCTCGCGCACGGACATGACCATGTCGCGCCGCGGGCCCTGCTCCTGCATCCGCTTGATCTCGGCCTCGAGGTCCTTGACCGAGCCGGGCACCTCGGCGCTCTTCGCGACGACGCCCCCCGCCGGCAGGAACTGCACGGCGTCGGCCGTGACGTGCCCCTTCGTCCCCTCGGTGGCGATCATCACGTAGCCCTGGTTGTTCTCGAAGCGGAACTCGCCCAGGGAGATCCAACGGCCGTCGATCGGAGGCTGCTCCTTCATGTTGACGACGACGTCCCGCTCGCCGTCGGCCGTCAGGATCGAGACGGGCACGTTCGTCGCGCGGCTCTCGCCGTGCTGGTACGCCAGCCGGACTTCGTACTTGCCCGCCTTCAGCTCGGGATGGAAGGTCAGGCTCTTCTCGCCCTTGCGCTCGTCGTTGTCGTGCAGGTACCCGTCGCCGATGTAGCGGCCGCTGTGCTTGGAGGCCTTCCAGTTCCCCACCTGCTCGGCCTTCGCGTCGTCGACGACGATGCCGGGGACGTCGAGCACCGGCAGCACCACGGGCGAGGGGGCGTCGGGCTTGTCCTTGGGCGCCGTCCGCGCGCGCTCGGCCTTGAGCTTCTGCTGCAGCGCCGCGACCGCGTCGTCGTGCTTCTTCCACTCCGCCTCGCGCGCGGGGTCCGACGGCAGCGGCATCTCGATCCACTTCGAGACGTTCGCGTGCTCCAGCATCCGCGCGTTCTTGAAGATGCCCGCGATGGCGTAGTAGTCCTTCGTCGGGATGGGGTCGAACTTGTGGTCGTGGCAGCGCGCGCAGGAGATCGTCTGCGCGAGCACGGCGCGGCTCACGGTGTCGATCTGCTCGTCCACCACGTCCATCTCGAGCTGCTTCTTGTCCTGCTCCTCGAGGTTGTTGTTCCCCATCGTGAGGAAGGTCGTGGCGATCCGCCGGCGGCGCTTGTCCTCGAGCGTCCCGCCCGGGATCAGGTCGCCCGCGATCTGCTCCCGCACGAAGCGGTCGAAGGGGACGTCGGCATTCACGCTCTCGATCACGTAGTCGCGGTAGCGCCACGCCTCTTTCATGACGAAGCCGCGCAGCGTGAGCGACTCCGCGTAGCGCGCCACGTCCAGCCAGTGCCGGCCCCAGCGCTCGCCGAAGCGCGGCGAGGCGAGGAGGCGGTCGACGACCTTCTCGACGTCGCCGGAAGCGACGAAGGCGTCGACTTCCTCCGGCGTCGGCGGCAGGCCGTGGAGGTCGTACGTGAGGCGGCGGAGGAGCGTCGCGCGGTCGGCGGGCGGGGCGGGCTCCACGCCCGGCGCCGCGGCGCGGACCAGGGCGTCGATGTCCCCCTTCACCGCCGCGACGGGCTGGTAGCTCCAGAACGAGCGGCCTTCCGCGACGCTCATGCCCATCTTGCGGACGGCGGCCGCCGACGTCCTCGGGTCGGCCGCCCCGCGGGCGATCCAGGCTTCGAAGTCGGCGATGATCTCGGGGGACAGCTTCTGCTTGGGGGGCATCCGGAGGTCTTCGTCCTCCCAGCGGAGCGCCTTCAGCAGGGTGGATTTCGCGTCGCCCGGGACGACGGCGGGGCCGAGATCGCCGCCCTTGCGCGCGCCGTCGCGCGAGTCGAGGTAGAGGTTGCCCTTCAGCCGCTTCGCCTGCGCGCTGTGGCACTCGTAGCAGCGCTCGACGAGCACCGGGCGGATCTTCTTCTCGAAGAAGGCGACGCCGTCCGGGTCCTGGAGGGAAATCAGGAGCGCGAGAATCACGCGACACCCCCGAAGGAGATGCGGCGATCGGACGGATGAAGAGATACCGTTGTCACGCTCATCCTCTCATCCGTCCTATCCCCGGATCTCCTTCTCACTTGGAGTCTCTCCGCTTGCTGACGTCCTCGCTCGCGACCAGGGCGCGGGTGGCCTTCTTCAGGAAAAGGATGGCGAAGCAGGTGTCCCAGGTCGAGGTGCTGCGGCCCACGCCGTCGTCCCAGCCGCCGCTCTCCTTCTGGGCGCCGAGCAGGAACGACGCGCCCTCGACGTACCAGTCGTGCTTGCCGAAGAGGGTCTGGCCCGACAGCATGCCCAGGCGCTCGGCCGCGTACAGCGTGTAGTAGAGCTCCGTCTTCTCGTTGCCGAGCTCGTTCTCCCCGGGATTCTGGTCGGGCGCGAACTTCTGCGCCATCCAGGCGTTGCCGGAGCGCACGGCGGGATCCCGCTTCCAGTCGGTCCCGAGGATGTAGTTGTAGATGACCAGCGCGCCGGTCGCCCCGGCCGTCATGCCCCCGTACGCGCCGTGCTTCTTCGCGCAGACGTCCTTCCGCGCGTAGCACCAGCCGCGCGCCACGGCGCCGTCGCCGGACGCCACGTTGTTGCTCTCGGCGGGAAACTGGCACTCGACGAACCACCTGCGGGCGGCCTCGACGACGTCCTTCGGCAGCAGGATCCCGGAGTCATGGCAGGCGCGCAGGCCGAGGGCGGCGTACATGGTGTTGGAGTTGTCGCCGATCCCCGGGCCGTCCTTCATCTTCTTGACCGTGATCTTGCGCGTGATCTTGGGCTTCACCTTCTCCCCGCCGCCGCCCCCGAAGTCGATGACCCCGGCCTTTTTCCCGCCGCCGCTCGCGACATCCTTCGCCGGCGGGACCTCCTTCACGTGCTCGGACGGCTCGCCGTACGACCACTGGCCGTTGGAGCACTGGTTGTCGACGAGGAACTGGGCGCACTGGGCGATCCGGTTCTGGTATTTCGCGCGGTCGATCTCCTCCAGGACCATGGCCTGGAGGGTCACCAGGTAGGTGCGCATCAGCGGCTTCTCGAGCATGCCCTTGAGCAGCTCCTGGACCCGCGCGTCGGACTCCGGCACGCCCGCGTGGATGAGCGTCAGCAGGATCAGCGGATCGGAGTCGTCGATCTTGCCGTAGGTGAAGCCGGGCGACGGCGCTTTCTTGAGCCATTCGACGCCCTTCTTCACGGCGGCGTCGATCTTGCCCTGCTCGACGGCGCCGCCCTGGGCCAGCCCTTCGACTCCGCTCAGGGTAAAGATCGCCAGAAGGAGCCCGATCACCGAACCTCCAAGGGCCGCGTCGGCCGCATCAGGAAGAGAATGGCGTAACAGGTGTCCCAGGCGGGCTGGCAGCGCTTGACGCCGGAGGACCAGGAGCCGTCGGCGCGCTGCAGCATGAGCAGCTCGTGCGCGCCCTCGTGGAACCAGTCGCGGTCGCCCATCTTCACGAGGCCGAGCGTGCCGCCGACCCGTTCGAGCATCCACATGTAGTAGTAGAACTCGGTCATCGGCGCCGGCGTGTCCGACACGATCTCCTTCGCCATGAGGTCCTCGACGGGCCCGAAGTTCTCGAGCACCGTGAAGTGGTAGACCAGCCAGTTGAGGCCCTTCACGGCCGCCGCGTCCTTGCGCGGGTCCCGCCCGGCCAGGAGGTCGAGCGTGGCCAGCGCGCCCAGCCCCCCCGCCGTCATCGAGCCGTAGGGATGGTGGTCCTTCTCCTCGCGGAGGTAGCACCAGCCGCCGCGGTCGTCGGCGCCCGTGGCGTCCGCGTCCGGCAGCTGGCAGTTCCGCCAGCCCTGGGCGCCGCGCTCCAGGGTCTCGAGCGGGATCTTCACGCCGCCGTCCGCGCAGGCCCGCAGCCCCAGGGCCGCGAAGATCGTGCAGGAGTTGTTCGGGCCCGACTGGCCGGTCCGTACCTGCTTCGTCCCCGGCAGCGGCACGGTCGCGTTCCCGTAGGGCCAGCGGCCGTCCTCCGTCTGGTTGTCGATCAGGAAGCGCGCGCAGGCCTCGAGCCGCTCGGCGCGTCCGCCCAGCGTCTGGAGCGCCATCGCGTGCAGCGCGACCGTGTAGACGCGCTGGAGCGGCGCGGCCGTCGTCTTCTTCAGGAGCTCCGCCACGAAAGGATCGCTCTCGGGCACCCCCGCCGTCAGCAGCGCCAGGAGCACGAGGTCGTCCGCCGGCATCGGGCCCTGGTGCGTGCTCGGCGGCGCCTTGGCCGTGCGGAGGTAGTCGACCGCCTTCGCCACCGCCGCGTCCCGGTTCGCCCAGTCCTTGAACGTCGTGGCCGCCGCCGCGACGGGCGCCGGAACGACGGGCGCCGGCGGCGCGGTCCGGAGCACGAGCGCCGCGAGGAGGACGGCCGCGGCCGCCGCGACGGCCCACGGCCAGACCCGGCGCCGGCGCGGCAGATGGCTGAGGACGTTCTTCACCAGCGCGTCTTTATCGGCCGGCGCGCGCAGCGCGGCCAGCACGCTGGGGGCGAGGTCCTTCGACGTCCCCCGCGCGCGAGAGAGCAGGCCCGCCATCGTGACCGCGTCGAGCAGCTTCGCGCGCAGCTCGGGGGAGGCCTCGACGGCCTCCGCGAGCTCGCGGGCCTCGGCGTCGGTCAGGGCGTCGTCGAGGAAGCCCTCGGCCAGGAGCTCGAAGCGTTCGGGGCTCACGCGCCGGCCCCCTGCTGCTCGAGGCAGCGGCGGAGGGCGTCGCGGACCCGGAAGAGCGTGGTGGCGACCCAGGCGGTGGACTGCTTGAACTTGCGGGCGATGTCGCCGAGCGGGAGGGCGTCGAGGTAGCGCGCGACGACGAGGTCGCGGGAGGTTTTCTGGAGCTGGTCCATGCAGGAGCGGAGGCGGAGGAGGTCGTCGGCGTCGGCCGTTTCGGGGCGCTCGAGGGCGGCTTCGACGAGGGAGCCCTTGAGGCGGTCCTTGTAGGTTTCGCGGTTCTGGCGGTCGCGGCTGAGCCGCTTGAGCTCGGCCATGATCATGAAGCGGCAGATGGCGCGGAGCCAGGTGGCGAAGTCCTTGGAGGGGTCGAAGTCGGGGAGCTGTTCGAAGGCGCGGATGAAGGTCTGCTGGACGACCTCGTCGGCGAGGGCGGCGTCGGGGAGCCGGTAGGCGGCGAAGGCGAGGAGCATGTCCTGGTGGCCGCGGACGAGGAGCGCGAAGGCGTCGCGGTCGCCTTTGAGGACGCGCTGGACGGTGGCCCGGAGGTCTTCCATTCCCATCCCAGTAAGCCCGCCCGCCCGGTCGATTACAGCTAAATCGAGTTTTCGCGGGTCCCCTAGTCTACCCCATGGATCATGTGGTAGTCTTGGGCGCATGCAAACCGAACGACGCAAGCACCCCCGCCGGCCCCCCGACAAGGGCGTGGGCATCACCGCCATGAGCTCGACCGCCACCGCCGGCGCCCAGGCCACGACCACGCGCAGCAACGTGGCCGTCAAGGTCGTCGACGTCAGCGACAAGGGCGCCTGCCTCGTGACCACCGGCCGGCTCCGGGCGGGCGCCGAGCTCCTGGTCAAGCTCTTCGTCGAGGGCACCGACGACTTCTACTCGGCGAAGGCCGTGGTCCGCTGGGCCGAGACCTGGTCCAAGAACGGCCGCGAGGCGGACGTCGCGGGCATCGAGTTCATGAAGGTCCAGGAGGTCCGCGGCACCCGCTTCCACGCGATGACTTCCTGGGCCCCGGTCGTGCCCACGCGCCAGGACGACAAGCGCAAGCAGAAGCGCCGGCTCCTGGAGAGCTCGAAAGTCACCTGCGTCGCCACCGGCCTCTTCAACTTCCTGGGCATGGCGTCCAACCTGGCCTCCTCCCTCGGCGACCTGAGCGAGTCGGGCTGCCAGATCACGGCGACGAAGAAGCTGGAGCCGGGCACCAGCGTGAAGGTCACGCTCGCCTTCAAGCATCCGGACGTCGAGTTCTCGGTCAGCGGCGAGGTCAAGTACGCCAACCGCGACACCCTTTCCCTCGAGCCCCGCTACGCCACCGGGATCGAGTTCAGCAAGCTCGCCCACGACGACGAGGGCCGCCTCATGATGGTCCTGCGGGCGATGGACGCGCTCGCCTGACGGATAAATCTGCCCGCTACATTTCTCCTCGGAGAAATGTGGCGGGCAGATTTATCCTATGCCGGTGGACGACGACGAGCTCGAAGAGACCGAGTACGCCCCCGAATCGGAAGACGCCGGCGACCTCTGGTGCCCGAAGTGCGGGGCCGTGATGTACGCCGACGCCCCCCGCTGCCCCGCCTGCGGCGACTACGTCACGCCGGGCGCCCCGCCGCCGCGCCGCCACCCCTGGTGGATCTGGCTCGGCGTCGCGCTGCTCGTCGCCGCCACGATCGGCATGGGCCTCGCCCTCGCCGTCCTCTAACGGAGGCGTTGAAAGTCGATGTAGCCGCGTTCGACGTCCGTCGACAGCAGCTTGACCCGGACGCGGTCGCCGACATCCAGCCCCGCCTGGTCCCGCGACACGCGGCCTTCGACCGGCGGCTGGAGCACGCGAACCCAGGTGCCTTTCTCGGAAGCGCCGGTCACGAGCGCGTCGAACGTCTCGCCCAGCCGTCCTTCGAGCAGCAGGGCCGCGGCCGATTTCCTGACCTGGCGCTCGACCTTCGTCGCGTCGTCCTCCTGCTCCGTGCAGTGGGCCGCGAGCGCTTCGAGCTCGGGCCCGGTCAGCGGCACGGGACGTCGGTCGACGGCCGCCTTCAGCAGCCGCTGGGTGACGAGGTCGGGGTAGCGCCGGTTGGGGGCCGTCGAGTGCGCGTAGTCGCGGACGGCGAGGCCGAAGTGGCCCTCGAGGGGCTTGCCAGGAAACTCGACGGCGTACTCGCCCGAGCCGAGGAGCTTGACCACGGAGAGCGAGAGGTCGGGGAAGCGCAGCGGATCGGCCGCGCGGCGCCGCAGGAGGAACGCCTCCAGCTCCGGCGCGCTCGGCGCGCCGGGGAGGCCGTCGCCCATCGAGCGGGCGAGCTCGACGATGCGATCCCAGCGCTCGGGCGCGCGCAGGATGCGGCGGATCGACGGGAAGCCGCGCGCGGTCAGGAACGCGGCGGTCACGCCGTTGGCGGCGATCATGAAGTTCTCGATCAGCTCCTTCGCGCGGTTCTTGTCCTCCGCGCGGAGATCCGTGAGCAGGTCGCCGGTGAACACCGCCTTGGCCTCGACGGTCTTGAGGTGGAGCGCGCCGAGCCGCTGCCGCGCGCCGCCCAGCCGCTCGGACACGGCGTCCTGCGTCCGCAGCTGCTCCTGGAGGACCGCCGACGCGGCGACCGTGGGCGGCGGCGGCGCGCTTCCTTCGAGCCACGCGCCCACGGCGTTGTAGGCGAGCTTGGCGTGATTCCGGACCTGGGCGCGATAGATCTCCGAGCGCTCGACCCGGCCATCGGCGCCGACCTTCATCTCGACGACCATCGCGTAGCGGTCCTCGCCCTCGTTCAGCGAGGTGAGGTCGGTCGAGTAGCGCTCCGGAAGCATCGGATACACCTGGGCCGGGGTGTAGACGGACGTCGTGTTCACCGCCGCGTGCCGGTCCGCGGCCGAGCCCTGGGGGACGAGGACGTCGACGTCCGCGATCGCGACCAGGATCGTGTCGGCGTCCGTCGACACGCTCAGCTGATCCAGGTCGCGGGAGTCGTCATTGTCGATGGAGCACCAGGGCAGCGCCCGCAGGTCGCGGACCGCCGGGTCGGGTGGCGGCGGTGCGGCCGCCCGCGCGTCTGCCCGCGCCGCGTCGGAGAAGTCCGGCAGGAAACCGCGCTGGAGCAGCGCGCGGCGGGCGATGTCGCGAAGGACGTCGCGGGTCGGTCTCGTCATGGGCCCAGAGTAGCAACTTACTTCGCTCGCCGCTCCGTCCGGAAGAGAAAGGCCCCGAGCTTCGAGACCGTGAGGACGTCGGGCACGCCGTCGCCGCTCACGTCGACCACCGTCAGCTGGACGCCGACGCCCGACGCGCCGTCGATCTTGTGGGGCGTGAACTTCGGCGCGCGGAACCAGTAGAGCACGGGCTCGCCGTCGGGCTCGACGTCCCCCTTCGGCCCGTGCGCCCAGCGGCGCTTGCCCGCGACCAGATCGCTCAGGCCGTCGCCGTCGAGGTCCGCCATGGCGAGCGCGTGCGGCTGCGAGAAGGCCGCGCCGTAGGTCTTCTCCTCCGTCCGGTCGCCCAGGATGACGTGCTTCTTGAAGTCGCCCGGCGCCGTCTGCTCCCACCAGGCCAGGCCCCAGCCGTGGGCGTCGAGCGCCGTCACGACGTCCGCGTCCTTGTCGCCGTCGACGTCCACCGCGAACATCTGCGCGCCGCCCTTGTCGCCGAACTTGAAGGGCCGCGGCGACCAGAGCCCCTCGCCCTGCTTCCACCAGCCTTCATTGAGCAGGAGGTCGGGCTTGCCGTCGCCGTCGACGTCCCCCAGCCCTGTGCCGTGGTAGAACTGGTTGTACTTCCCCTCTTCGCTGATCGGCGTGAAGATCCAGGGCTTCGTCGCGTCGACGTCCGGCCGCAGCAGGCCCCAGCGGTTCTCCCAGTGGGAGACCAGCGTCGGCTTGCCGCCGTGGATCACGAAGGGCGGCGACTCCCCCAGCACGCGCTCGAAGACGTAGTGCTCCTTCCACGGGCCGGCCTTCCCCTGGGGATTCTCGAACCACACGGCCGGATGCAGGTGCACGCGGCCGAGGCGGAGGACGTCGGGCCACCCGTCCCCGTTGAAGTCGTGCACGTGGGAGAACATGCTGTTCGTCGGGCTCGGCGGCAGCGGGAAGTCGACGGCCGGATAGATCTCGTGGGCCTTCTTGAACTCCGGCCCCTCGTACCAGAACGGGCCGGCGACGATGTCCGGCTTGCCGTCGCGGTTGAGGTCGCCCGCCGTGATGCCGTCGCAGAGGTAGCGCTCGGTGAGCGTCTGCTTCTGGAACGTGACCTCCTGGGCCAGCGCGAGGCAGATCAGGATCATTTCGCCGCCTGCTCCAAGGGGCCGCACTTCTGGGTGGCCCAGTTCTTCCACTTCGCGACGGCCGCCTTGCGCTCCGCCGTCGGGAGGTCGGGCGCGTAGCCGTAGGTTTCCTTGACGTCCTTCAAGGCCGCGAACGCGGCCTCCCTCACCTTGAGCTCGTCGTCGTCGAGGAGCGGCACGATCGTCCAGGCGACCATCTTGTCCTCGAAGTTGCCCGGCAGCATCAGCTTCAACGTCCGGGCGAGGCCTTCGACCGCCCGCACGCGGTCCGCGGCGGGCGCCGTCTTGCTCCGCGCCAGGCGGATCAGGGTCTCCTGCGCCTCCGCGTAGCGGTAGTTCGACGCCGTGCCCAGGCCGTCGAACGCCCCCGCCTTCACCTCGTCGGACTTGTCCTTCAGCAGCGCCGCGAGCTCGAGGACGACGTCGCGGCCGTAGAGCGTCTTCTCCGTCGTTTCGGCGGCGGTCTTGCGGACGTCGACGTCCCCCGCGTCGAACGCGCTCCGGACGACGCGGGCGCCGGGCGCGCCGCCGATCCGCGCGGCCTCGGCGAGGAGGGGCGCGGCGCCGTCGGCCTTCTCCGACTTCACCTTGGTGGCGGCGGCCTGCAGGGCCTTCTTCTCGTCGGCCGTCGGCGCGATCTCCTTGTGGCGCAGCGCGTGCATCCAGAGGAACCAGTCGTCGCGGACGGCGTCGACGAGGACCTTGTCGGGATGCCCGTTGCCGTCCCAGATGTCGGTGTGGCCGTAGCCGTCGAGCTTGCGGAAGACGTAGCGGTAGCCCTTGGCCTTGAGCTCGTCGCAGGCCCGCTTCGAGTTCTCGGGGCTGTCGTCGCCGCCGTGGACGAAGTACCACTCGGTGCGGGCGACGTCCGGGGTGCCGGGCGCCCCGGGCTTGGCCTTGTAGCAGGCGGGCGGCTCGCTGAGGGCGTTGTAGCCGCCGCAGTAGCCGACGACCCCCGCGTAGAGGTCCTGGTGGTGCCAGCCGAAGCGGCCGACGAAGGCGGCGCCGTTGGAGCTGCCCCAGAGGTAGACGCGGCGGGCGTCGATCGGATACGTCTCCTTCGCCCAGGCGGTCAGGCGCAGGACGTACTCGTCGTCCGCGGGCGCCCAGCCGGCGCCGCGCGACTTCCCCGCGATGATCAGGTACTGGTCGGTGAGGCCCAGCCGCTTGGCGCAGTCGACGGCCCCGCCGAAGTAGTTGTTCTCGTTCCCGTTGAAGCCGTGGTGGAGCAGGATGAGGCCGAGCGTCTTGTGCTCGGGGAGCTTCGACGGCGCCTGCATCGCGACCCGCATGAGGACGTCCTTCTTCACCGGGTCCTTGATCTCGCCCTTGTACTGGCCGGTGATGGGGTGCTTGACCTCCTTCTCGACCTGCGGCAGAGCGAGTAGGAGCGCGGTCAGGATGATCATGGCTGTTTTTCCTCGCGAAATGAGTGACGCCGGCCCGCCGTCCTGTAACCCTACCAAAGGAACAGGACCGGGACCAGGACCAGGAAACTTCCCCCCCGGGGGGGACTTTCTGAACCTGAACCTGAACCGGATATGCTATCTTAGACACGAATGGGACGCGCTAAAAGCATTGGATCCGCCGATGGGGCTCCGCTGCGCATCGAATGGCTGCGCTCGTTCCTGGCGGTGGCCGACGAGGGGGGCTTCACGCGCGCGGCGCGCGCCATCGCCCTGAGCCAGCCGACGGTGTCGACGCACGTGAGCGATCTCGAGGCGGCCCTGGGCGTCGCCCTCTTCGAGCGCGTCGGCTCCGCGTTCCGGCTGACCCACTCCGGGGAGGCCGTGGCCGGACAGGCCCGGCGGGTCCTGCAGGAGCTCCGCGACCTGCGCGCGGCCGCCCACGACAGCGAGGCGGCCGTCCAGGGCCCCGTGGCGATCGGGGCAAGCACCACGCCCGGCAACTACGTCCTGCCCCGCCTGCTCGGGGAGTTCGAGCGGGCGAACCCGCGGGCCCGGGCGGTCCTCACGATCGGAAACTCGGGGAAAATCCTCGACCTGCTCCGCGCGAACGCGGTCGACCTGGCCGTCGTGGGCATCGAGCCCGACCCGGGGGAGTTCGTCGCGCGCGCCTTCGTGCGCGACGAGATCGTGGTGTTCGCGGCGCGGAGCCACCCGCTGGCGGGCAGGAAGAAAGTCAGCCTGGCCGCGCTCGGCAAGGAGCGCTTCCTGCTGCGCGAGCCGGACTCGGCGACGCGCCGGATCTTCGAGGGCTGGCGGAGCCGCCACGGCATCCACCCGCCCGTGATGGAGCTGGGCAGCCCCGAGACGGTGAAGCGCGCGGTGGCCGCCGGCCTCGGCGTGGGCATCCTGTCCCGCTTCGCGCTCGAGGGCGAGATCAAGCTGGGCGAGCTGGCGCCGCTCGACGTCCCCTCGTTCCCCATCCGCCGCTGGCTCTATCTGGCGCACCACCGCCGGAAGCACCTGTCCCGGACGCTCCGCGCGCTTCTGGCGCTGCTGGAGAACGCGGGCGACGCCACGTAAGGATCGACATCCCCAGACCGGCCGCGGCGCCGACCGTATGCGCCGACAGGACGGGAAGACCCATCGATCCCAGATCCGCCGACGGGAAGAGGAAGCCGCCGGTCACCTGCTCCCAGATCAGCTTGGCCGCGAAGAGCGCGCCCATCACGGCCGCCGCGCGCATGCTCCGGCGCGCCTCCACCGTCAGGGCCGCCGCGAACGCCGCGCAATCCACGCCCGACAAGCCCCGGTAGCTCTCGAACGCGCGCTCGCCGGCCAGAAAGACCAGGCTCACCGCCAGGGCGGACACGCCCGTCAGGAGCGCCCAGCGGCGGGTTCCATAGCGGCGCTCATAGAGCGTGCCGAGCAGCAGGAACGTCCCCGCGTCGACGGCGAAGTGATAGACGCTGTAATGCGCCAGATGGCCCGTCCACAGGCGCCAGAGCTCGCCGTCCCGGAGGCCGCCCCGCGTCAGCTCGACGACCGCCGGGTCGAGCAGCGCCAGGGCGGAGGCGGCCGCCACCGCCCACGAAAAGAGAGGGAGCTTCACGCCGCCCGCTTCCTCCAGGCGCGGACGCCGGCCAGCGCGCCGACCAGGGCGAGGAAGCCCAGCTCGACGGATCCTCCGCCCCCGCCGCCGCCGCTGGAGGTCGTCCGCGCGAACGGCTCGGCCGCCCGCCGGTCCTGCGCGGCGCGATCCTCGGCGATCTGCCGCGCGTTGCGCTGTTCGATCCCGAATTGCCGGTACTGCTGATCATTCTCCAGGACCAGGAACGACGTGTAGGGGGTCACGATCGAATACTCCGTACCCAGCGCGGTCACCGCGCGGACCTTGGAAGCCGACTCCCCCTCCGCCCGGATCTCGTTCATGAGGGCGTCGCTCCGCTTCCAGGCCCACATCCGCCGCACTTCCGGGTTGTCGCGCTCCTCGCCGGGGAACTCGATGTCCGCGTCGATCGAGCGCGGCACGCCGCCGATCATGCCGCTCACCGTCAGCTTCGCGGGCCCCTTGCCCTGGTACCGGCCGTAGACGGCGAGCTGCTGGCCTCGGAACAGATTGGGCAGGCGCTCGGGCACGACGTCGTAGGTCCGCACCCCGGCGATCTTCAGCTCCAGCTTCTCGGCCACCTGGTGCAGGATCTTGCTCTTGAGCAGCCGCGTCTTCCGGTCCGCGTCGTCCGACGACGACACGAAGTCGGAGTAGCCGCCCGTCGCCTGGGCCAGCGCCGTCAGAAGCGGGCGGTTCACCTCGTTGCCGATGCCGATCGAGAACACCCGGACGCTCCCGCCCTTCCCGTCGAGCAGGCGGCGGAACCGCGCGTGGTCGTCGGTGTCCGTCGCGTTGCCGTCCGAGAGCAGCACCAGGACGTTCGCCATGTCGTCGCGGCGCTGGCCGGCGGCGGCCTCCAAGGCCGGAATCAGGTCCGTGCCGCCCCGGGCCCTCTGGCCGCGAAGAAAGTCGAAGGCCTTCTTCCGGTTCTCCTCGGTCGCGAGCGAGGGGCCGTCGGCGAACAGCGCTTCCGTCGCGATGTTGAACGTAAGGACGTTGAAGCGGTCGCGCGCGTCCATTCCCCGGACGAGCTCGTCGATCATCCGCAGGGCGTGGTCCAGCTTCCGCTGGTCGCCCATGGAGCCCGAGACGTCGAGCAGCAGCGTGTAGTTGACCGCGGCCGCCGCCTTCTCCAGCTCCTTTCCCGCCGTCAGCAGCAGCAGGAAGTGGCCGTCGTCGCCGCCGATCCTCGACGGCACGAGCCGCAGGCCCGTCGTCTCGCGCTCCTGCTCGTACACGAGCACGAAGTCGCGGTCGATCGCGCCGCGGGGGGTCTCCATCGACGCCCTCCAGCGCCCCGGGGACGTCTCCTTCACGGCGAGATCGCGCGCGTGGCTGGGCGACGACACGCTCTTGAGGGGGAGGTCGCTGATGAGGTCGACGTCCACCTTGAAGGAACCGCGGACGCGCGAGGCCTCGCGGGTCTTCGCCTCCAGGGGGTACACGTACTGTCCGAAGCCCGTGTCGTACTGGACGGGCTGGTAGTAGGCGATCTGGATCTTCTGCGTTCCGTTCGCCGGAACGGGGAAGACGCGGACTTCGAAGAGCTTGTAGGACACCTGTTCGAGGAGGCCCGGGTCGCGCCGCTGGGCGGTGATGGACTCGTAGATCCGGCGCGCTTCCTTCTTCTCGAGGACTTCTCCCACCACTTCCTTGCCGCTGATCCACATGGAAAAGTTGGAGACGCTGGCCTCGTGGGGGACCGGGAACGCGTAGACGGCCTCCAGGGCCTGCGGTCGATTGTTCCGGAAGACCTGGGTGATCGTGGTGACGGCGATGCCGTTGTTGATCCGGACGCGGACCTCCTGGCTCTCGATCTCCATCGGCGGCCCTCCGCCGGCGGGGATGAGCGTCCCCGACGTGTCCTGCGCGAGCGCGACAACGAACGCCATGATGCCTCCTTCAAAATCTCCGGGGGTCGGATCGCAAAGGGCGTGCCAGCGCGCCCGTCCGCCGCGCGAGGCGGCGGTTGCGCAGAGCCTTGCTCAAGGGCGGCGCGCGAGGGTATCCTCGACGCCCATGCGGATCGCCACCCTCCTCCTGCTTCTGGCCCTGAGCGCCGTCGAAGGGCTGGCCGGCTGCGCGCCCGCGGCTCCCGCCCCCGACGCCTCGCCGCTCCGCACGGCCGCCGAGCGGCGCGCGGGCGTGGCCGTCCTCCTGCACCGGGGCTGCGCGGACCTCGCGCCGGAGAACACGCTCGACGCCTGCGAGCTGGCGTTCGCGCTGGGCGCCGACGGGGTGGAGATCGACCTCCGCCGGACCCGCGACGGCACGATCGTGCTCCTGCACGACGACTGGATCGACCGCGTCCTCGACGGCTGGGGCCGGGTCGCGGACCTGTCGTACGAAGAGCTCCTGGTCTACGCCCCGCCCGTCCCGAACCGCCGGGTCGCCACGCTCCGGGAAGTCCTCGAGCTCTGCCGCCGCTATCACGGGCTCCTGCATCTCGACGTGAAAGTTCCCGGCATCGACGCCGACATCCTCCGCCAGATCGACGAGGCCGGGCTGCTGGAGCACGTGGTCACGGTGAACGCGGCGAACGCGGCGGCGCTGAGGGCGGACGCGCGCGTGAAGGTCCTCCCCTCCCACGGCTCGCTCATCCACGGGAACGACGACTACGACATGGCCGCGATCCGGAAGAAGCTCGCCGGCGCGAAGGCGGGCACGTTCCTGGTCGACGACCCCCGCGCCGCGATCGCGGCGCTCCGCCGGCCCGCGCCCGACGCGGACGCCGTCGTCCATCGCATCCCGTTCTCGCCGGCCGCGCCCTCCTGGGAGGACGCGACCGAGGACCTGCTGGAAGCCGCCCTCGCCCCGAAGCCGGAGCTCCCGCGGAGGCAGGCGCTCGCGCGGCTGATCCTCCGCGGCGCCCCCGTGCCGGCGCCGGCGTTCGAGGACCTGCCGGAGGCCGTCGCCGCCGACTGGCTCTGGGCCTACGCGCGGATGGCCGCCCGCGGCCGCCGGGTGCCGTCGGGCGTCGGGGCCGCCGCGCTCGCGACGCTGCTCGCGGCGGACGAGGAGGAGACGCTGGAGGCGGCGGCGGAGCTCGCGGGGGAGACGTCGGAGGTCGAGGCCGTCCCGATCCTGCTGAAGCTGCTGGCCGAGCACGCGCCGATCCGGGCGCTGGCGGCGGACGCGCCGGTCTCGCGGATCCGGATGCGGGCGGCGGCGGCGAAGGCGCTGGGGCGGATCGGGAGCGCGGGGCCGGAGGTGCTGGAGGGGCTGCGGGCGGCGGCGCGGGACCGGAGCCTGCATCCGGACGGCGCCTGGCAGGGGCTGGACGGGGCGATGGCGGTGCGGGCGCTGGCGCGGCTGGACCCCGCGGGCAGCGCGAGCTTCTTCAAGCGGCTGGCGTTGCGGGTGGATCCGCGGCTCTCCGAGCTGAAGCAGGGCGCGGGGTGGGACTTCCGGATCAAGAGCGAGGCGATCCGGGGGCTGGGGACGTCGGGCTCTCCCGAAGCGAAGGCGGCGCTGGGGGCGCTGCTGGAGCTGTCGAAGGAGGAGGCGGACGAGAGCTGGCGGGAGCTGCACGCGGACGCGGCGCGGGCGCTGTGTTCGGGCGCGTGGACGCTCCGGCCCGACGAGCTGCGGGGGCTGCTCCAGCATCCGGTCCCGTCGGCGCGAAGGGCGGCGGCGGCCTACCTGCTCGACCGCTACGTGCCGGCGTACAAGGCGCTGCGGGACGATCTGCTGCCCTGGGCGCGCTGACCCGGAACCGGACCCGGAACCGGACCCGGAACCGGAACCGGGGGCCTTGCCACTACGCCGGGCGCGGCTCCATACTCCAGGTCGACGCGGAATTCACGACCAGCACATTAATTATGTGTTAGTCTGGGGATGGAGGGAGTCAGCCATGGTGAAGACGATCGCGACGTCCTGCGACGGCTGCGGCAAGTCCCTGGACCCCCGCGAGGAGCCCCGGGACCTGGCGCACGTCTCCGATTCCCGGCACTACTGCGAGCTCTGCCGCTTCCTCTACTGCCCCGCTCCCACGGCCACGATGCCCGTCGCCACGCCGTGGAGCTCGTTCGGGCGCAAGGCCGTCTAGGGGCCGCTCCCCTCTCCGCGGTCAGGCCGAAACTCCCCGGCGCGCTCCGGGTTCCATACGGGGCGGCGCTCGACCGCCGACGAGATGGAGAGCCGCGACATGACGCCTCCGGAAACCCCTTCGCGCCGCGCGTTCCTGATCGCCGGCGGCGCCGTCGCGGCCGCCGCCTCGCTCGGTCACGCCCAGGACAAGGCCGGGGTCCAGCGCGCGACGCTCGCGCAGATCCTGGTCGGCCGCAAGGTCCAGGAGAATCTCCGGCGGATGCGGGCCGCGTTCGAGCAGGCGAAGAAGGACCAGGCGGGCTGGATCGTCTTTCCCGAAGGCGCGCTGAGCGGCTACTACGGCGGCTTCGACCCGAAGGAGGTCGAGGCGGCCTTCGTCGAGGTTCGCGCGCTCTGCAAGGAGGCGGGCGTGATCGGCCTCATCGGGACCTGCTGGAAAGAGGAGGCGGCGAAGCCCTACAACCAGATCCGCATCGTCGACCGGAAGGGCGACCTGGCCGGCCGCTACGCGAAGACCTGCCTGACCTACGGCGACGCCAAGGAGTACGAGGCGGGAGGCTTCCCCCTCGTGCACGACGTCGGCGGGCTCACGTTCGGAACGCTCATCTGCAACGACCTCTGGGTGACGCCCGGATACACCGACGGCCCGAACCCTCACCTCACGCTCCAGCAGGCCCGCGCCGGGGCGCGGGTCATCTTCCACGAGGTCAACAGCGGAAGTAATCAGAAGTACCGCGCGTACCACGAGTCGAACCAGGCCCTGCGCGCCGCGGAGGCGCGGTGTCCCATCGTCAGCGCGAACGCGGCCTCCGCCGACGGGGAGGTCAACTGCGCCTCGGGCGTCGTGCTGCCGACGATGGAGTACGCGCGCATGCTCCCGCGGAAGGGCGAGGCCGTCGAGACCGTGGAGTTCACGCCGCGCGCGGGGTGAGGCCGTCTAGGGGTTCGACAGGCTCACCCCGGGCCGCTGAAGGCGGCGATCGCGAACAGCCCGGCGTGCAGCGCCAGCAGCGCGGCCCGGCCGGCCCGACGCTTCCACGGCTCCCGGACGAAGGCGAGGCCGATCCCCCAGCCCGCGAAGAGGAGCGTCGCCGTCAGCAGCCCCAGATACCCCCACCAGGGGCCGCGCGCCCAGCCCCGGGCGAGCCAGAAGAACAGGATCATGTGCAGGACGGTGACGGTCAGCGGATGCTCGCCGTGGTTGGGCCCGCCCGTCGTCCCCAGCGTGAACGACGCGTAGAGCGCCCCGGCCACGAACAGGATCGCCGTCCAGGGTCCGAGGCAGCCCTGCGCGGCGGCGAGCGCGTCGATCACGCCACGAGCTTAGCGCCTCGACCTCCTCCGCGCCAGCAACGCCAGGCCGAGCAGGCCCCAGGGCGCCGGCAGGCCCGCCGCCGCGCCCGAGCACTTGTCGTTGATCGCGTGGTTTCCGTTGCTGCCGTCCTTCGGACCGGCGGCCGTCGGCGCGGGCGGCGCCGCGGCGCCGCTCACCGTCACGTTGACGACGGGCGTCACCGCGTCGAACCAGTCGACGCCCTCCTGCACCATGCTCCAGGACATGGGATAGGTGCCCGGCGCCGCCGGGGCGCTGACGTCGAACGTGAACGTATGGCTCTGGCCGGGCGCGATGGAGGCCGTCGGCGGGAGATACGCCCGGTTCAGGCCCCAGACTTCGTTGTCGCGCGGCCCGCGTGAGCTCAGCCGGTAGCCTCCCGCGTGCGTCCACGTCGTGGTCCCCGCGTTCCGCAGGACGACGGTCACCTGGACGTCCGCCCCCGCCGTCATCGAGGTCGGGATGGTCTGGGAAACGAACTCCGCGAGATTGGTCCCGGCCGGCGGAGGCGGCGGGGGCGGCGGCGGCGTGTTGGTCGTGACGACCACCGCCACGTTGGGCGTCGGATCGCCGAACCACAGGTCGATCAGCGACTGCCGCATGCGCCACTGGAAGTTGTAGGTGCCGGGCGTCGCGGGGGCGACGACGTCCCACGTGAACGTCGCGTTCTGGCCGGTGGCGATCGCCGCGCCGGCGGGCAGGCTGATCCGGTTGGCGCCCCAGGTGGTGTTGCTCTCGGGATTCTGGGAGCCCAGGCGGTCGTCGTCGCCGGGCCTCCAGGTGTCGGAACCCGTGTTCTTCAGGACCACCGTCACGGAGTAGGTCTGGCCGGCGACCATGGTCGCGGGCACGGTCTGCGAGACGAAGTCGGCGTCGTACTCGGGGATCGTCGGCGGGGGCGGCGGAGGCGGAGGCGGAGGCGGCGGGGTCGTGGCCGTCGACACGACGACCGCCACGTTGGGGGAGGTCGCGCCGAACCACTCGACGCCCGACTGCCTCATGCGCCACTGGAAGTTGTAGGTGCCGGCCGTCGCCGGCGCGGTCACGTTCCAGGTGAACGAGAACTCCTGGTTGGGCCCGAGGTCGGCGGCGAGCGGGATCCGGCCGTCGGCGTCCCAGGTCGTGTTGTTCTCGGGGTTCTGGGAGCCGAGCGAGTAGGTCGCGGAAGACCAGGTCGACGTCCCGTTGTTGCGCATGCGGACGGTGACGGGGTAGGTCTGGCCGGCCGTCATGGCGGCGGGCACCGATTGGGACACGAAGGCGGCGTTGTTCAGGTTGACCTGGGTCTGGAGGTAGGCGACGCGCCGGCTCCACCAGTCCTTGAGCGTGTTCTTGCCGGCGTCGAACTGCGCGTTGCTGAACGACTTGAGGGGATCGTTGTAGACGTGGCTCTTGATCTGGTTGTAGATCGCGTCGATGCGGGACTGGACGCTCGCGGCGGGGCCGCTGAGCACGGCGGCGACGGCCGCCTTGTAGTCGTTCCAGGCGGTCGCGTCGCCCGAGATCCAGTCGACCATGTCGCTCTGGCCCCACTGGTAGCCCAGGGGCTGGTCGGCGTTGGGGTAGAACCGGCCCTGGGAGGCGTCCGGATCCCACTTGATGATCCGCATCTTGCCGCCTTCGTGGTGGTACCAGAAGTGGTTGTTGCACCATCCGCCGCCCCAGTGGGCGATGTCGTCGCCGTCGCCGTAGACCGTGGTCACGGCCAGGTGCCGCATGAACACGGGATAGTCGATGAGCGCGGCGAGCTGGTTCCGGCGGTCGTCGCCGGACTTGTTGTTGACGATGTCGATGAGCTGGACGAAGTCTCCGTAGTTGACCGGCGCGGGCGCGTTCTCCTCGATGAACCAGCCGGGGATGTACGAGCCCGGGCTCGTGCCGCGCCAGTCGTAGGCGGCGGAGCCGTGGCCGTCCTGCTCGAAGAGGTTGCCGTCGTCGTCGCCGCCCCAGCGGTAGCGCGCGAAGTCCTTGCGGACCGGCTCGACCGCGATGTAGACCCCCTTGTACGCGCCGTTCACGTAGAGGTGGCAGTGCGCGAGCCGCGGAGCCGCGTTGCCGGCCGCGCGCATGATCCCGAAGGCGACCCGGTCGCGCGCCATCGAGTGGTCGACGTTGCCTTCCATCGAGTCCAGCTTGATGCGGTTGATGCCGCGCCAGCGCCTCTTCTGGGCGTCGAACTCGAACTCGTTGAAGCTGATGCGGATCGACTGCTTCTGCCGCGTCGTCAGCGTGCCGTGGCCGCTGGCCTTGACGCCGACGCCGGTGACGAATTCGTTCTCCCACTGGAACTCGGCCCGGCGCCAGGTCTCGCCGTCGGCGTTCACGATCGCGTTCCAGTCCGCCGCCGGCATCGTCAGCCGGAACGTGCGGATCTGGGTCTCGTCGTAGATCGCGTCGGACGGATCCTGCGTCGCGGCGGCGAGAAGTAGAAGCAGCGAGGTCATGGCCGATCTCCCTTAACCCTTAACCCTGAATTTCCACGCCGTGGCGCAGCGCCGGAGGCGCCTCGGGCGCCGGCTCGGGGACGTCGAAGCGGTCCAGGATCACCAGGAGCGCCCAGACGACGCTCACGCCGACCGCCGCCACCGGCACGGCGCCCAGGCCGCAGGCCATGCCGGTCCCGATCGAGAGAAAGAAGAGCACGACGTCCCGGGGATCCTTGATCGAGCTGCGGAAGCGGATGAAGCTGCCGAGGCCCACCACCCCGAAGGCGCGGGCCATCGAGTCCCCGATCACCACGACGACCATCGCCGCCGCGACGGTCATGATGAGCAGGGCGTGGCGGACGTCCGCCTTGAGCGGCCGGCGCACGAGCGGCCGCCAGGCGATGATCGCGCCCAGCGTGATCGCGCAGGCCAGCCGCGCCAGCAGCAGCGGCACCGGGACGCTCAGATCGAAGTAGTCATGCATGTCGGGTTCATCCTGAATTGAGCCGCCTCGCGGGCCGCCCGGAGACGTCCCGGGTTCCGCGTCAAAATCTCCACGATCAGGGCATCCGCCTTCGGGCCTTCCGTCCCCCGCAGGCTCTTGATCACCCCCACCGGCGCCGCGTCCCGCAGCTCGGCCCGCCAGCGCCAGGCCTCCGGCGTGTCCAGCCCCGCCATCGACGCGGCCGTCTCCTCCGGAGCCGGGATCCGCAGCGCCTCCCGCAGCGCCCAGGCCTCCGGGCCGCCCAGGCCGTCGATCGACGCCAGCACAATCTTCGGTGCGCTCGCCGCGAGCGCGCGCCGCGGGGCCCAGGCCTCGGGCCGGTCGAGGCCGCGCAGGCTCTTCACGACGGCCAGCGGGTGCGCCGCCTGGAGCTCCTCGCGGATCCGCCAGGCGCGGGGGTCGTCGAGACCCGCCACGCTTTCCGCCAGCGCGGCGTCTTTCGCGGCTCGCCCGCGCAGCTCCCAGGCGCGGGGGTCGTCGACCTCCCGGGTGCTCCGGACGGCCTCCGCCGGCGCGTCGTCGAAGCGGCGCGCGCGCAGGGCGTGCGCCTCGTCGCTCCCCTCCCCCGCCAGGCTGTGGAGCACCTGGTCGGGGACGACGTCCTCCAGCTCCCGCCGGAGGCTCCAGGCCCGCGGCCCGGCCAGCCCGCGCGCCACGAAGAACGGCGCGTCCTCCTTCAGGTCCTCCCGCAGCGCCCAGGCGCGCGGCGCGTCCATGCCGGCGACCGCGCAGGCGGCGACGTCCGCCGGCGCGGCCCGCCAGAGCTCTTCGGCGCGCGGATCGTCCAGCCCGGCGGCGAGCAGGGCCGCGAGCGAGCGGTCCTGGAGCGTCGCGGCGAACGCCAGGAGCCCGCCCACCGGATCCGCGGGGTCGACGTCGAAGGCCTTCGACGGCCCGGGCTTCGGGGCGCGGCCGTCCAGGGCGTCCATGACGGCCTCGACGGCCTCCTCGAGCGAGCGCCAGGTGTTGTCGACGACGGTCCAGCGGCCTTCGACGGCCAGGTCGTGAAACGCGCGGCGGGTGCGGGCGACGAGGGCGTCGCCGGCGAGGCCCTTGCGGCCGGCGTCGTTCAGCCGGCGCTCGCGGATCTTGCGGACGCGGCGGCGCCAGCGGGCGACGTCGGGATCGACGTCGATGAGGAAGACGCGGTCGGGCCGGAGGCCGCCCGTGGCGACGCGGGCGGCCGCGTCGATCTCGTCGCCCGCGAGTCCCCGGACGTAGCGGGCCAGGCCGAGGTGCGAGTAGGTGGTCCGGTCGGTGATCACCCAGGCCCCTCTCGCCAGGGCGGGCCGGACGGTCTCGGCGACGATCTGAGCCTCGCGGGCGAGGTTCAGGAGCAGCTCGGTCTCGGGCGCGAGGCCGAGGGAGTCGGTGCTCCGCGCCAGATCGCGCACGCGTCCCGCGATCGGCGAGGCGAAGGCGCCGCCCTCGCGCGCGTGGACGACGGGGACGCCGCGGCGGCGGAGGAGCTCCGCCACGCGGTTCGACACGCTGGTCTTGCCGCTGCCGTCGACGCCTTCGAAATCAATCCACATAGCTGGGCTCCGCGAGGGACAGCCGGGCGAGATGGAGGAACTTGGAGTAGTCCGAGGCCGGGCGGTCGCCGACGAACGCGCGGCACCAGGCCGGGGGCGCCGCGCCGGCGTGCTTGATCTCCACCACGGCCGCGCCGTCGCTCCAGGTCGGGGCGCCCAGGGCGTCGGCGTCGAGCGCGTCGTGCGCGTCGTAGAGACCGACGGGGCCGACGTGGTAGGCGATGCCGCGGTCGAGGGTGAGCCGGGCGGCCGGCTCGCCGCCCTGGGTCGAGCAGCGCAGGTAGCGGACCGCGCCGACGGGGACGAGGCTCCCGCGCGCCAGGTCGTGCAGGCGCCGGGCGGCGTCGACGACCCGCGAGAGGTCGGGGGCGCCTTCCTGGCAGGTGAGCACGGAGGCCAGGTCCATCTCGCCCTCGAGGAAGCCGCGGACCATGCGCTTGTGCAGCTGGAAGCGCTGCTTGTTCGAGCGGGCGCCGTCGCGCTCCTTGATCTCGAGCCAGACGAAGGGCGAGCAGGGCAGGTCGTCGTCGCTGAAGTACTCGCGGAGCCGGATCTTGAGGTTCGCCTCGGGGCGGTCGAGGGCCGCGCGCGTGAAGCGACGGTCGGGGAAGTCGAAGTACACGGTCGTCACCCAGCCGCCGAAGCCGGGCCGCAGGGCCCGCATCCGGGCGCGTAGAGCCTCGCCGTCCCGCGCGGGGAAGACGTGCTTGAGCTCCACGCGCCGCTTCACCAGGTCGTCGCTCATCGCCGTCGTCCTCACAGGCTGAAGGTGACTCCGAGCGTGACGAGATTGCGGGTGGAGTCCCCGGGCTCGCTCGTGGTGGCGTCGTCGTCGAAGGGGCGGTCCGAATCGACGTCCCGGAACTCCCAGGCCGCCTCCGCGGACCAGGCCTTCGAGAGCTTCACCTTCACGGCGAAGATCACGCGCTGGCGGAGGTCTTCCCGGTCCGCGTGGGACGGGTCGAAGGCCGGATCGTTGGACGTGGTGTAGTCGCGGAACGCGATCCGGTAGCGCAGCGACAGCTCCAGCTGCTTCGCGAGCAGGTCGACGGCGGCGCCGAGCTCGAACTCGTGCTCCGTGTAGGACGTGTCGGCCTCGAAGTCCGAGGCGTCGGCCTTCTGGTCGGCGTACTCGTAGCGGACGAAGGCCTTCCAGCCCTTGCCGAGGTCGAACCCCGGCTCCAGCCCGAGCACCACGCCCTCGCGGTCGCGAAAGCCGAACGGGGAGTCGAAGTCCCGGATCAGGTAGCCGATCGACCCCCGCAGCGTCACGTTCGGGTGGAGCCGGTGCTTGTAGTACAGCTCCATCTCGACCTCGTCGTAGAACGCGGATTCCCAGAGGTTGGGGCCGGGGACGACGATCTCCAGCTCGCGCAGGTACACGTCGCGCTCGAGGCCGATCTCGACCCCCACCTCGTGCGACCCCAAGTCCTGGCGTATAAAGAGCTCGTACTCCTCGTAGTTCGCGATCGAGCTGTCCTGGTACAGGTAGGGCTGGACCTTCAGCCCCGCCGACGTCGGCTCGCGGAAGAGGAAGCCCTTCACGCGGACGTCCGCCCAGACCGAGTACACGACGTCCCCCGGGTCGTCGATCCGGAACTTCTCGGGCCGGTTGCCGTCCTCGAGCTGCGAGATCTGCTTGTCGTTCAGCTCGAGGATGTTGTCGTCGAAGCCGACCTCCGTCCCGCCGCGGAACGTCACGACGGGCGCCCCCGGCTTCGCGGCCTTGAGGGAGGCCTTGTCGGGCCGGGGCGCGGGGCCTTCCTGCTTGACGGCCCGGGTCTGCGCGGCGGCCGTCGCCGCCAGCCCCATCAGGATCACGATCGTCTTCATGCTCTATCTCCAGACAGACTCCGAGCGCTGGGCTTTCAGGCTCGCTTTTCCCCGCGCCGGCGCGGGACTACTTCGCCGGCACCCGTTTGATGACCAGGTAGTTGATCAGCGTGTCTCTGCTGGTATCGACCGACTTCTGCAGCGCCGTGTAGCCGCCGACCGTCATGTTGAGCTCGCCGTCGCTCACTTCGACGTCCTCCGTGAAGACGACGTGCGCGGCCTTGGGGAGCTTCGTCATCACGCGATTGACGATCTGCCGGCCCTCGACGGCCACGTGATGCGGACCCTGCTCGAAGGTGTAATCCCCGACGCAGACGGTGACCCCGTAGCGCCCGTTCGGCAGCTCGATCTTCCAGGTCTCGGCATGCGCGCCCCAGCCGGCCACGACGGACGACGTCCGATGATCGTCGCGCTTCATCCGGGGATCCTGGGGGTCCATCTTCCAGACCGCCTGCCGGCCCATGACCACCGGCCGGCCGTCGGGCTGCTTCGCGTTCGGCACGATCTGGCCGTCGCGGGCGCCGTCCCAGCCGTAGCCCCGGGAGGCGCTGAACGGCAGGCCCGCGTCCAGGTAGACGTCCTTCTCCTTCGGGGCGTCGGGCGGCGCGAAGCGGATCACGAACTCGTTCGGGAACGCGATCCTCGGCTTCAGGTCGCGGAGCGAGGTGGAGGAAGCGGAGGCCGTCGAGGTCTGCCCGGCCCCGACGTCCGTCGCGGCGCGGTCCGCGAGCCGCAGGAAGCGCACCTTGCCTTCGTCGACGTCCAGGGTCGAGGCGTCCTTGCCGGCCGCGAGGCGGATCCGGGTCCCGACGATCGTCGCCTCGGCGTGCGGCGTCTGGAAGATCATCGGGCCGCCGATCTGCGGCTTGATGTCGGAGGAGATGTCGCCGACGCTGACGACCAGGCGGCGGCCGGCGGCGCCGCTGAGGTCCCGCACCATGGTTTCCGGCCCCACCACGACCGTGGTGCCGTCGTCGTAGCGAAGCGTGGCGCGGCCGCGGCCGCGGGTGTAGAGGTCCTGCCCGTACTCCAGCACGGCGCCGACGGGCACGCGCGTCTGTCCCTTGGCGAAGTAGACCTGGTCGAAGACGCTCTCGACCTTCGGGCCCCGCGCGATCGCGGCTTCTTCGGCGCTGCGCGTCGGCGCGGGGGCGGGAGCCGCCACCGGCGGAGGCTCCGACTTCGAGGCGGTCGCGTCGACGCCCTTCGACGGCGGCACTTCCAGGGGCTTCGGATCGCGGAACTCCGGGCCCGGCGCCGGCTCCACCGGCCGCTTCACGGGCGGGACGACGACGCGACGCTCCTCCCGGACCGTTTCGGGCGCTTTCGGCTCGGGAGCGGGAGCCGGAGTCTCCTGGACGACGGCCGGCGCGGGCTTCGGACGCGCCGGCTTCGAAGAGAAGGCCGTCGAAAGGAGGAGCAGGGCGAACAGCGCGCAGGCGGCCGCCAGGGCCGACTTCCAGCCGGCGCTCTCGGAGCCGCCGCGATGGAAGCGGCGGCTGACCCGCGGGAGGTTCGAGCGGGAGTCGCGCCCCGCGCCGGCCGGCTCGGGCGGCAGGTCGGCGAGGCGCGCCGCGACTTTGCGCACGAAGCGGGTGGCGTCGCGCTCGGGATCGAGGCAGGCCGCGACCGAGGCGGCGAACGCGTCGCCGGAGCGGCGGGCGTCGCCCATCGCGCGCAGGGCGCCGTCGAGCTGGACGTCCTCCAGGAGCTCGGCGCGCAGAGCGGCGTCCGCCTCGAGGGCCGCGACGAGGGCGGCCTGCTCGGCGGCGGGCAGCGCCTCGCCGGTGACGAAGCGGACCCAGAGCTCGCGGACGGCGTCGGGGCTCACGCGTTCGCCTCCGACCCCGCCAGCCGCGCGCGGACGCAGCGGCGCAGGATCTCCCGGATGCGGAGCAGCGTCATGCCCAGGGCGCTCTCTTTCTTGCCGCTGGCGCGGGCCATCTCGGCCACCCCGCGCCCTTGGAAGTAATGGGCCTGGACGAGCTCGGCGCTGTGGTCCGGAAGGCTGTCGACGCAGGCCTCCAGGGCCGAGAGCGCGCGGTCGTGGTCGGGATCCGTCTCGAGCGCCGGCGTCAACCAGCGCGAGAGGGCGAGCTGGAGGACGTCGGACTCCTTCGCCCGGCGCCGGCTTTCGTCGCGGAGGTGCATGAGGGCGAGGTTGCGGGCGATGCCGAGCAGCCAGACGGCGAGGCTCGACTCGCCCCGGTAGTTCGGCAGGGCCCGGTACGCCCGCACGAACGTGTCCTGGGCCAGGTCCTCGACGACGCTGGCGTCGCGCACCCAGCGCCCGATGAAAGCGCGGACGCGCGACTGGTAGAGGCGGACGATCTGGGAGAACGCCGGGGCCGAGCCCTTCCGGGCCCTCTCGACCAGATCCGCCGGGTCTTCCACGCTCATCTGCGCACGCATACCGTCTGAGGCTATGTTGCCCCGGACGGGGCCCCATCACGCGCAATTGTAAAAAATCGGTTCAGGCGGAGACCGTCCAGGCGGCCGGGCCCCCGTCCACGACCAGGCGGTCCTCGGCGAGCCAGCGGAGGTCGCCGTCGACCTCCCCCGGCGCCGTGATCGCGCGCCGGACGCCCCCCTCGAGGATCGCCAGCCGCGGGTGACCCGCCTTCGTGAATTCGTGGTGGGGGCGCTCGACGTCCAGGAAAGCCAAGCGCTTCCCCGACGGCGAGAACGCGGGCCGGCTCGGCGGCAGGAGGAGCTCCGACGCGTGAAGGATCTCCCCTTCCCCTTCGAGGTCCTTCACGAGGACCAGGCCGCTGGCCCCCGACTCGAGGTCGACCATCAGGACGCCGAGGGAGCGGGAGTCGGGCGTCCAGAACGGGACGGCGCGGATCGACGCCTTGGGCAGCTCGGTGAGCAGGCGCGGCTCGCCCGAGGGGAGGTCGACGATCCGGATCTCCGCGCGATCTTCGAGCGTCGCGCTGAAGGCGAGGCGACGGCCGTCGGGCGCGACGGCCAGGGCGGGCGCCCGGAGGGGGTCGCCGTGATCGCGGAGCGCGCAGACGCGGTCCTGCCGGCCCGTCTCGGTGCAATGGCGGCGGAGCTCGCCGGTCCAGGGATCGGCGACGATCAGGCGGATGCCCTCCCAGGCGAAGGAGGCGCCGGAGCTCGAGTAGGACTCATCGCCGACGTATTCCGGGACCCAGCGGATCCGCCGCTGTCCCCCGGGGACCCGGTCCGCCAGGACGACCGCGACCCCGCTCGCGTCGGGCGCCCAGGCGAGATCCTCGACGAGCGTGTCCGGGAGGGCGAGGCGGCCGGCGATGTGGAGGCCCGCGTCGGACGTCCAGGCGGCCTTGGAGGCGTCGGGGGACAGCCGGACGTGGCGGCCTTCCTGGGGGAAGCGGGTGGCGGTGGCCATCGACGAGCCTAGTATATTCTGGCGTTCCCGCTCCCAGCGGGTAGAATGCGCCGACCTCATGGGCGATCATCTCGATCTGCTGAACGACCCGGAGTTTCGCGCGGTCGCGCGGACGAAGGATTCGATCTCCCTCGCGCTGACCGCGGCCACGCTCCTCATCTACTTCGGTTTCATCTTCCTTCTCGCCTACAAGCGAGACCTCTTCGCCGTGACGGTGGGCGGCGGCATGACGGTGGGGGCGCTCCTGGGGGTCGGGACGATCGTCGGGTCCTGGGCGCTGACGGGGATCTACGTGCGCTGGGCGAACTCCAAGTACGACGACATGGTCGCGAGGCTGAAGGAGAAGGCGGGCCGTGGGGGGCATTAACTGGGTCGCGATCCTCTTCTTCGTGACCTTCGTCGGGTTCACGCTGTTCCTGACCTACATCGCGGCGAAGAAGACGAAGACGGCGAAGGAGTTCTACGCCGCCGGACGCAGCGTCACGGGCTTCCAGAACGGCCTGGCCCTCGCCGGCGACTACATGAGCGCCGCCTCGTTCCTCGGCATCGCGGGCATGGTGGCGCTGTCGGGCTACGAAGGCCTGATCTACTCGGTGGGCTTCCTGGTCGGCTGGCCCATCACGCTGTTCCTCATCGCCGAGCCCCTCCGCAACCTCGGCAAGTTCACGTTCGCGGACGTCGTGGCCTACCGCCTCAGCCCGAGGCCCATCCGCACGGCCGCCGCGAGCGGCGCGATCCTCACCGTGATCATCTACCTGACGGCCCAGATGGTCGGCGCCGGCAAGCTGGTCGAGCTGCTGTTCCGCGACACGGCGGGCCAGCCCGTCTTCAAGTACTGGCACGCGGTCGTCGGCGTCGGCACCCTGATGATGGTCTACGTCCTCTTCGGGGGGATGAAGGCGACGACCTGGGTGCAGATCATCAAGGCCGTCCTGCTCATCGGCGGGGCGACCGTCCTGGTGGTCCTGATCATGGCCAAGTTCAACTTCAGCCCCGGCGCTCTGTTCGCGGCGGCGGCGGAGAAGAACGGGGCCGACTTCCTGAAGCCGCTGGTCGGAAAGCCGCTCGACCGCCTGTCGCTGGGCATCGCCCTCATGTTCGGCACCGCCGGGCTGCCGCACATCCTCATGCGCTTCTACACGGTGCCCGACGCCAAGCAGGCGCGCAAGTCGGTCTTCTACGCCACCGGCTGGATCGGGTACTTCTACATCCTCACGTTCCTGATCGGCTTCGGCGCCGCCGTCCTGGTCGGCAAGGACGCCATCGCCAAGGGCGGCGGGACGAACATGGCCGCTCCCCTGCTCGCCCTCCATCTCGGAGGCAACGCCTTCTTCGGGTTCCTGTCGGCCGTCGCCTTCGCCACCATCCTGGCGGTCGTCGCCGGCCTCGCCCTCGCCGGCGCCTCGGCCCTCTCGCACGACCTCTACGTCGGCGTCATCAAGAAGGGCGTGGCGACGGAGCGCGAGCAGGTCCTGGTGGCGCGCGTCGGCACCATCATCCTGGGCGGGCTCGCGGTGCTGCTCGGCATCGTGTTCGAGAACCAGAACGTCGCCTACCTGGTCGGCCTCGCGTTCGCCGTCGCGGCCAGCGCGAACTTCCCCGCCCTGCTGCTGTCCGTGGTGTGGAGGAAGCTGTCGACCTCCGGCGCCGTCGCCGCCACCGCCACCGGCCTGATCCTGGCGGTCGGCCTCATCATTCTGGGGCCGGACGTCTGGGGCGCCGTCTTCAAGAAGACCCCGATCTTCCCCCTGAAGAATCCCGCCCTCGTCTCGATGCCCGCCGCCTTCCTCGCGGGCGTCGTCTTCTCCTACCTCAGGCCGGACCCCGCCGCCGAGGCGAAGTTCGACGACGAGAAGCTCCGGACTTACGCGGGCATCGGCGCCGACTGAGCCCGAATCCAGAATCCAGAATCCAGAATCCCGACCTCCATCTCCCGATCAGGTCGCTAGAAATTCCCGTCCCGAACAGCGGCGTTCCTCCAGGAAGAGCTTCTGGAAAGTCCGAGATTCACTGGAACAGCCCGACGTAATCGAAAGGACTTCGGGATTCTGGATTCCGGATTCTGGATTCCGGCTTCAGCCCATCACCAGGACGCCCTTGGCGTTGCGGCCGGCGAGCATGTCGTCGACGGCCTCCTTCACGCGGTCGATGGGGTAGGTCCGCGTGACCATCTCGTCGAGCTTGAGGACGCCTTCCTTGTACCAGCGCAGGAGCTTCGGCATGTCCTCGCGCGGCCGGCACTTGCCGTAGAGCGGGTTGAGGTAGACCTTGTCCCACTCGAAGAGCTCCATGTCGACGGTCACGGGCTGCTCGGTGCCGCTCACCTGGATCGCCGTGCCGCCGTTGCGCACGAACGAGAGCGGGGCCGCGCAGAGCGCCGGCACCGACGTGCACTCGAACGCGTAGTCCGCCCCGCGGCCGCCCGTCATCGCCTTCACCCGCGCCGCGGCGCGGAGGAGCCCGACGTCCTCCCGCTCGGCGACCACGCCGGACGTCGCGCCGAAGCTCCGCGCCATCTCGAGACGCGCCGGATTCACGTCGACCGCGATGATCTGCCCCGCCCGCGCGATCCGCGCGCCCTGGATCACCGACAGGCCCACGCCGCCCGCGCCGATCACGACGACCGACTCCCCCGTCGCGACCTTCGCGACGTTGTGCACCGAGCCCACTCCCGTCATCACCCCGCAGCCGAGGATCGCGGCGGAGGGAAAGGGGACGTCGACGTCCATCTTCACCACGGCCGCCTCCGGCACGACGGTGAGCGTGGACATCGTGCCGAGGCCGAACGCGGTCGGCGTGGGACGTCCGTCCACCAAAAACCTCCCGTCCGGCACGCGGGGCGAGGCCTCGCAGATGTTCTCGGCGCCGCGGCGGCACTGGAAGCAGGCGCGGCAGGGGATGGCCCAGTTGAGGAGGACGGGATCGCCGGGGGCGACGCTCGACACCCCGGGCCCGACGGCGCGCACGACGCCCGCGCCCTCATGGCCGAGGATCTGGGAGAAGCCGCGGAACATGAACTTGTGGTCGGTGTGGCAGACGCCGCTGGCTTTGATGTCGACAAGGACCTCGCCGGCCTGAGGGTCGCCGACCTCGACGTCCTTGACGCCGTAGCCGCCGGCTCCGTCGGTGACCACCGCTCGCGCGCGCATGCGCCCGGTATTCTAGCGGCGCGGATCGGGTTTTTGGCCTCCGAGAAAATCGCTCCCCCGTCGGGATTTGCCCGATGGGGGCCTCCCGCCGCGGTGTACAGTTCGTTAATGGTCCTTCCAATCCTGCTGGCCCTCGCGCTCGGCGCCCAGGAGACGCCCGCGCAGGGGGAGGCCCTGCGGGGCGTCGGCCCCTCGATCGTCGCGCTGCGGAGCAAGATGTCGGTGGGCTCCGGCTTCATCGTCGACGCCAAGGGCTACATCCTGACGAACGCGCACGTCGCGGCCAATCCCCTGCCCTTCGAGATCGACGCGCAGGTGGTGAAGGACGGCGTCTGGTGCATGGCGCGCTTCAAGAAGGCGCTGCTGGTGGGCGTCCATCCGGACCGCGATCTCGCGCTGATCAAGATCGACCCCGCCGAGCACCAGGCGACGCTGAAGCCGGTGCGGTTCAGCGGCCGGGCGCCGAGCACGGAGCGGACGGTCTACGCGATCGGCTTTCCCCACGGCGGCCCGGAGAAGGTGCTGACCGAGGGGAAGATCGTGTCGACGGAGCGGATCGTCTACCGCCGCCCCTACATCGAGATGGACGCGGCGATCCATCCCGGCAATTCCGGCGGCCCGCTCTGCCTGGAGGACGGGTCGGTCATCGGCGTGGTCACGCTCAAGGACATGGAGTCGGACACGGGCCTCGCCGTGCCGGCCTGGGAATTCCGGCCCCAGGCCTTCGTCCCGCTGCGGCAGCGGGAGCCGGACCCCGCCGCGGCCGTCGAGCTGGTCAACATGGGCGAGCGCTGCCTGCGGATCGGCAAGGAGACCAAGGACAGCCGCGGGCTCACCTACGCGCTCTATTTCTATCAGCGCGCGATCTCGTGGGATCCGGGCAATGACAACCTCCTCCAGAAGATGGGCTTCTACGCCGCGCTGCGGGGCAACAGCGACATCGCCGCCGCCTATTTCACGCGGGGCCTGCAGATCAGCGCCTGGCCGAAGGACGGGCCGCTCGTGTACCTGGCGCTGGCCGACGTCCTCATGAAAATGGGCCGCCCCGCCGACGGCGCGACCGTGGCCGTCGAAGGCTTCTCGAAGTATCCCGACCGTTCGAGCCTGCTCTTCGAGATTCTCGCGGCCCTCTCCCACCAGGCGAAGGACTGGCCGGACGCCGCCCGCTGGAGCAACCTGGCCCTGCGCGAGGGCGCCAAGCATCCGGAAGACATGAACAACATCCTGCAGGACAGCCGCAAGCGCATGACGCCCGAGCAGACCGGGGAGTTCCTCGCGGAGGATCAGGAACGCGGGCCGCGGCTGGAGAAGCTGCGCAAGGAGGCCGCGGCCGGCGAGCGCGCGGGCAAGGCCGCGATGACGCCCCGCTTCCAGAAGTTCCTGGAAACCTTCGAGGGCGTCCAGCGCGAGGGCGGCGCGGCGCTCAACCTCAGCGCCGGCGGCTCCGCCGCGGCGGACGCCGACGCCTTCACCGACGACCAGGTCACCAAGCTCTTTCTCGACGCCCAGCTGAAGGTCGCCCGCGATCACCTGCGGTCCGGCCACTTCGAGCGGGCGAAGGACGCCCTCAAGGAGATCCAGAAGTCCAGCCCGCGCTCGCCCCAGGCCAAGGAGGCCCAGACCCTCCTCGACCTGATCAAGGAAAGCCAGAAGTAGGCTAGCGGCGCACCTGGTAGTAGTAGGCCTGCCAGCGGCCGTCGATCGTGAACGCCCCGCCCTTCACCGGCACCGCGACGGACGTCGGCACGCCGTAAAGATCGACGGCCTTCACCTCGAGCGGGGCCGCGCCTTTCAGCGCGACCGTCGCCCGCACGGGCTCCATCGAGAGCGGCGGCCCGCCCGCCTTCAGCAGCTTCGTCCCGTCCTCGCTGTACTCCGTGCCCGCCTGGCGGTCGCGCGCCATCGCCGTGATCAGGATGTGCTTCGACGCCGCGAGCGGCAGGTCGTCGAGCGGCGTGAAGATCAAGCTGACGAAGGAGGTCTCGACGTCCACCTTGACGCCCGGGAGGTCGAACGACTGCCCGCCCGCGAAGCCGACGACGGCCTGGGTCTTGGGCGCGGCGAGGGTCACGATCCGGCGCCCGTAGTCCCACGCGAGCTCGCCGGTCACGCTCCGGACGATCTTCTTCTCCTTGTCCCAGAACGTCGCCCAGTCGGCTTTCTCCGACGGCGCGTCCCCGCCGAAGGAGGTCGTGACCTTCCCCATCGCCAGGATCTCCTGGGGCGTGGCGAGATTGCCCTTGAGGGCCTTGGCGTCGTAGCCGCCGCCCGTGAAGTCCTGCTGGAGGGGGTCGAGGCCCTGGAACAGGGCGTCGATCTTCAGCCGCCGCGCGGCGGCGATCGTGCCTTCCTTGACGTGGCCTTTGTAGAGGGCGAAGGCGAGGGCCGGGAACTGGCCCATGTAGTGCGGCGTGTCGGAGACGTAGCTCGAGAGGTTGGGCCAGCCGGCGCCCAGGCGGTTGCGGGAGGAGAGGAAGTGGTAGCTCGCGTCCCAGCCTTGGAGGCCCATGCCGTAGAAGGCGAGGAGCGGCGCGGCTTCCGCCTTCCACGGGTTGGGCGGGAGCTGGGTCCACTCGGTGATCGAGAAGGGCTTGTTCTCGACCGCGTAGAGGCCGACCGCGAGCAGGCCTCCGCCGGGCGTCGAGAGATGCGTCTCCGCGTGGACCTTGCCCTCCTTCACCGAGTGGCCGCCCTCGCCGCCGCCGAGGTAGTTGTGGCGGTCGATCATGTCCATGGCCGCGTCCGACCAGGTGTTGGCGGGGTCGGCGGAGGGGCCGCCGGCGCGCCAGGCCGTCGTCACCGTCACGGCCTTGAAGCCGATCGCGCGCAGGGCCTTCTCGCGGCGCTCGTAGCCCGCCCGCTGCTCCTCCGCGAGGAAGCGGATCCAGTCGCCCATGCGGCGCGCCTCGCGCTTGTCGCGCGCGGGGCCGTCGGCGTTCATCTCCCAGGCCTCGTAGGCGCCCATCGCGGGATTCGCGAGGGAGTCGCCGCTCCGCGCCGCCGCGCCCCAGGCTTCCTTGAGCTTCTCGTCCGTCCCGTAGCGCGCCTTGAGCCACGCGGCCCAGCGCGCGCGGAGCCGCGCCACGTGCTTCGGCGCGAGCTTGCCGTTCATCAGCTCGTTCAGCGGATAGTGCCAGAAGATCGAGTCCTCGTTGCGGACCTCGAGCACGGCCAGCGCCGGATCGTCGAGGTAGCGCAGGCCCGTGTACGGGTTCTTGTGCTCGAGGACCGCCTTCGTGTAGGCGAACTCGAGGTCCTGCAGCTTCGGCTCGATCGTGGCGAGCCCCGAGGAGCTCCGGACGTTCGGGTTGCCGTGCAGCGGCGGCAGGTCGTCGAAGAGCTCGTACCCGTCCTCGCGCGTCACGCCGTAGGGGTAGAACATCGACCAGGTCATGTGGATGCCGTTCTTCTTCAGCTCCGCGCACCACGCGTCGAAGGTGTCCAGGCGCTTCGGGTCGAAGGCGCCGCCGCGAAGGGGGCCCACGACGTCCGCCACCGTGTGCTGCCGGATCATGTTGACGCCGTGCTTCGCGAGCCAGCGCGCCCAGCGCGCGTGCCACTCGCGGGGCTTGGAGGGGTCGAAGTTCGCGCCGCAGCCCCAGAATTTGACGGGCTGGCCGCCCTGCAGGAGGCGGTCGCCTTTCGCCGTCACGAAGCCGGCCTTGCCGGCGGGCTTGGGCAGCAGGGCCGACAGGTCGATGATGGACTGGGGCGAGAACGCGTCGTCGTCGGGGATGACCTCGAACCAGTCGCCCGGGGCGGCGGCGGCGCGGGGGGCCGGCTTGCGCGCGCCGGAGGGGACGTAGCCGGCGTTGGTCAGGACGAAGCAGTCGATGCCGCCGTGGTTGGCGAGCTTGCTCGAGAGCCGGAACGCGACCGCGTGGGGGCCGGGGGCGAGCTTGAGGGTCCCGACCTTGTTCCAGGCCAGCGAGCGGTGGTCCGGCGCCGGGGAGATCATCATCTCCTCGCGGGGCTCCGCCGCGAGGTCGCAGGCGATCCACTCCCCCTGGTCGACCTTGTAGTGCTGGGTGACCATCGTGGTGTTGCAGCGGACCCAGAGGACGTAGTCGCCGCCTTGCCGGACGTCGACGTCCCACCTCGCCTCGGCCGGGGCCTGGCCGTAGTGGGAGAGCCAGTCGCCGCCCGACAGGACGTCCTTCTTCACGGCGTCGTACCAGCCGTGCTTGGCGAAGGTGCTGGCGGCGGGCTTTTCGCCCTCGATCCAGAGGGTTTCGTCGCCGACGGGGGGGACGGCCAGGAGGAGGAGGGCCAAGGCGGCAGTCTTCATGCTGGCTACTATGCTACTGAAGATGGAAGGTGACGGGAACCGATAGGGGTGATATACTCACACTCAATGGTGGCGGACCAGCCGGCGTGACCGCCCCTGGGGAAGGCCTCGAGAAGGCGCCCCTTTTCAGCATGTCGGCGCCCGCGTCTGGATTTCCGCATCGATGATCATTGCCCTCACCCTGCTGGCGGTCTTCGTGGCCTCCGTCGTCTACTCCAGCCTCTTCGAATGGGCCCTTCACCGCTTCGTGATGCACCGACCGGTGGGGCCGTTCACGTATCCGTACCGGAGCCACGCGATCACCCACCACGGCACGTTCGGCTCCGCGAAGGACTACCACATCCAGCCTGAGGTCGATCCCCATCTGGTCACGATGGCCTGGTGGAACGGTCCGGTGCTCCTGCTGATCAACGCCCCGACCGGGCTGCTCGCCTGGTGGATCACGGGCAGCTGGGCGGCCACGGCGGTCTTCATGGGCGTGATGACGTCCTACTACATCGCCTACGAGTACTTCCACTGGTGCATGCACGTTCCCGGGCCCCGCTGGTTCCAGGGCACGCGGCTCTTCAAGTGGGTGGACCGCCATCACCGCCTCCACCACCTCGAGCCGATGCGCAACCTGAACGTGGTGCTGCCGGTGGCGGACTATCTGCTCCGGACGCGCCTGGCGCGGGCTCCCCAGCCCCCCGTTCCCCAGGAAGTGCCCCAGGAGACCGTCGCGAGCTGATTCGCCCCCCCCCGCGCCGGAGAAAGCCATGCGCGTCGCCGCCTGTCTTGCGCTCCTGGCGCTGGTCCCGCTCACCGGCTGCGTCCAGGGCGAGCAGGCCTTCACCCTCTTCCCCGACGGCTCCGGCAAAGTGGTCGTCCACGTCGGCATCAAGAAGCAGGTGCTCAAGATGCTCGGGGAGATGGCCAAGAGCTTCGGGGGCAAGACGCCCGACGGGATGCCGATCGAGGATCCTTTCGCCGAATTCCGCGATCCGAAGCGGCTCGCCCGCGACTCCGAAGGCATCGTCGCCTGGGTCCCCGGCGTCCTGAAGGACGACGGCGAGTGGATCCGGACCCGCCTCGAGGGTTACTTCGAGGACATCAACAAGGTCCGCCTCTACAGCGTCAAGACCGGCCCCAACGGCGCCTCCACCCGCAAGCTCTCCTTCTCGGCGCGGATGACGTCGACGCCCGACGGCGGGACGATCACCCTCGGCCATTCGGTGGCGGGCGAGATCGACGAGCTCAAGGCCCGCATGGCCGGCGACGAGTCGCCCGAGGCGACGAAGGCCGCGCTGGAGCTGATCAAGCCGTTGCTGCAGGACCTCAACGTCAAGGTCAGCCTGACCCTGCCCGGCCCGGTCACCGCGTCCAAGGGCTTCCTCCAGTCCGAGGGGCGGACCGTGTCCCTCGGCTTCGACGGCGCCCTCATGATCTCCGTGGCCACGAACCCCCAGGGCGAGGCGGCCCAGCGGCTCGAGGCCATCGTCCGGGCCGGCGAGTCTTCCGCGTCCTGGTCGGGCTCGGAAGCGACGGCCGAAGCCCTCGCCCTGTTCCGCGAGGAAATGAACGGCGCCAAGGCCTCCTGGACGAAGCTGCGCGGGGACGCGGCGCCGGCCCCCCCGAAGCCGCCCTCGCTCGCCGCCGACGCCGACCAGCTCAGCGACGACGAGGTCGACCGCCTCTTCATCGACGCCCAGATCAAGATCGCCCGCGATCAGATCCGGAGCGGCCAGAAGGCCAAGGCCCGCGCGACGCTCGAGGGCGTCCTCAAGGACTTCCCCAAGGCCAAGGCCGCCCAGGAGGCGAAGACGATCCTAGACGGCCTTAAGAATTAGATGCTCGCGCTCGCCATCCTCGCGGGCGTTCTCCTCCTGATCATCGCCCGTTCGATGCGGACCTCCCTCCGTTTTTCCTATCCCCTCGCCTACGAGCCGCGCGCGGTCCCCCTGGAAAACCTGCCGACGGAAGACGCGGCCGCGATCGAGGCCTGGGGACGCGACCTCGAGGCGAAAGGATTCCAGCGCGTCGGCGACTATCGAGTGGACCTGGAGCTCGACGGGCCGGACGGCAGCTCCCAGACCGACCAGAAGCGCGTCTGGATGTCGCCGGACCGGAAGACCTGGGCCGTGGCCCGCCGCCTGTCGTTCTTCAACCCCGTGATGGAGGGTGTCGCGCGGTCCTGGCGCCAGTTCGCCTTCGTCTCGCCGATCGCCGGGGGCGCCTCCCTCACCACCCACACCTGCCGAGCGATGGACGCGTCGTTCTTTCGCGAGCCCGCGAGCTCCTCGAGAGTCTATCCGGGGCTGGAGAATTCCGACCTCCTCCTCGAGGCGCACGCCCGGCACGCGAGGGAGCGCGGCGCCGCGATCGAGCCGACGGACCTCGACCTACCCAGCTTCGAGCGCGAGACCTGGGCGCGGGTCCGGCGGCGGGGCCTCGAGCGGGGGTACTTGGTCGAACGCGAGAGCCGCCTGCGCACGACGCCCAAGCTGGCGCTGATCTCGACCCTGCGCGGGCTGAACCCGCTGTGGACCGAAGCCGGGGGCGCGGCGGTCATCACGGCGAAGCTGCTGGGGTTGGCGGCGGCGACGACCGCCTGCGCGGTTTTCCTCGCCGGGATCCGGGCGCCGCTCTGGGCGAGCGCGGCGCTCTTCGCGGCGGGAGCCGTGGCGAGCTGCGCGATCTTTCCGAACTCCCATCTGTTCAGCTGGATCGCGGTGACGCTGCCGGCGCACGCGGCGCTGCGGATCGGGGGCGTCGAGCCTGGCTGGGAGTGGCTCGCGGGCGGAGTCGCGTTCGCCTTGGTCATGCCGCGGCTTGAAGCGGCGCGCTACCGACGCGCCGCGGCGGCCCTTTCGCGGCCCGACGCGGGACCGCCGCCGCTGACCCGCGGGCAGACGCTCGCGTGGGCGGCGGTCTATGTCGCCGCGGCGGCATGCGCGGCCGGCTGGCTCATTCGCACGCGCTCGCCCAAGACGCCTCACCCTCTCGCCGGCGTCGAGACGCTCCTGCTGGTGATACCCCTGCTGGGGCTCCTGGTCGCGTCGGTCGTCGCGGGTTCGATCGCGTCGTTGAGGCGCACGCGCGTGAAGCGGCTCCTGGACGGGATCGCCGGCGTCGCGCTGCTACTGCTGGCGGGCTTTCTCGGCGGCATGGGCCTGGCCTCGAGCGATCGCCGCGCCTCGGAAGCCGCGGCGGATGCCGTCGTGGAGCGCCTGGAACGTCATCGCGCGGAGCGAGGGAGCTACCCCGTGACGCTGGCCGAGCTCGGCCCGTTGCCCGCGCCGCGCTGCGGCTGGGGTCTGGCCGCCTTCACCTACGCGGGGCCCGCGTCCTTCGGCGGCGCGGACACGTTCAGCCTGAGCTGGCCGACCCACTTCGGGTTCGCCGTCGCGAACCCGCCGCCTAGACCTTGAGGGTCTTGCGCTTCGGCGCCGGCTTCCCCGCGCGCTCCTTCAGCGTCTTCGCGTAGTAGCCGCTCGCCCGGTAGGCGCGGAGGGGGTCGGGGTCGAGCCCCTGGCGGGTCCGCGCGACCTCGAGGATCGGCTTCACGTCGGCCGTCCACGCGGCGCGGATGATCTCCTCGGCGTCGATGATCCGGTTCGCGTCCTGCGCCTCGGCCAGCGCGGGGCGGTCGACCAGCAGCGCCTTCGCGTAGGCCTCCTGCAGGTTGACGGCCGACTGGATCATGGACTCGATCCGCGGCTTGATGACGGGCATCTCGTCGATCATGAAGGCGAGGCCGTCCATGCCGGCGGCGAGCTCGTGGAAGATCAGGAAGAGCTCGTAGGGATTCATGCAGCCGGTCGTGAGGTCGTCGTCGGCGTACTTGCGGTCGTTGAAGTGGAAGCCGCCGAGCTTGCCCTCGCCGAGCAGCGTCGAGACGATCCAGGGGATGTTGGTCCCGTGGGCGTGGTGGCCGAGGTCGATGAGGACCTGGGCGCGCTCGCCCAGCTTGCGGGCCAGGAGCTGCGCGATCCCCCAGTCGGCGATGTCCGTGTGGTAGAAGGCGGGCTCGAAGAGCTTGTACTCGATCAGCATCCGCATGCCCTTGGGCATGTGGGCGTAGACCTCCGCCAGCGCCGCCTCCATCCAGCCCTTGCGGCGGCGGAAGTCGCCCTGCCCCGGGTAGTTCGTCCCGTCGGCGAACCAGAGCGACAGCAGCTTCGAGCCGACCTCGCGGCCGATGTCGACGCAGGCCTTCATGTTCTCGACGGCCTGTTTCCGCACCGCGGGGTCCGCGTTGCAGACGGAGCCGAACTTGTACTGGGGCTCGGTGAAGAGGTTCGGGTTGATGGCGCCGATCCGGATGCCCTCGCCGACGGCGTGCTTCGCCAGCTCGCTCCAGTCGTCCACGGCGTCCCAGAGGACGTGGACGGCCACCGCCGGCGTGATGCCGGTAAACTTGTGCGTCTGGGCCGCGTCGGAGACTTTCTCGAAGGGCGTGCGCGGCGCGGCCGGGTCCTTCACGACCCCGAAGCGCGTGCCGCAGTTCGCGTAGGCCCAGCTCGGCGTCTCGATCCGGAGCTCCATGACCCGGCGGGCGACCTCGTCCAGGTCGATCCCCCGCTCGGCCCACTGCTCCTTCATGAGCTTGTAGATGGCGGTCATATTGCTAATACGAGTTAGTGTAGCAGAAGAATCAAGAATCACGAATCAAGAATCACGGAGATTCCCCCCCTTCCCCCCCGGGGGGGGCGGGGGGGGGGGACGTACTTGATTCGTGATTCTCGTCAGATGCGATGCAGCCAGTCCTTCAGCGCCGGATAGAGCTCCCGGTAGCGCGCGAACTTCTCGCGGTAGAGCTTGGCGCTCTTGGGAGAGGGGCGATAGGTCCGCTCCACTTTCGAGAGCGAGCGCCCCGCCTCGCGCGCGGAGCCGTAGACCCCCGTCGCCGTGCCCGCCAGGATCGCCGCGCCCAGGCAGACGGCCTCCGAGACCCGCATCGCGTGCACCGGCTTGCCGAGCAGGTCCGCTTTCAGCTGCATCCAGAACGGGGACTTCGCGCCGCCCCCCGTCGCGCGGAAGCTGTCGATCGGCGCCCCGCATTCGCGGAGGACGTCGACGTTCAGCGCCATCTCGTACGTCACGCCTTCGAGCAGGGCGCGGACGATCTCGCCCCGGGACGTCGAGAGCCGCAGCCCCGCGATCACGCCCTTCGACTCCGTGTCGAAGTGCGGCGTGCCGGTGGCCGTGAAATGCGGGAGCACGTAGAGGCTCGAGGGCTCCTTCGGGCACTCGCCGACGATGAGGTCGTAGACGTCCCGCTTCTCCCGCTTCGCGCGGGCGTGGAGGCCGTCGGCGAACGTGTCGCGGTACCAGCGCAGGAGCGAGCCGCCGGTGAAGTTGAAGGTGAGGCTGACGAAGAGCCCGGGGACCACGTGCGGGTAGCAGGCGATGTTGCTGGCGAGCAGGCGCGGATCGGTCACGCGCTTGCGGAAGGCCGGGGTCACGCACTCCACGGTGCCGGTCGCGTAGGTGCCGACGCGGTCGTCGACGACCCCCGCCCCCAGCGCCCCGCAGGGCTGGTCGTGGCCGCCGGTGACCGCGAGCGTGCCGTCGGGCAGGCCCCAGTCGCGCGCCATCCTGCCGTTGAGCACGCCCACCACGGTCCCCGAAGGGAACGGCCGCGCCAGGCGCTGCCGCTCGATCCCCGCCGCGTCGAGCATCTCGTCGGACCAGCGGCCGGTGTCGACGTCCAGCAGCATCGTCCGGGCGGCGAGGGAGTGGTCGATGGCGGGCTCGAGGCCGAGCGCGTGGAAGAGGAGGTCCTGGTAGCAGAGGAACCAGCGGGCGCGGCCGTAGACCTCGGGCCGGTTCTTCTTCCACCAGAGGATCTTGCTGGCCGTGTACATGCCGTGCAGGGGCATGCCGCTGAGCTCGAAGATGCGCCGCCGCGTCAGCTTCTTCTCCCACCACGGCACGAGGGAGGCCGTGCGGGCGTCGAACGTGACGATCGCGTTGTGCAGGTAGCGCCCGTCCTCGCCGACCGGCGTGACGGCCTCGCCCTGGGAGGCGACGGCCAGGGCCCGGACGGGGTCGCTCTTCGATTTCCCGGCGGCTTCGCGGACGACTTCCCGGGCCGCGCGGATGACCTTGTTGGAATCGAGCTCGATCCAGCCCGGCTTCGGGAACTGGAGCGGATACTCGCGGTACGCGGCGGCGAGGAGCTTCCCCGCCTCGTCGAAGACGACGGCCTTGCAGCCGGTCGTCCCGAGATCCAGGCCCATGAGGCTCATGGGCTACCTCGGGTACGCGGCCGGGACGCCGCCGTCGACGTTGAGGAAGTTGCCCGTCGTCTTCGACGAGCGGCTGGAGGCGAAGTAGTACACGGCCTCGGCGATGTCCTCCGCGTAGATGTGGACCTTCAGCGTCGTGCGCTTCTTGTAGAACTCCTCGAGCTCGTCGGGCTTGATCCCGTAGTCGCGGGCGCGCTCTTCGCGCCATTCCCGGGTCCAGATGCTGGACTTCGCGAGGACGGCGTCGGGGTTGACCGTGTTGACGCGGATGCCGGACGGGCCGCCCTCCTCGGCCAGGCAGCGGGCGAGGTGCATCTCGGCGGCCTTGGCCGACGAGTAGGCCACGTTGTTCTTGCCGGCGACCACCGCGTTCTTCGAGACGACGAAGATCAGGTTGCCGCCGCGGCCCTGCGCCTTCCAGAGCCGGAACGCTTCGCGGGCGGTCAGGAAGTAGCCCGTCGACAGAATGCTGTGCAGCTTGTTCCACTCCGACAGCGGATGGTCCTCGACCGGGAAGGCCCGCGCGATCCCCGCGTTCGCGACCACGATGTCGACGCCGCCGAACTCCAGGACCGCCTTGCGGAAGGCCTCCTGCATGGCCGCTTCGTTCGTGACGTCCACCGGCGCCGCGATCGCGCCCTTGCCGATCTCCTTGGCCGTCTTCTCGGAGCCCTCGGCGTTGATGTCGGCGATGACGACGTGGGCGCCCTCGCTCGCGAGCTTCTCCGCGATCGCGCGGCCGATGCCGCCCGCCGCGCCCGTCACGAACGCGACCTTGCCCGTCATCTCCTTGTCGGGCGGCAGCGTCGTCAGCTTGTAGCGCTCCAGCGGCCAGTACTCGATGTTGAAGGACTCCTCCTCGTTGAGCGAGAGGAACTTGCCCTGAACCGAGGCGCCCTTCATGACCGTCATCGCCCGGTGATAGAGCCAGTTGGCGGCGATGGCGACGTCCTTCGTCTTCCCCGTGGTGACCATGCCGACGCCCGGCACGAGCAGGATCCGCGGATACGGATCCTCCATCTTCATCTTCGGGTCCTTGTTGTACTTCGCGAAGTACTCCTCGTAGTTCTTGCGATAGGCCTCGACGGCCGGAACGAGCTCCTTCTTGAGGTCGTCGGCGGTGCCGGTCTTGGGATCCCACTTGACGAAGTAGGGGGCGATCTTCGTGGAGACGAGGTGGTCGGGGCAGGCGGCGCCGACGCCCGCGAGGTCGCGGCTGGCCACGCCGTTGACGAACTCGAGGACCGGCGCGGAGTCGTCGACGTGCGTGATGGCGGGCCGCAGCGCGCTGATCGCGCCGCGGACAGCCGGCAGGACCTGGCCGAGGATCTCGCGGCGCTTCTCGGGCGGCAGGGTCTCGCAGCAGGGTCCGCCGAAGACCCGCGCCGTCGAGATCTTCTTCTGGACGGCCTGGTCGAACTTCTGAAGCATGGCCAGCGTGTTGTGGTAGCACTCCTTGGACGTCTCGCCCCACGTGAGCAGGCCGTGCTTGGCGAGGATCACGCACTTGGCCTTCGGGTTCTTCTTCACGGCCTCGCCGACGGTCTTGGCGAGATGGAAGCCGGGGCGGTGGTAGTCGACCCAGACGAGCGCGTCGCCGAGCAGCTCCTCGGCGAGCTTCCGGCCGCCGTCGAGCGCGGCGAACCACAGCGCGTAGTCGGCGTGCGTGTGGTCGACGTGCTTGAACGGGAGGAACGAGTGCATCAGCGTCTCGATCGAGGGGCGCTTCGAGGGGATGTCGGTCAGGCAGTGCGCCAGGTAGGCGACCATCTCCTCGTCGCTCATCTTCTCCCGCGGGATGAGTTTGAGGACGGGGGCGTGCTTGACGCCGACGAAGTCCTCGTGGACCGCCGTCCGCAGGTCGGAGCCGGAACCCTTCACGCGGAGGACCTGGATGTCGCTCCCGTCGAAGTCCTTCTCCGTGTACTTCCCGGAGATGTTGCCGCCCTTCCAGTTGGTGACGGACGGGTCCTGGCCGAGGATGTTGGCTCTGTAGACGAGCTCGTCGTAGCCCGCGTATTTCGCCGCCTCGGCGTCGTTCCAGAGGTTCTGCAGAGCCATGGAGGTCCTTTCTAATCCGCTTTAGCCGGGGAAAGATTCTAGTCGCGCCCGCCCTAAAAATCGAAGGAATCGATGTTGGCCTTGTCGAACGTGAAGGGCTCGCCCAGGAGGATGTCGCTCCCCAGGATCCTCACCTCGCCGAGCCGGCCGCCCTTGAAGACCGCGTCGCCCGCCTTGAGCTCGCCCTTCTTCAGCGCCACCGCCGCCCGCACCGTCAGGTAGCCCAGGTCCGCCGTCTTCCAGAGCACCACCGCCTCGGTGATCCCCTTCTTCACGAAGACCTTGTTGTCGTTGGGCAGGCCCAGGCCGATCACCTTGACGTCCTTGCGGCCGGACTGCTCGACGGCCTCCGCCGCCCCCGGCACCGCCGGCGAGCAGATCGCCATGATCAGCTTGCAGTCCTTGTGGGCGTTCATGATGGTGTTCGCCTCGTCGAAGGCCTTTTTCTGGAGGTCGTCGCAGGGCCGCAGCGCCACGCGCTTGAGGTCGGGATACTTCTCCTTGTTGTAGGCCTCGATCGCCTTCTGCCACTCGATCATGTTGCCGGCCGTCAGCGAGGCGGTGATGATCGCGTACTCGCCCTTCCCGCCCAGGATCCGCGCGGCGTGGTCGACCAGCGTCTTGGCGATCCCGGCCGGCGTCGCCTGGTTCACGAAGAAGTCGCGGGCGTCGGGCGTCGAATCCGCGTCCCAGGTCAGCACCTTGATGCCCTTCTCCCGGGCCTTCTTGAGGACGGAGGCCATGCCGTCGCGGTTTTCGACGGCCGTCGCGATGACGTCGACGCCCCGGGTGATCCAGGTGTCGACGATCCGGTTCTGCTCGGCCGGGTCGGGGCTGCTGGGGCCGTCCCAGATCATCTTCACCCCGAGCTCCTTGGCGGCCTCCTCGGCGCCCGTCTTGCAGGCGATGAAGTAGGCGTTGCCCTTGCTCTTGGGCATGACCGCGATGGTGAGGCCCTGCTCCGCGGGCCCGCAGCCTGCGAGGGCGAGGACGAAGGCGAGCAGACGCTTCATGAGACGGCTCCTTTCGACACGATCCGCCGGGCCCCGATGGAGACCAGCAGGAGGACGCCCGTGAGGATGTCGGCCAGCTCCGTCGGCATCCCGGACAGCTGGAGGCCGATCCGGAGGACCACGAGGGCGAAGAGGCCGAGCAGGGTGCCGTGCACGGAGCCGCGGCCGCCGAAAATCGACGTCCCCCCGAGCACGACGGCGGTGATGGCGACGAGCTCGTGTCCCAGGGCGGCGTCGGCCTTGGCCTGGCCGCTGGTGGCGACGTAGACGACGGCCGCCAGCGCGGCGCCGGCGCCGCTGAGGACGTAGGCGAGGGCCTGGCGGCGCTCGACGGGGATGCCCGCGTGCCGGGCGCCTTCGGGGGACAGGCCGATCGCGAAGAACGAGCGGCCGATCGCGGCGCGGTGCACGAGGATCCAGACGCCGAGCGCGACCCCGGCGAAGACCGGGAAGGCGTACGGGACATGCGCGACATCCCGCTGCCCGAAGGCGAGGAAGGGCTCCGGAAAGCCGGTGAAGTTGTCGGCGCCGGCGGTGAGCCCCTCGGCGAGGCCGCGGAAGAGGGAGAACGTGCCGAGGGTGACGATGAGGGGCGGGACGCGGAGCTTCGTGATGAAGAGGGCGTTGAAGCCGCCGGCGAGGACGCCGGCGAGGACGACGAGCGCGGCCGCGGCGCCGACGGGGACGCCGCCGTCCCGCCAGAGCTTGCCGAGCAGCACCGCCGAGAGGCCCATCAGGGAGCCGACGGACAGGTCGATGCCGCCCAGGAGGATGACGGGCGTCATCACCACCGCGAGGAGGCCGATGTCGGCGGCCTGCCGCAGCGTGAGCGTGAAGCCGTCGGCGCTGGCGAAGTTCCTGCCGACGACCGAAAAAAGGAGGATCTCCCCGACGAGGAGGGCCGCGAGGACCGTCTCGTGGGTGAGGGCCGGACGCCAGGACGGGCGGTCAGGGTGTGGCAACGCTCGCGCCAGCATGCGCTTTCTTCCTGAGATTAAGGGCGTCGGAGGCGACCGCGACAAGGATAATCGCGCCCTGGATCGCCCGCTCCCAATAGGACTCGGCGCGCAGGAACGCGAGGGCCGTGCCGATCGAGCCGAGGAAGAGCGTGCCCAGCAGCGTCCCCGCCAGCGTGCCCCGCCCGCCCGAGATGGCGACGCCGCCGACGACCACCGCCGCGATCACCTTCATCTCCAGCCCCTTCCCTTCGTTCGGCTGGATCGTCCGGAACTGGATCGCCGTCAGCAGGGCCGCCAGGGCCGTCAGGACGCCCATCAACACGAAGATCGAGAAGACCACCCGCGCCGGCCGGAGCCCCGCCAGCCGCGCCGCCTCGAGGTCCGAGCCCACCGCGTACACCGCGCGTCCCGCGCTCAGGTAGCGCAGGCCCCACGCGAAGGCCGCGAAGACCGCGAGGGACGCCGCCACGATCAGCGCCTGCCCGCCCGCCTGCCCCAGCCCCGCGAAATAGAACGTCTCCGGCACGTTGCGGATCGCCTCGCCGCTCCGCTCCCACTTGAGCGCCGCCTCGAGGCTGACCATCGTCGCGAGCGTCACCACGATCGACGGCAGCCGCAGGAACGCGACCAGCGCGCCGTTCAGCGCGCCCAGCCAGGCCCCCGCCGCCAGCGTGCCGAGCGCCACCACGGGCAGCGGAAACCCCGACTTCCCCAGCAGCGCCGCGACCACCCCGCAGATCGAGAACTGCGAGCCGATCGAGATGTCGATCTGCCGCGCCAGGATCACCAGCGTCATCCCGACCGCCGCCGCCAGCGTCGCCGACTCCTTGAGCGCGATCGCGCGGAGGTTCGCCGCCGCGAAGAAGGCGGGATTCACGACGGCCAGCGTCAGCAGCAGCGCCCCGAAGGCCGCCGCCACCGAGAGCTCGCGCTTGTACTTCACGCGACCGCTCCCAGCGCGAGGCCGAGCACCTTCTCCTGCGTCGCCTCCGCGCGGCCGATCACGCCGGCCAGCGCGCCCCGGCGCATCACCGCCACCCGGTCGCTCATCCCCAGCGCCTCGGGCAGCTCCGACGAAATCATCAGGATCGCCATCCCCTTCTCCGCCAGATCGACCATCAGCCGGTGGATCTCGCTCTTGGCCCCGACATCCACCCCCTGCGTCGGCTCGTCCAGGATCAGGATCTTGGGATCGGTCGCCAGCCAGCGCGCCAGCGCCACCTTCTGCTGGTTGCCGCCCGACAGGTGGCCGGCCGGCGTCTCGATCGACGGCGTCTTCACCGCCAGCTTCCCCACGAACTCCGTCGCCAGCACGCGCTCCTGGACGAGGTCGAGAAAGCCCCGCCGCGAGATCCGCCGCAGGACCGCGAGCGTCGTGTTCGCCGCCACCGGCAGGTCCAGGATCACCCCGTGCCGCCGCCGGTCCTCGGGCACGTAGCCGATCCCGAGCTCCACCGCGTCGGAGGGCGTCCGGATCCGCGCCTCCCGCCCCGCCACCCGGATCGCGCCGGACGTCGCCGGCGCCAGCCCGAACAGCACGCGCGCGAGCTCCGTGCGGCCCGCCCCCACGAGGCCGGCGAGGCCGACGATCTCGCCCGCGCGGACGTCGAGCGTCACGTCGCGGACCCCCGGGCCCGACACCCCGCGCAGCTCGAGGAGGACGTCGCCCTTCGCCACCTCCCGCTTCGGGAAGACCTGGGTGATCTCGCGGCCGACCATGAGGCGGATGAGCTCGCCGAGCTCGACGTCCTTCATCGCCTTCGTCGTGACCGAGTTGCCGTCGCGCAGCACCGTCACGCGGTCGGCGAGCTCGCGCAGCTCCTCGAGGCGGTGGGAGATGTAGACGATCCCGACGCCCCGGGCCCGCAGGTCCTTCACGACGCGGAAGAGGTTCCGGACCTCGTGCTCGGGCAGCGAGGCGGTCGGCTCGTCCATGATGAGGACCTTGGCGTCCGCCCCGATCGCCTTGGCGATCTCCACCATCTGCTGTTCGGGCATCGTGAGCGAGGAGACGGGCGCCTCGGGGTCGATCTTCGCCCCGATCCGCGCCAGCAGCTCGCGGGCCCGCGCGGCCCGCTCCCCCCAGCGTACGCGGCGCCAGAGGCCGGGCGGCTCGACGCCCGCCGCGATGTTCTCGGCCACGGTCAGCTCCGGGAAGAGCGCGGGCTGCTGATAGATGACCGCGACGCCCAGCTTCCGCGACAGGATCGGGTCGTTCGCCTCGATCCGGCGGCCCAGGATCTCCAGGCTCCCGCCGTCCGGCCGGTGCGCCCCGGTGACGACCTTGATGAGCGTCGACTTCCCCGCGCCGTTCTCGCCGACCAGCGCGTGGACCTCCCCCGGGCGGAGCTCGAACGACACCCCGTTCAGGGCGCGCACCCCGCCGAAGGACTTGCGGATCTCGCGAAGCTCGAGAAGCGCCATGTGAGGCCCGGGATTATACCCGGGCGGCCCCGGATGTCAAGCTAATCCGAGTTAGCACACCACGCAGGCCTTTTATTTGACGGCTAAACGGGATTAGCCTATACTTTTCCCCCGTATGGCGGTTCGGATGAAGGACATCGCGCGGCGGCTGAAGCTGTCGCAGACGACGGTCTCGCACGTGCTCACCGGCAAGCACGAGCACTACCGGATCAGCCCCGCCACCGTCGAGCGGGTGCGCAAGACGGCGGCGGACCTCGGCTACCGCTCCAGCGCGCTGGCCCGCGCGTTCCGCGACCGGCGCTCCTACTCGGTCTCGCTCGCGGTCGAGGACCTCTGCAATCCGTTCTGGACCGGGATCGCCAAGGGCGCCGAGCGCGAGGCCGAGGAGAAGGGCTACGTCCTCGTCGTTTCCAACACCGGCGGGAACGCCGAGCGCGAGAAGCGCGTCGTGCAGATGCTGCAGGAGCACCGCTTCGACGGCCTCATCGTCTCCCCCGTCACCGTCGCGGACCAGGCCCTGATCGACCTCCAGAAAGAGGGCCGGCCCTTCGTGCAGATCGACCGCTCCGTGAAGGGGGCCGACATCCCCTGCGTGCGCACCGACCACGCCGCGGGCTCCGCCCTGGCCGTCGAGCACCTCCTCAAGCGCGGCCACGAGCGCATCGCCTTCGTCGCCGGCCCGCTGTCGACGCAGACGTACCAGTATCGCGTCGACGGCTTCAAGCGCGCGGCCGCGAAGCTGGGCAAGAAGGCCACCGTCACGCTGCTGCAGAATCCGACCACGGCCGAGGCGCGGACGGCGGTGCGCGCGCTGCTGGACGGCCCGAACCGGCCGACCGCGATCTACACGGGCAACATCTACCTGACGTTCGGCGCCCTGCGCGCGATCCGCGAGGCGGGGCTCGCGATCCCCAAGGACCTCGAGCTCGTCGGCTTCGACGACATCGAGGAGGCCGACCTGCTGGCCCTGCCGGTCACCACCGTCTGGCAGGACGTCGAAGCCATCGGCCGCGAATCCTTCCGCGCCCTCTTGAAGATGATGTCGGGCGAAAAGGCCCCGCGCGAGACCCTCATCGCGCCGAAGCTGCGAATCCGCTGACGCATTCCAGATACGCCCGCGCCCGATCGTGTTGAGCCCGAAGCTCGGCGCTGTCCGGCAGCCACTTCGCGTACTCGAGGACTTTCCGGCATTCCCGCTCCCCCTGGGCCGGATCGTCGGTCCGGTACGCGCGCGCGAGGGCGGTTTCGATTTCCACATCCACTTGCTGATGACGCACGACGCACCCCGTCATGTACTTGTCGTACTCGCCGTTCGTTGGGGTGGCCATGCCCTGGCCCAAGAGGAACTGGACCTCCGTGAGCAGGGCCTTCGCCGGGGCGTGGGAGGGATTCAGCTGAAGCGAGCGCTCGCACCAGAGCGAGGCCTTCTCATATTCGCCCGCCTGAAACAAGCGCTCGGCCCGCGCATACCGGACGTCGTCGACGTCCGCCAGGATCGCTCCCAGGACCGACGCGTCCGCGGACATGCAGAAGATCGCCTCCCCACGCAACTGCGCCGCCGTCGGATGCTCGGGCCGGCGCCGGAGCGCGGCCTCGCAGGCCACTACCGCCTCCGCGTACTTCTCCGCCTGGATGAGCACGTCGGCGATCCGGCAGAGCGCGTCCGGATCCCGATCGAGCCGCCAGTCCTCGTAGCGGGCCTTCAGGCGGATCCATCCGTCGGGTCCCGCGACGATGACTCCGAGGAGCAACGCGAGGCCGGCCGCGGCGAACGCGCGCATCAGCGGTCCTCCAGCATCGCGGCAATCCGCTCCAGCCCGCGACGCGCCCGTTCCTCGCGCGACGACACGTCGACGTACGCGGACGCCGAAGCCGCGAGCTCCAACGTCAGGCGAAACACCCGTTCGGCCTCCGCGAGGTCGAAGCTCTCGAGGAAGCCCTCGCCAAACCGATTCGTCTGGTCCAGAAGGGCGAGCGCTAAACCCTCGCTGGAGCTGTTCCCGCAGCGATAGATCGGGCTGGAAAGCGCCCGCGTGAGTTTCGTGCGCAGGTCCCGAGCGCCCTGATGAGCGGGTTTCCAGCGCAGCGCGGCGTCGCAGGTTGACAGGCCTTTCTCGAACTCGCGCGACGCGAAGAGACGCTCCGCCCGGCGGAAGCCGATCTCCGCCAGGCCGCAAGGGGCCAGCGCGACGATCCCGGCGGCGAGCAGGACGGCGAAGACGGCCGTCGCTTTCATCTGCCTCCCTCCCGCGGGGGTCCCGAGGGTGCGACGATCAGCGAGTTGGAGTGCATGATCTCCTCGAGAAGCCGTGGCTTCAGGAGGCTGACCGCTTCCACGATCAGCTCCTCCGCGGTCGCGTGCGTGGGATGTCGCCGAAGCACGGCCCGCGAGATCTCCAACGCTTTCGTATACTCCCCGCGCTGAAGGTGGACTTCGGCGATCCGGCAGCGCGCGTCCGGGTTCCTATCGATTCGCCAAGCTTCATAGCGGGACGTCCAGAACCTCCAGGCCTGAGGGCCCGTGAGGGCGATGCCGACGAGCAGAAGGGTGGCGGCGACGGCCAGCGCGCGCATCAGCGCGCGTCCCCGTAATTCGTGATTCGTGATTCCTGATTCGTGTTTCGCCGTCATCGTTCCTGCAGAATGCCGCGCACGTGAACCAGGCCGTCGCCCGCGCGGCGGCGGAGGTCGCTCACGTCCACGCCCGACGGCATCCAGGCGAGGATCTCGAGGACGTACTCGAACTCGCGGCGGGCGTCCTCGGCGCGGAGGTCGCGGACGGCCCGCTCGCCCCGCGAGAGCCGCGCCACGAGGCCGGGCGGCCGGCCTTCGTCGATCGCGCACTCCCGCGTGACCGGGTCCGGACCCGCGCAGGCCTGCAAAGCCAGCGCCAGAACGAGCCACGCGCGCTTCACAGATTCAGGACGTTCGAAAGTTGGCGTTTACGCCAGGCGTAATCGTTAACTTAAATGACCGCATGACACTGCTCCTGCTCCTGGCCGCCCTTCAGGAACCCCTCGATCCCGCCCGCCACCCCTGGATGGCGTGGAAGCCGGGAGCGGCCGCCCGCTACACCGTCGTCCTCGAGCTCGGCGGCGCGCGCCAGGAAGGCGGCATCGCCTACACCCTCGCCGAGGTCGGACTCCGCGGCTGCGCGCTGAAAGTCGTCGCCACCCAGCTCGACAAGCGGATCAGCTCCGACCAGCAGGAAGACGTCCCCGTCCGCGAAAAGACCGAAGCGGTCGTCGTCGGCGACCAGTCCCTCTCCTGCGGCGTCTGGAAAGGCGCCGGGCGCCGCGGCGGCCTCGCCAGCGAGACCCGGCTCTGGCTGCGCCCCGAAGGCGGCGCGCCGCTCCGGATGACGTCGAAGATCGACGGCCAGGAAGACCTCGCGCTCGTCGCCGTCGCCCTGGAGGACGTCGTCAAGGCCGCGGGACGCGAGCTCCGCTGCGTCCGGCTGGAGGGGCGCGACGCCCTCAAGAACCACGTCGTCCAGGCCTGGTTTTCGCCCGACGTCCCGGGCGGCCTCGTGAAGATGGTCACGACGGCCAAGGTGAACGGCCAGGGCCTGACCTCCACCATCGAGCTCGTGGACGTCGTAGAGAAGAAATGATGCTCGCGCTGGCGCTCGCTCTGGTCCAGGAGGCCGTCCTGCGCGGGGAGGTCGTCGACGCCGACACCGGCCGCCCGCTCCCCTGCCGGCTCTACATCGACGGCCCGGACGGCAAGCGCCATACCGCCCGCTCGTCCGGCGCGATCCCCTACGTCAAGGAGCGGCGCGACGGGATCGCCGAGGTCCACACGACGCTGCCCGCCGGGCCCTTCGAGGCGCCGCTGACCGCCGGGACCTACACACTGACGGCCGAGCGCGGCAAGGAGTACCGGACGGAGACCGTCCGGGCCGAGGCGGGGGCCTCGATCACGGTCAAGCTGCGCCGCTGGACCGACGCGGCCGCGCGCGGCTGGTGGTCGGGCGAGACCCACGTCCACCGCCCCGCCGACGAGCTTCCCCTGCTCCAGCTCGCGGAGGACCTCAACGTCGCCTTCCCCTTCTCCACCTGGGCGCTCAAGGCCGGCGAGGTGCCCGTCGAGAAGACGCCCGTCACGCCCGCCCTTGTCCGCGTCGACGACACGCACGTCTACTGGCCGCGCAACACCGAGTACGAGATCTTTTCCGTCGGCGGCAAGAGCCACACCCTCGGCGCCGTGTTCATCCTCGGCCATCGCGCCCTGCCCTCGCTCGGCGCGCCGCCGATCCGGCCGGCCGTCGACGCCCTCCGCGGCGAGGGCGTCCTCCTCGAGCTCGACAAGCACAACTGGCCCTGGTCGATGATGCTCGTGCCCGTGCTGAACGTCGACCTCTACGAGCTGGCCAACAACCACCACTGGCGGACCGACTTCGGCTTCCGCGACTTCGGCGAGCGCGAAGCGGAATGGATGGGCGTGGAGCGCGACGCCAGGGGCTGGACCGAGGCGGGCTGGACCGAGTTCGGCTTCCGCAACTACTACGCCCTGCTCAACTGCGGCTTCCGCCTGCGCCCCACCGCCGGCAGCGCCTCGGGCGTCCACCCCGTCCCCCTCGGCTACGGGCGCGTCTACGTCCATCTCGACGTCCCCTTCTCCTACGAAGCCTGGATGAAGGGCCTCGACGCGGGCCGCTCCTTCGTCACGACCGGCCCGATGCTCTACCTCGACGCCCGCCCCGTGACCGGCGGACTCCGCGTCCTCGGCTCCGTCGAGAATCCTTCGCCGCTTTCGCGCGTCGAGATCGTCGTGAACGGCTCCCCCCTCCGCGAGATCAAAGCCGGCGCGGTGGACGAGACCGTCGCGGTCGACGAGACCTCGTGGGTGGCCGTCCGCGCCTACGACGGCAAGCGCTTCGCCCACTCCGCGCCGTGGTGGATCGACGTCCCCGGCAAGCCGCTCCGGCCGCGCAAGCAGGAAGTCGAGTACCTCCTCAAGCGCGTCGAAGACCAGCTCGCCCGCAACACCGGCGTCCTGTCCGAGCCCGCCCTCGACGAGTACCGCGGGGCGGCGGCGGCCTACCGGAAGCTCCTGGAGACCGCGCGATGATCGCTCTGCTGCTCACGCTCGCGGTCCAGGAGGACGTCGCCGACGTCCCCTCCGCCGAGCGCGTCGCCGCGAAGGATCCGAAGAAGCAGTACCTGCTCATCGGGCCGGCGAAGGACGTCGAGCCCCCCGCGAAAGGCTACGGCCTCGTGCTGGTCCTGCCGGGCGGGGACGGCGGCGCGGCGTTCCAGCCCTTCGTGAAGCGGATTTGGAAGAACGCGGCGGCGAAGGACGTCCTGTTCGCCCAGCTGCGCGCGGTGGAATGGACGCCGGGCCAGTTCAACCTGGTGGTCTGGCCGACGGAGGCGTCGCGGGTGACGGGGATGAAGTTCACGACGGAGGCGTTCGCGCGCTCCGTCGTCGAGGAGGTGGGCACGCTGCACCGGATCGACCCGGAGCGGACGTTCGTGATGGGCTGGTCGAGCGGCGGGCCGCCGGCCTACGCGATCACGATGAGCAAGCCGCGCTTCACGGCGGGGGCGCTGGTGGCGATGTCGGTGTTCCGCGAGCTCGGCCTCGACCTCGCCGCCGCGAAAGACCAGGCGTACTGGATCTACCACTCCAAGGAAGACAAGATCTGCCCGCTGGCGCTCGCCGAGAAGGCGAAGGCGTCGCTGGACAAAGCCGGCGCGCGGACCGAGCTGCTCCTCTACGAGGGCGGCCACGGCTGGACGGGCCCCACGTTTCGCGACCTGAAGACGGGGTTCGCGTGGCTGAACAAGAAATGAGGCTCGCCCTGAGCGAGCCCGCCACCGCGGGCGAGTCGAACGGGTTAGAAAAGAGATGAGAATCCTCGCCGCCCTCCTCCTCGCGCTTCCGGTCTTCTCCCAGGACGCCCCGCCGAAGCGGCTGAACGTCCTGTTCATCGCGTCCGACGACCTGAACGTCGCGCTCGGCTGCTACGGGCATCCGCTCGTGAAGACGCCGAACATCGACCGCCTGGCGGCGCGCGCGCTGCGCTTCGAGCGGGCCTACTGCCAGTTCCCGCTCTGCAACCCGAGCCGGGCGTCGCTGCTGACGGGGATGCGGCCCGACACCACGAAGGTCCTCGAGAACCTGACCAAGTTCCGCTCCGTCCATCCCGACGTCGTCACCCTGCCCCAGCACTTCCGCCAGAACGGCTACGCCGCGACCCGCATCGGGAAGATGTACCACTACGGCGTGCCCACGCAGATCGGCACCGACGGCGTCGACGACCCCGTCTCCTGGGACCGCACCATCAACCCCAAGGGCCGCGACAAGACCGACGAGGCACGGGTCATCAACCTCGTGCCCGCCAACAAGAACATCGGCGGCTCCCTCAGCTATTTCACCTGCGAAGGCACGGACGAGGAGCAGACCGACGCCCTCATCGCCAACGAGGCGGTCAAGGTCCTGGAGGAGAAGCGCGACAAGCCGTTCTTCCTGGCCGTCGGGTTCTTCCGCCCCCACGTCCCCTGCGTCGCGACGAAGGAGTACATGGACCTTTATCCGCTCGACGCCATCCAGGTTCCGGCCGCGGACCGCGAAGGACGTCCGGAGATCGCCTACAGCGTCAAGCCCCCGAACTACGGCGTGGCCGAAGCCCAGCTCAAGGAGATGATCCAGGCCTACTACGCCTCGGTCACGCTCATGGACAAGCAGCTGGGCAAGCTGCTGGACGCCCTCGACCGCCTGAAGCTCTCCGAGAACACGGTGATCGCGTTCTGGGGCGACCACGGCTGGAACCTCGGCGAGCACGGCCAGTGGCAGAAGATGAGCCTCTTCGAGGAGTCCGCGCGCGTGCCGCTCTTCCTCGCGGCGCCGGGGATGAAGGCGCGGGGGAAGTCGACCGGCCGCCTCGCCGAGCTGGTGGACCTCTACCCGACGCTCGCCGACCTCTGCGGGCTGCCGGTGCCCGCGAGCTGCGAGGGGACGAGCCTGAAGCCGCTGCTCGACGACCCCGCGCGGCCCTGGAAGTCGGGCGCCTTCACCCAGGTGACGCGCGGCAAGGACCGGATGGGGCGCAGCCTGCGGACGGAGCGCTGGCGCTACACGGAATGGACTCCCGGCGCCGAGCTTTACGATCACGACGCGGATCCGCGGGAGATGAAGAACCTCGCCGACGATCCCGCCTACGCGGAGACGGTCAAGACCCTTTCCGCGGCTTTGCGGGGCGGCTGGAAGGAAGCAAGGCCGCGATGAGCGCCCCGGCGGCCAGGCCGCCGAGGTGGCTGAGGTAGGAGATCCCGGTGGAGCCGCCGCGGTCGAGCAGCGCGCCCGCGAGGTTCGCCGCCGCCCAGAGCCCTCCGGCCGCGATCGAGATCTTCCCCCAGGGCCGCTTCACGAGATGCGCGCCCAGCACGCCCCCGATCGCTCCCGACGCGCCGATCAGCGTGGCGCCGCCCGGCGCCAGCGCCAGATGCGCGGCCACGCCCGCCGCGCCCGAGAGCACGTAGACGAGCGCCAGGCCCCAGCCCTTCACGCGCTTCTCCACCGGCGGCGCGAAAGCCAGGAAGAGCAGCAGGTTGACGAGCAGATGCGTCGTCGAGGCGTGCACGACCGGCGAGGCCACGAAGGAGATCGGGCTCGACGCCCCCCGCCGGGCGCCCCAGGCTTGCAGCGTGGCGTCGAAGACCGCGTCGGGCCGCGAGGCCAGCCAGACGTAGACGCCGGCCGTCGCCGCCGCGATCACGACCGTGACGTAAGGCCTCACGGCCCGAACTCCCAAATCCCAACTCCCAAATCCCAAGGAGTCGCCCCCTTACCCCCCCGCCTTCGCGGGCCGTAGCGCGCCCCGCTTCGGCGGGCGAAGGCCCGGGGGGACGGGGGGAAGCCGTTGGGTTTTGGGGTTTTGGATCTGGGATTTCCCGTCATCGGCCCAGCTTGAAGGGCGCCGAGGTGCGCAGGCGGCCGAGGCGCTCCGCCACCTTCTGATAGAGGCGGCGGCGGCCGTCCTTCTTCGGCAGCACCAGCACCGTCGACTCGCGGCGCTTCGCGTCCGGCGGCGAGAGCAGGAGGACGTCCTTCCGCAGGCTCTCCTGGCTGCGCTCCTGCTCCTTCGGCGGCAGGCCCGCGCGCTTGAACCACTGGAGGAGATCGGACGCCAGCAGGTGGTTCGTGAAGGCCGCCGTCCGGGCCCGACGTCCCCGGCCCAGCAGGGGGCTTTCCGCCCAGCCCGCGACCAGGGCGCGCCCGGCCTCGAGCGCCGCCGCGCGGCCCTCGAGCGCCGTCCAGGCCCTCCAGGGCCCCGTCTTCCGGTCCGCGCACAGCAGGTGGGTTTCGCCCGACTTCCTCCGCAGCACGATGAAGCGGCCCTTCGTCGCGCGGATCGGATGCACGCGCGCCTCGAACTCGCCGACCGACCAGCCGCCGGAAATCTCGCGGAGCGGGGCCTTCTTGGCCGCCGCGCGCAGCTCCTTCGTGTCCGGCGCGGCCATCACGTAACCGACGCCCGAGCGCTCCAGGAAGCGCAGCACGGGCTCGCTGAAGAACCGCGGGTCGAGCCGCAGCAGCACGCGTCCGCGCGCGAAGCCGCGCGGGACTTTCGACAGGCACTCGCGCAGGAAGGGCAGGACGCCGTCGGCCTCGTCGCCCTTCGCCGACCGGAGCCGCGCCTTCCAGAACTCGCCGCGCGCGCCGTCGAAGCAGACCAGCGGCCGGTACGAGCCCAGGCGGCCCTTCTTCCCCACGTCGATCGCGGGCATGTCGAGGTCCAGGACGAGCCGCTCGCCCTTCGGCGGCAGCGGCACCAGCTGATGGCGGAGGCCGTCGTGCACCCGCTCGATCTGCCGCACGGCCTGCGGCGCGAGCCTGGACTGGAAGGCCTTGAGCTCCTCGAGCGTGGGCTTGCCGGGGGCGCCGAAGACCTCGAGGCGCGAGCCCGGCGGCTTCGCCGCGCGCGGGCCGGCGGCGGTCGCCTCGACGACCTCCAGCAGCGTCTCCGAGGGATGCGTCTTGCCGATCTTGCCCGCGACGGGCACGTGCTTCTGGAAGAGCTCCTTGAGCTGGACGCGGCGGAGGAAGTCCTCGAGCAGGCCGCGGCCGTCGAGCCCGATCCCGCCGACCGTCCGGGCCGGCTTGTTCCGGGCGCGCTTCAGCGCCGCCTGGGCTTCCTCGAGCTTTTTCGCCAGACGGCGCGAGCCGAGGCCGCCTTTGCGGGCCTTGAGGGCCGCCTGGAGCTTCGCGATCCGCGGGTCCGGCTTCTTCGCGCGCTTCAGCGCCGCCTGGAGCTCCGCCGCGCTCTTCGCGGCGAGCGCCCGGCGCTCCGCCTGCGCGCGCGTCAGCGTCGCCTGGATCTCCGCGGCCTTCTTCGCCGCCAGGGCTTCGCGCTCCGCGGCCGCCTTCTTCAGCGCCGCCTGGAGCTCCGCCGCCTTCTTCGCGGCGACGTCCTTCAGCCGCTTTTGCGTGGTCTCCTTCTCCTCGGCGAGCGCTTCGCGCAGCCGCTCGACTTCCGGAGCCAGGTCGGGCTTCGCGACGCCTCTCAGCTCCGCGAGCGCCTTCTCCAGCCCGCCCACGTGGCTTTGGATGTCGAGCGCCTTCGCGTGCAGGTTCACCGACTCGTCCTGCGCGGAGCGGGCCAGGCCCTGCTCCCGCTCGACGATCTGGTAGAGGCTGCGGATGTCGATCCTCGCCTCGCCGAGCTCGGCCCGGAGGCGCTCCTCGTGCGAGCGGAGGGCGGCCGCTTCGGCGCGGAGCCGCTCCAGCTCCTTCTCCTCGGCGTGGCGGACGTCTTCGATCTTCTGGATCTCGGAGGCCACGACGACCGCGTTTTCGCGCCGCGCCTCGGCGTCCTGTTCCCGCTGGACCTGGCGCGCGATCGCGGCGGCGAGCTCCTGGCGCATCGCCTCGACTTCCCGCGCCATCCGGCCGCGCTCGGCGTCCGCGCGGCGGGCGGTCTCGACCGTCCCCTTGGCTTCCGACTTCGCCTCGGCGAGCCGGGCCTCGAGCTCGGCCGCCCGCGCGGCGGCCCGCTGGGCGTCGTCGCGGGCGCGGTCGCGCTCCTCGAGCGTCCGGGCGAGCTCGGCCTTCAGGTCGCGCTCCAGCTCGCGGAAGCCCTCGACGCGCCCCCGCGCCTCGGCTTCCACGGCGGACACTTCCGCGATCGTCTTCACCGCGCGGTCCAGCTCCGCCCGGAGGGAGCGCTCGACGTCCTTCAGCGCCTCCGCCCGGTCGTGCTCCTCGATGACTTTCTCCTTGAGGTGCGAGACCTCGAGCACGCGCTCCTGGAGCACGGCCGAATCGACGGCCGAGGCCCGCCGGAGCTTCTCGTTCTCGTCCCGGAGGGCCTGTCCGGCTTCCACAAGCGTCTCGCCGCGGTCGTGCTCCTCGATGACCTTCGCCTTGAGGTGCTCGACCTCGAGCATGCGCTCCTTCAGCACGGCCTCCTGCACGGCGGCCGCCTGGCGCACCTTCTCGATCTCGTCGCGCAGGGCCCGGCCGGCCTCGATCAGCGTCCCGGCCCGGTCGTGCTCCTCGATCACCTTCGCCTTGAGGTGCCCGACTTCGAGCACGCGCTCCTTCAGGACCGCGGACTCGACGGCCGCCGCCTGGCGGATCTTCTCGTTCTCGTCCCGCAGGCCCCTGCCCGCCTCGGCCAGCGCCTCGGCGCGGCCGTGCTCCTCGACGACCTTCTCCTCGAGCCGCTCGATCTCGAGCACGCGCTCCTTCAGGACCGCGGATTCGACGGCCGCCGCCTGGCGGACGCGTTCGAGCTCCGCGCGGAGCTCCTCCACCCGCTTCACGAGCGCGTCCAGCTCGCCCGCCTTGGCCCGGAAGCTTTCGGCGGCCTTCAGCTCCTGCTGGAGCCGCTCGACTTCCGCGGCCGCCTGGCGCGCCTCGGCGCGGCCGGCCTTGCCTTCCCCGGAGACGGCCTCGAACTCCCGCTGGAGGTCGGCGAGCTTGTTCTCCAGCATCCAGGCGTTGTGCTTGGCGGCCTCGACGGCCTTCTTTTCGTTCTCGACCGAGCCGCCCTGCTCCTTGAGGCGCGTGATCTCGGAGCGCTGGCGGACGACTTCCTCCTTGAGGTTCCGGAGCTCCTGGCCGGCCGCCTCGGCGGCGTGCTGAAGGACCAGGATCTGCTGGACGGCGTCGCGCCGGGCCTGGTCGGCCTCCCGGACCTTGGAGCGCTCCTCCTGCAGCTCGCGGTTGAGCTTCTCGCGCAGGTCCGCGACCTGCTTCTCCATCGAGGCGGTCCCCTCGAGGAACTTCTTGTGGAGGTTCTCCTCCTCCAGCTCCGACTGCAGCGAGAGCTCCTTCTGCATCGCCTCGAGCTGCTCGATCAGCTCGTTCTTGTCGGTCTCCAGGAGCTCGGCGCGGCTCCGCGCCGCCTTGTGCTCCTTCATCAGGCGGTCGAGCTCCTTGCGGGAGTCGGCCAGCACCTTCTCGCGCTCCTCGACCGTCTGGGTCCGCGCGTTGACGACGCGGTCGACGGCCCGGGTGACGAGCTCCTGGAGCGCCTTCTCGTCGAGGATCTTGACGTTGCGGACGCCCTTTTTTTCGAGGTCGCTCAGCGTGGTGCGCTGGGTCCCGCCCTCGATCGCCGCCGAAAGATCGAGATCCTTCTTGCCGCTCTCCGCCATGTCCCTAATCCCCTCGTGCCGAAAAAAAACGCGCCGTGAAGGAGGTCGCCTGATTCCCCCGGGCGCGTCGCTGGAACTATAGCACGAGATCCGCGATCACGGGGCGCGGATCCCCCAGAGACTATCGGCCTCCCGGCCCGCGCACCATAAGTCGAAAGCGATGCCCCTGCGCACGGGCGGCTGGCCCGGGCGGGGCCCGGCGGCGAGTCCGGCGTTGCGCCGGTAGTGGATGACGTTGAAGGGCGAGGGGGCGTCGGCGCCGTGGACGGGATTGACGAGGTCGCCCCCCGGCGTCACTTCGTCCTCCCGCGGGAGATAGTAGGGCGCGTGCTTCGGCCCCGCCTCTCCCAGGGCCCGCAGGAGCTCGCGGCTGCCCCGGCCGTCGCCCGCCGGCTCGATCCCGCGGTCCTTCGCGTAGGCGTGGATCGCGAGCTCGAGGGCGGAGATCCGCTGCTGGGCCTCGGCGACGCGCGCGCTGTTGAAGACGTGCACGAGGGCCGGGAAAAGCAGCCCCGCCAGGATCGCCACGATCGCGATGACGACGAGCAGCTCGATGAGCGTGAAGCCGCGACGCACGGAGACCTCCCGCGACCCGCCCGCGGAAGAGAAGCAAGCGGCGTGCCCGGGGGAGCCCCCTCGGGGGAGGACGTCCGCCCTGTTACCGGGGGGTAATAAAGAAACGGCGCGGGGGTCTCGCGACCCCCGCGCCGTTCCGGAATCTCGAAGCGCTACTTCACCTTGGTGAGCTCGCCGTCCTTGAGGCCGCTGCGGTACATCGCGTCGCAGACCGCCTGCACCTGGCAGGCGTCGGCGAACGTCGGCACCGCGTAGCTCTTGTCCGGCTTGCCCAGCAGCTGCAGCCCGAAGTGCAGGTACTGCCAGCGGAAGTACTGCAGGTAGCCGTTGATCAGGCCCGGCACGGTGTCGGTGTTCGAGTGGCCGTCGCCGCCCGGATCCGAGAGGTGGATGTTCGTCCAGCCGCGCTCGCGCGAGGCGACCTTGGCGCCGTCGGTCCGCGTGTGCGAGTAGAACTTCAGGTAGGCCTGGTCCTCGAGCTCCCAGGCGACGCCGCCGCGGTTCCCGTGCAGCGCCGTCTCGAAGAAGGCCTTGTGGCCCGTCGACGTCCGGTTCGACCGGAACGTGATGGCGCTGCCGTTGTCGAACTTGGCGACGGCGTCGAAGGCGTCGACGGCCTTCCCTTTCGCGCGCTTGTCGGAGCCGGCGATCATCTTGAGATCCTCGCCGTCGCCGTCGTACACGCGGGTCTGGGCCGAGACCTCGACGACCTTCTTGCCGAGGATGAACTGGACGAGGTCGACCTGGTGCGCGCCGAGGTCCTCGATGACGCCGCCCAGGCCCTGCTCGGCGGCGAAGCGGAAGTTGCTGCGTCCGCCGCGGCCCCAGTCCTGGAGGAACTCCGAGGTGCCCTCGACGTAGCCCGACTTCCCGAGGATCGCGCCGCCCTGCACGAGGCGCCGGGCCTCGAGGGCGCCCGGCGCGCCCTGGTAGCAGAACGTGACCATGGTCGGCGTGCCGGCCTTCTTGGCGGCGGCCGCCATGTCCTGCGCCTCTTCCAGGTTGCAGGCGAGGGGCTTCTCGCAGACGACGGCTTTGCCGGCCTTGAGGGCGGCCAGCGCCATCGGACGGTGCTCCTTGTTGGGGGCCGTCACGACGACGAGGTCCGCCTTGCCGAGCTCCTTCTCCCAGTTGGTGGAGACGCGGGCGTAGCCGTAGGCCTTCTGGGTGACGGCGAGCTTCTCGGCGTTCGTGCCGGCGACGCAGTCGAGGACGAACTCGACGCCCTGGGGCCGGAGCTGGTAATTGGCCTCGAGGATGCCGCGGGGATGGGTGATGCCGCCCATGAACCCCTGGCCGATCATCAGGACTTTGATCTGCTTCATGCTTACCTCTTGCTCTTCACCAGCTTCTTGGCCGGCGCCTTCTTGGCGGCCGCGGCCTTCTTGGCCGGCTTGCCGAACTGCGCGTTGAGCTTGTCGGCGCCCTTCTTGCAGGCGATCGTCTTGGGCCAGGCGCCGTCCTCGAAGCAGAGGTCGATCGTCCACCAGTCGTGGGGGCAGCCCGAGTTCTGCAGCTCCTTCATGACCGGCGGGAAGTCGATGTCGGCCGTGCCGAAGACCTTGTGGGTGCTCGTCCCGTGCTCGTTGAGCTTGCCGTCGCAGTCGATGATCTGGATCGCGTTGATCTTGCCGCGCAGCTTCTTCGCGAGCTCGACCATGCCCGGGGTGTCCTTGGGGCCGCCCGACTGGCGCGCGCCGATCTGGGCGACCATGTAGGCGTGGCAGGTGTCGTACATCGCGCCGAAGTTCTTCGCGCCGACCGCGTCGACGATCGTCACGATGTCGGAGGGCCGGTTGAAGACGAAGCCCGGCTCGAACTCCCAGGTCACGTTGATGCCCAGGTCCGCGGCCATCTTGCAGACCTGCTGCCAGGTCTTGACCACGTTGTCCATCGCCTGGTTCTTGTCGACGCCGTTGTTGAGGATGTCGGGCGACTGCACCGTGTCCACGCGGAAGAGGGTGATCCCGAGGTCCTTGGTGAACTCGAGGTTCTTCTTCACCATGGCCAGGTAGGCCGCGCCGCCGTCGGTCGCGTCGGCGAGGTGCGACGGGTGGCCCGGGTAGTCCCACATGTCGGTGGCGATGCCGGAGAACTCCAGCCCGTTGGACTCGACCAGGTCCTTCAGCGTCTTCCGGGACTCCTTGGTCGGGTGGTTCTCCGGGTTGGGATGGGAGAAGAACGCGCCCAGCTCGAGGCCGTCGAACTTCTGGCGCTTCAGCTCCTTCACCACGTCCCCGAAGGGAATGGGATTGTTCATGTACGGGCCGACACAGTAGGCCCAGGTGCCGATCGAAATTCTGCTCATCGTCCTATCCTCCTATCTCTTCGCCTTCTTGTGATCGCCGACGTTCGGATACTTCTTCGCGTCCCAGACGTCCGGGCCGAAGTAGCGCAGGGTGACGAAGGGCTCCGTGCCCGTGTTCTCGATCGTCACGCCCTGGGTCGCCGCCTCGTGGGTGATGAACACCTCGTCCATCGTCATCTGGCCGAAGCGGATCAGCACCGGCGTCTGGATCTCATGCGCGCCGATCACGCCGCGGCCCTGGACGGCGATGACGCCCGACGCCCCCGCGTCCTTGATCGTCACCTTGGCGCCCGGGTTCACCGTCAGCTCGCGCGCGCTGAAGAGCTGCTTGCCGTGGATGCGCCCGTAGACCACCCAGCGGTCCGTCCAGCCCTCGCTCGCCGAGCCCTCGACGTCGATCGGCTCCATGTAGCACGCGTCCTTGAAGTGCGTGCAGGTGTTGAAGTCCCAGTCGAGCAGCTCGACGATGAAGTCGAGGTCCTGCTTCTTGCCGGACGGGACGTCCTTCACCAGCAGCTCCCAGGGGACGCAGCGGCATTCCACCATCGACTGGAACATCGCGAACACGTCGCTGCCCCACTGGGGCTCGTAGGTCAGGATCGAGCCCGGCGCGTGCAGCACCCGCGGCGGGATCAGCCAGCCCGTCCCCGGCTTCAGGCGGTAGGCCTTGCAGAGGTCGAGCATCCCGTTGTCGCCGATGTTCCAGTTCTCCAGGCAGCGGCGGACGTCCGCCCGCGTCGTGCCCGGCTCCAGGCCGTAGTAGGTGTGCGGGAAGTTGTTGCCCGTGTTGTTCAGCTGCGGCGGGAAGTAGTAGGACTCGGGCTTCCCTTCCCGGCCGATGGCCTTCGCCTGCTTGTCGTCCTGGTGCATGTGGCAGGGGATCGGGCCCAGGTTGTCGAAGAACTTCGAGTACACCGGCCAGCGCTTGTACTTCGACCAGATCGCCTTGCCGACGATGCGCTCGCCCTCGACCTTCACCGCGTCGCGGAGCGAGAAGCGCTCGCCGTTGTCGACGACGTACGACAGCCCCTCGTCGTCGGCTCGGTTGTCGTTCGCCGCCTCGGTCGTCGAGCCCAGCCAGCGCTCGTCGATGCCGCCCCGGTGGGCGCCGAGGGCGTAATAGTCGTCCGGATGCAGCTTCAGCCGGCGGCCCGGCGTGAGGAACGAGCGCGGCACCCAGCAGGGCGCCAGGCGCAGGACGCCCTCGCCCTGCTCCAGGGCGCGCGCGACGTCCGGCTTCTTCGAGACTTTCGGAACCGCGGCAAGCGTCGGCATGGCCCTAGTACCCCCATCCAGCGTTTAGACGATGCTAATTCGGGAAACCTAGGGCTTATATCAGGCAGATCCCCGGCGAGGCAAGAAAAAGAGCGGACCTCTCAGGCCCGCTTCCGGCCCTGGGCGATCCAGAGGCCGCCGGCGGCGAGCGCCGTCGCCCAGGCCCCGGCCAGGATCCACGGGCTGAGAACCCGCGCGCCGAAGCCCCAGAGCAGCGCCCCCCAGAACACGGCCGCGAGGAGCGGCCGCTCGACGTAGCGCCAGGCCAGCGCGCAGAGCCCGACCCCGGCGGCGGCGGCGATCAGGCGCAGCGACGGCTGCAGCCCGGTGGCCATGGTCACGCCGACCGCGACGTAGGCGATGAAGAAGACGCCGACGATCATCAGCGGGCCGGCGATCCAGGACGGCATCCGCGCGGGCGGCGCGACGGGCAGCGCGGCGAGCGCGGCCTCGGCCGTCGGAAACTCTCCGGCGCGCAGCCGCGCGCCCCACGGATCGCCCGCGGGCAGCAGCCCGCCCAGGGCGCGCAGGTCGGCCGCCGGGGTGTCTTCCGAACCCGCCAGGCCGAAGTCGGCCACCTTCACGACGCCGGTCCCCGCAAAGACGTTGGACGGCGCGAGCCGGCCGTGGACCACGCCGCGCGCGTGGGCGAAAGAGAGGGCGCGCAGCACCTGCCCGGCCTCCCCGTGGCTCAGGGCCCGGCCCTCCAGGGACCTCCCGGGCACCCATTCGCGGAGCAGATAGGGATCGGCCGCGGTCACGTCGACCTCGACGACCCGGGCGATATTCTCGTGCGTCAGCGAGCGGAGGACGTCGGCGCCCACCCGGAGGGGAGGCACGTCGCGCCCCCGGAGGAAGAAGCGGACCGCCGCGGCGGGAGCCCGGCCGTCGCGGAGCGACGCCCGCCAGATCTCGGACGCCGGACCGCCGCCGACGCGCTCCTCGAGGATGTAGGAGCCCAGGACGTCGCCCGGCTTCCGGCCCACTACTTCTCTTCCTTCTGGATCTTCTCGAGCATCTTGAGGGCGGCGGCGCGCTCGATGTCCTTCATGCCCTGGGGCAGGTCGGTCCAGAACGTGCCGGGGCCGGCGTAGCGGAGGAAGATCTTGAGGTCGTCGGGCAGCTTCGTCGCGAAGATGTAGTTCGCGTACGCCTCGGGGTCGCCGAGGGCCTGGACGTTCTTCTGGAAGCGGTCGGCCTCGGCCTTCTGGGCCATTTCGATGACGTCGGCGTCGGCCTTGCCGAGGATGCGCTCGCGCTCGGCTTCGAGCTCGGCGACCTGGCGCAGGACTTCGGCGACGGCGACTTCCTGCTCGCCGCGCGTGGTGGCGACTTTCTTTTCGCCGTTGGCGCGGGCCTCGGCGATGATCTTCTGGGTTTCGGCGCCGACCTCGCGCACGCCCTTCTCGACCTCGCTCTTGAGCTCCTGGAGCTCGTTCTCGATGGTCTGGGTCTTGCGCTGCTCCTCTTTCGTGAGCTGCTCCTCGGCCGCGATCTTCGCGTTCTGGATCGGCTGGCGGAGCTCGAGGGGGACGTCGATGTCCCGCACGAGGGCGATCAGGAGGTCGATGTTGCGGATCTTCGTCTCCTCGTGGAGCTGGGAGGTGAAGGTGTTCTGAAACTGCTCGCGGGAGCTGCCCTCGATGAAGTCCTTGGCGCCGTACTTGGAGCCCTCGATGCGGCAGATGGACTCGATCTGGGGGCGGATGATCTTGTCGATGACGGCCTTCACGTCGCCGAAGCGGGCGAGGATGGTCGGCAGGTTCTTCGGCAGCAGGCCCCAGACGACGGTCACGTCGAGCTTGATCGTGAAGCCGTCCTTCGAGGGGAACGTGACGTCCAGGATGGTGATCTCCTGGTAGCCGGCCTCGACCTCGTCCACCTTGAACTCGCGCGGGTTGAGGTAATAGATGCCGGGCTGGAGCACGTTCTTCTGGATGCCGCGCTGATGGGGCTCGGCGAGCTGCCCTTCGGCCGGGAAGTCGCCCGAGAGCCGCGTCACCACGCCGACGGCGCCCGGCTTGATCTGGACGGCCGGCACCGCGGTCACCTTCGTGGCGATCGGATTGAGGCGCCACTTACCGGGCGTCAGCGGGCGCTCCAGGATACCCATCTGCCCGTCCTTGGCGAGGAACTGGCCGGACTTGAGGCCTTCGCCGCTCATCGACTCGACGATGCCCACCTGCTCGGGCCCGATGTCGGCCGTCGCCTTCGTCGTCTCCGTCTTGTACTCGATGGGGTTGAAGAAGTAGCGGCCCTCGCCGAAGACCTCGCGCCAGACGCCCTTGGTGCCCTGGTCGACCACGCGGTCGATGTCCGGCCGCGGGTTGTCCTTGCCGAACTTCGAGGAGATCATGAGCGTCTCGCCGGGATCGACGTAGACGCGGCAGACCGTCCACTGCCAGAAGCCGACGTAGAAGACGACGACGAACACGACGAGCACGGCCGCGGCCTTGGCGAGATTCGATTTCATCATTTTCGTCCCCTACTTCTTCTTTCCGCCTTCGAGGGCGCGCCGGAGCAGGTCCGCGAAGGGACCGTCCGTGTTCGACAGGATGGAGCTCATCGCCGGCGCCAGCTTCTGGTTCAGCAGGTAGCGCACGTACGTGTGGCCGTCGCCGAACGCGGCGGCGGAGTTCTTGAGGCCCTGGGCCTCGGCCGCGTTCTTGAACACGACGACGTCCGCCTTCGCCTTCCCTTCGGCGACGCGGGCCTCGGCGCGGTTCTTGGCCGCCTGCAGCTGCAGCCTCGCCACCTCGAGCATCCGGCTCGTCTCAATGACGGCCACTTCCTTCTCCTGGGTCGCCTTCGTGACGGCGACCGAGACGTCGGCGTTGGCCTGGGTCAACTGGGTCTTGCGGTCCTTCATCTTCTCTTCCATGGACAGGAGGCGCTGCTGGCGCTCGCGCTCCTTCTGCTGCTCGTACATCTCCCGCGTCCGGATCGCCAGCTCCCGCTCCTTGATGGGCTTGGAGATGGCTTCGGGCGGCGTGATGTTCCGGATCAGCGCCGACTGGATCATGATGCCCAGGTCCGCGCTGCTCTTCTTGAGGCCGCGCAGGAACTCCTCCTGGAACTTCTCGCGGGTCGTGCCTCCGATGAACTCGCGGGCCAGGTGCTTGGAGCCTTCGATGCGGCTGAAGGCCCGCGCGAAGGGCAGGATGATCTCCTCCGTGATGCAGACGATGAGGTCCCGCTGGTCGACGTACTTGACGAAGACCTCCGCCACGCGCGAGGGATCCACGTACCACTCGATCGTGCCTTCCATCGTGATGTCGAAGCCGTCGAGAGACGGGAACTTGATGATCTTCTCCTTCACCATGTCGAAGCGGTGCGAACGGATGTCGACCGGCGTGATGTCCTTCTCGAAGGGGTTCTCGTAATAGGTACCCGCCGGGAGCGTCGCCTTCTGCACCCCGCGCTCGCCCGGCTCCACCAGGAACTCGTTGGGGTTCCTGGGCTCGTTGCCCGAGCGGAGCGTCACGACCCCCACATGGCCGGCCTCGATCGTCTTGGCCTGGTACTTCTTCACCGTGTAGGCGAAGGGGTTGATGATGTAGCGGCCGGGCGTCAGCACCTTCTGGATCACGCCCTTCTGGCCGTCGAGCGCGATCACCTGCTTGGGATCGAGCGCCTTGCCGAAGTTCCGCGTCTGGACGCCCATCCAGCCCGGCGCGATCTCCACCTGGTCGACGTAGGTCCAGTCCCAGGTGTACGGGCTCCGCCAGTGCCAGCCTTCCGGCAGCAGCGTCAGCTGGACGCCCTTCTGGTCCTCGCGCGTGGCGAGGATCTCGCCGGTCGTCAGCGGGTCGCCCGTCTTGCGGATGAGCACCGCCGCCTTCTTGTTCTCGACGATCACCAGACCCTGCGTCGTGAAGATCGCGAGGATCAGCAGCCCCGCCACCGCGCCCCAGATCACCAGGTGCTTGACGATCCGGTTGAACAGCGTGCGGATATCCGAGTCGGGCATTGAAATTCCTCCGTAATCCGCGTATTAGACCACAAGGCTTCCGAATCATTTCAAGAATGCACGGCGTAACAATACCGCCCTCACCCGCGATTGGCTCTGGAGGACTCCGCATGACCCTCGCCCTTCTGCTCCTGGCCCAGGCCGCGCCCGAATGGATCTGGTCCTCGACCTCCCCCAAGGACGGCGAGGTCGTCCATTTCCTCAAGGCCTTCGACCTCCCCGCCAAGCCCGACAAGGCCCTCCTCGCCGCCTCCTGCGACAACAGGATGGAGATCTGGATCAACGGCGTCTCCGTCGCCGCCTCCGACGACTGGCAGCGGCCCGCGCGCCTCGACGTCGCCGGCCGCCTCGTCGCCGGCCGCAACGTCGTCGCCGTCCGCGCCGAGAACGAGGGCGGCATCGCCGCGCTCGTGCTGCGGCTCGACCGCCTCCGCAGCGACGCCTCGTGGCTCTGGTCCGCCCAGGCCCCCAAAGGCTGGGAGAAGCCGGACTTCGACTCAAAAGGCTGGAAGCCCGCCGTCCCGATCGCCAAGCTCGGCGACGGCCCCTGGGGCAACGTCCTCGAGGGCGTCGTCTCGCCCGCCCCCGCGCTCCAGGGCTTGCCCGACTTCAAGGTCGACGTCCTCTACACCGTCCCCAAGGAGGAAGGCTCCTGGGTCTCGATGGCCTTCGATCCCCAGGGCCGGATCATCGTCGGCCCCCAGTCGGGCAAGCCGCTGCGCGTCACGCTCGGCGCGGACATAAAAGTGGAGAAGCTGGACGTCGCGGTCGGCGACGCCCAGGGCCTCCTGCACGCGTTCGACAGCCTCTACATCACGGGCAACGGGCCGCAGGGCACGGGCCTCTATCGCTGGAAGGAAGGCGCGGAGGCGGTCCTCCTGAAGAAGTGGCCGGGCGGGATGGGCGAGCACGGGCCGCACGCGGTCGTGCTCGGGCCCGATAAGAAGATCTACTGCGTGGTCGGCAACCACGTGAAGGTGCCGCCGGGGATGTCGAACGACTCCCCCCACCGGAACTACCAGGAGGACCTGCTGCTGCCGCGGATGTGGGACCCGAACGGCCATGCGGCCGGCATCCTCGCGCCGGGCGGCTACATCGCGCGCACCGACGCCGAGGGCAAGGACTGGGAGCTCTGGTGCGGCGGCTTCCGCAACCAGTACGACGCGGCCTTCTCCGCGGCGGGCGAGCTCTTCACCTACGACTCGGACATGGAGTGGGACCTCGGCACGCCCTGGTACCGGCCCACGCGGATCTACCATCTCGTCCAGGGCGGCGAGTACGGCTGGCGCTCGGCCTCGGGCAAGTGGCCCGCGTACTACCCCGACAATCTTCCGATGACGGCCGACATCGGCCTGGGCTCGCCCACCGGCATGGAGTTCGGCACCGGCGCGAAGTTCCCCGCGAAGTACCAGCGCGCGCTCTACGCGCTCGACTGGGCCTACGGGAAGATCTACGCCGTGCATCTCAAGCCCGACGGCGCCTCCTACAGCTCGACGTTCGAGCCTTTCGTGACCGGCAAGCCGCTCAACGTCGCCGACATCGAGGTCGGCCCCGACGGCGCCCTCTACTTCGTCACCGGCGGCCGCGGCACGCAGTCGCGCCTCTACCGCGTGACGTACACGGGATCGGAGTCGACGTCCCCCGCCCCCGCCGAGACGGCCGGCGCGGAGGCGCGGGCGCTGCGCCGCGAGCTCGAAACTTGGCAGACCCAGTCGAACTCGCATGCGCTCCGCATCGTCCTGCCCAGCCTCCACCACCCCGACCGCTGGATCCGCTTCGCCGCGCGCATCGCGCTGGAGAAGCAGGACCTCACGCTCTGGAAGGACCTCGCCCTCGCCGAGCCGTCGATCGAAGCGCTCCTCGCTCTGGCGCGCGTCGGCGGCAAGGAGTTGCTCCCGAAGATCTGCGAAAAGCTCGGCACGGATCTCGACGCCCTCCGCGTCTACCAGGTCGCGTTCACCCGCCTGGGCGCCCCGGACGAGGCCACGCGCGCGCTGGTGCTGAAGAAGTGCGACGCCCTCTATCCCGCGGCGACGGAGCCGCTCAACCGCGAGCTCTGCGTCCTCTTGATCTACCTCAAAGCCCCGAAGGTCGTCGAGCGCACGCTCGCGCTCCTCGCGAAGGCGGCGACGGGCCAGGAGCAGCTCCACTACGGCTTCCACCTGCGCTCGCTGAAGGAAGGCTGGACGATCGAGACGCGCCGCGCCTACTTCGCCTGGTTCGAGAAGGCGCAGCGCGAGCTCAAGGGCGGGCACAGCTTCCAGGGCTTCATCCGCAACTCGAAGGCGGAGGTCGTCGCGAACCTGAGCGAGGCCGAGCGCAAGGAGCTCGAACCGCTGCTGGCGCGCTCGTTCATGCCGACCCCGGAGAAGCGGAAGTCGCTGCCGCTGGTGAAGAAGTGGGCCGTCGAGGAGTTCGCGGGGGACGTCGAGAAGCCGCTCGCCGGCCGCAACTTCGAGAAAGGCCGCGAGGCGTTCCTGAACGCGCAGTGCCTGGCCTGCCACCGCTTCGGCGGCGAGGGCGGCTCGGTGGGCTCGGACCTCACGGCGATCGCGAGCCGCTTCACGCGGCGCGACATCCTGGACGCGATCCTGCTGCCGTCGAAGGTGCTGTCCGACCAGTACGCCAACACGATGTTCCAGACGTCGTCCGGCGACGTGGTGGTCGGGCGGGTCGTCGGCGAGGACGCGGAGAAGATCCTAGTGCGGACGAATCCGCTGGAGGACGCGGCGACGACGGTGCTGAAGAAGGACCTGAAGGGGACGAAGCTCTCGCCGGTCTCGCCGATGCCGGAGGGACTGGCCGACGTCCTCAAGCGCGAGGAGATCCTGGACCTGATCGCCTATCTGGAGTCGGGCGGCAACAAGGGGCACGCCAACTTCAAGAAATGAAGGAGATACCGGGATGGGACGGATGGGAGGATAAGAGCGAGCCGCCTTGAGGGGGCCGCTCCCCGGACATGGGCCCCCTCAAGGCGGCTCGCCCGATCTTCCTATCCGTCCTATCTCCGTATCTCCTTCGTTCGTCCGGAATCCCCCCATCTCATCCAAGAAAAGCTGCTGAAGCTGGACCTGATCGCCTACCTTCAAGAAGTAGGCGGGCTACTTGTCGACTTCGGCCGGCTTGAAGCGGTCGACGCTGGCCACCAGCGGGCGCGTGGCCCGCTTGAGGAAGAGCAGCGCGAAGCACGTGTCCCACGTGTCCGTGCCCCAGTCGTCCATCCACCAGGAGCCGTCGGCCTTCTGCGCCTGGAGCAAGACCTGGACGCCGTCCGCGTACCACACGTGCGCGCCCAGCTTTTCGTTTCCCGTCAGGATGGCGGCCCGTTCGAGGGCATAGAGGTAGTAGGGCACGTAGGTGCTCTTCGTGATGCCGTCCCACTCGATGGGCCCGGGGACCGTCTCGACGGTGTAATGGACCTGAAGCCAGGCCAGGCCGTCGAGCAGCGGGCCGTTCCGCTTCGACTCCCGGCCCAGCAGGTGATCGTAGATCGCCAGGGCCCCGACTCCTCCGGCCGTCATGGTGCCGTACGGGTGGTGAACCGCGGGGGAGGAGCAGGGATGGTCATAGCACCAGCCCCGGGGCTTGCGGCCCGACGGCAGGCTCGGCGTGCCGCCCGCCGGCGGAGGCCCGGCCGTCTGCGCGACGACCCACGCCTGCGCCGCCCGCGTCAGGGTTTCCTTGGGCAGGACGACGCCCGCGTCATGGCAGGCCCGCAACCCCAGCGCCGCGTACTGGGAATTCGAGAAGTCCCCGGTGCCCGTCCCGACCCGCGTCGTCCGGACCGCCACCTTCTTGAGCGGCTTGCCGCCCCGGGGACGGCCCGTCGGGGACGCGTCGACGGCCATCGCGTCCGCGGCGGGAGACGGGTCGCCGTAGCCCCACTGTCCGTTGACCAGCTGGTTGTCGATCAGATAGAGGGCGCAGCGCGCGAGGTGCGACTGGTAGCGGACCCGGTCGAGCTCCTCGAGCGCCATGGCGCGCACGGCGACCGAATACGTCTTGTCGAGCGGAGCGGCCAGGACCGACGCCAGGAGCTGCTGAACCTTCGGATCCTCAGGGGCCACGCCCGAATGCAGGAAGGTCAGGAGGATGAGCTCGTCGGCGTTGCGGACGGGAGCGAGCTTCTTCTTGCTGAGATCGGAGCCGTGCGACTTGGCCTTCCGCAGCCAGGCCACTCCGCGCTCGATGGCGGCGGCGACTTTCTGGTCGTCCACGCCGGGCGCGGATTGGGCGGACGCGACGAGCAGGATGCCGGCGGCCCACATCCTGGAACTATATCATGCATATTTTCACCCCTCCGCCAAATCAGCCGAGGGGGCGGTGTGGTATATAGACTCGCGTGGGCCAGGCCATTGTCTATTGTGCCGAGTGCCAGGTCCGAGTCCGGGACGTCGACGTCACCGCGGGCCGGGCCTTCCACGTCAACTCCCAGACGTATTGCCGGACCTGCACGGAGGCCCGGTTCCCTGAAGCCCTCCCCCGCGGGGCCGCGCCGCCGCCGACGTCCAGCGACACGGGATCCTTCATCAAGCCGGCCTCCACGCGCCGCATTCCCGTGGCGCCCCGTCGCTCCTCGGCCGTTCTGGTGACGGTGGGGGTCGTCTCGGCGCTGGCGGCCGTCGGGCTGGTCGTCGCCCTCCTGCCAAGCCGGCCCCAGCCCGCGCCCGAAGCGCCGCCTCCGCGGCCGCCGGTCCAGGCGAAGGCCCCGGCGCCGGTCCCCCCGCCTCCGGTCCCCGCCCCGGCCGCTCCCCGTCCCGGCGCCGCTCCCGCGGTTCCCGCGCGCGAGGACGCTCTCCGTCCCGCGCTCGCCGAGGCGAAAGCCTACGTCGCGGCGCATCCGGCGGATTTCGCGGGCGGGATGGATCGCCTCGAGAAGATCCGTTTCCAGGCCGAGGGCACTCCCCTGCTGGCCGAGGCGGTCGCGGAGCTGGAGGCCCTGCGAACCCGCTTCCGGGCGGCCGTCGCGGCCGACCTCAAGGAGATCGACGCCGAGGCGGGTCGCCTCGCCGCCGCCGGGGATTTCCGCGCCGTGCGGGCCGTCCTGGACAAGGCCCGAAGCCGTCACGCGATCTCCGAGTGGACCACGCTTCTCAACGGCCGGAGCGCGGACCTCGAGGCCTCCGCCGCGCCCGTCTTCGCCGGGCTGCGCGAGCGGGCGCTGAAGGCCCGCCGCGAGGGCGACGAGGAGGAGGTCAAGCGCCTCCTCGACCAGGTCCGGCGCTGGGGCTTCCGCAAGTATTGGGAGGACCTGGACCGCGCCTTGGCCAACTAGGACGCGACCTTCAAGAAGTGAAGTGTTAGGGTTCCAACCTGGTTGGAACGTTAACACTTCCCATGGAGGCGCGGACTTCCCGCAGCAGCGCGTCGGCCTTGGCCACGCGGATGAGACCCATGCGGGGCATCTCCAGGTCCGCGGTGACGTAGAGCGTGGCCGCGACCAGGGCGCTGAAACCCGCGATGTGGATCCAGCTCTTCCGCTTCGAGGGGCTCATCGCGAGCCCGATGAGGAACGTGGCCGCGAGGGAGACGCCGAAGAGCAGCCCGTAGATCGCGGCCGGGGGATGCGCCCGGATCGCGGCCTTACGGGTCAGGGCGATGTCGGACATGGCGTTCACCGCCGGCATGATCACCTCGGCGAACGGCTGGCCGCTCTCGGCGCGGCAGGCCGCGGCGGACGTCGTGAGGATCTCCTGTCCGACCTCCTCCGCGCCCGCCAGGTGCCGCTGGAAGGTGGACAGGTCCCGCGATTTCCCGTACGCCGTCAGCCGCCGGTCCAGATAGTCCCGGAAGAGCTCCCGGAGCCTCGCGCGGTCCGGCTCCGGCAGAAGGTCCAGGCGGCTCCAGGCGGTGCTGATGGCTTTGGCCTCCTCCAGGATGAAGAGCTTCCGGACCTGGAAGCGTTCGGCGGCGCCGTAGAAGGTGAAGGCGATCAGGAGGCCGAACAGGGCGAAGACGGCCCCATCGATCGCCCCGGTGCCCATCACGGTCTTCCCGTCCTCCCCCTGGAAGCCGCGGCCGATGCGCATGCCGAGCAGCGTCATGCCGATGAAGGAGGCGGTCAGGGCGCCGAAGATCACGAGGGCGACCAGGAGCGGCTGCCGGAACAGGACGTCGATCATCAGGGCGGATGCGCCCGGCCCCGGGGACGTCGCGAAAAAAAAGAAAGGGCCCCGTCCGGGTGGACGGGGCCCTTCCGGGAGCTACTTCTTCTTGCCCTTTTTCGCCTTCACCTTGGAGACGGGCTTGGCCTTGGCGGCCGCCTTGGGCTTGGCGGCGGCGCCCCAGCTCTTCTTCATGAAGGCGAGGCCTTCGCGGGCGAGGGTCTCCTCGTCCTTGAACATCTTGCGCCAGATCTTGGTGGCGGCGGCGAGGGCGGGCAGGCCCTGGCCGAAGGCTTCGATGACGAGCTGGCCCTTGAAGTTGACGGCCTTGAGGGCCTTCCAGGTCTCCGCCCAGTTCACGCCGCCCAGGCCGGGCGTCGAGCGGTCGTTCTCGGAGATGTGGACGTGCATCATGACGTCCGAGCAGTGCTTCACGGCCTCGGTGATGTTCTTCTCTTCGATGTTGGCGTGGAAGGTGTCGTACATCATCCGGAAGTTCGGGTGATCGACGTCCTTCACCATGCGCTTGCAGTCGACGGCGGAGTTGAGGAGGTAGATCTCGAAGCGGTTGAGGTACTCGGCGACGAGCGTGATGCCCTTGGTCTGGGCGTAGGCGGCGGCCTGCTTGAGGCCGTCGACGCCCCACGCCCACTCCTCCGCGGTCGGGCCCTGGCCCGAGAACACGCCGAGGGCGGCGTAGATGGGGCCGACGAGAAGCTTGGAGCCGAGGGCCTGGGCGCAGTCGAGGGCGGCCTTGAGGTGGGCGACGCCCGCCGCGCGCTGGGCGGGATCGGCGCCGATGAGGTTCTTGTCGGGGGAGAGGGCGGTGACGGCGGTGCGGCCGAGGCCGAGGGCGGCGAGGTCCTGGCCGAGCTTGGCATAGCGGGCGACCTCGGTGCCGAAGATGGGGATCTCGACGGAGTCGAAGCCCATCTGCTTGAGGCGGCCGAAGAGCGGGAGGAACTTGTCGCCGGTGCAGTCGTCGGTCCACAGGAGCATGTTCATGCCGAACTGGGTCATGGGGCCTTCTCCTTCACTTGTGGTGAGCCTGCCGAATCCATTCGATCGCCGGGCATTCTAGCGGCGTTCCGGCGGGGCTCCAAAAAAAAAGATCTCCGGGGCCCCTCGCGGAGCCCCGGAGATCGATGAACCATGTGACGCGAGACTAGCCGCCCGCTTTCGCGGCGACCAGCTCGACGGGCTTGTAGCCGCCCTTCGCCTTGAACTGGAGCAGCAGGACGACGTAGCTGGCCAGCATGATGAAGGGGAAGACGACCATGCTTCCCAGGGCGCCCTGGTTGCTCGCGCCGCGGGCGGCGGCGACCTTCTCGGTCGCGTCCTTCACGTCGGCCGGCGGCAGCTTGGCGAGGCCCTCGGCCAGCTTGGCGTCGTCGATGGCCTGGTACTTGATGACCTCGTAGATGCTCCGGTCGTTGACGGCGGTCAGCTTGCCGTTCTGGACGAGCCCGGGGGCCTTCTTGGCCGCCTCGACCTCCACCACCGCCTGGATCTGCCGGTTGGCCTGGAGCGCGCCGATGTAGGGGAAGCCGAGCGTGCCGACGGCCAGCATGCCGAGGCCGCTGATGGCGTTCAGCGTGAGCGCGCCGCCCTTGGGCGTCTGCTCGGACACGACGCCCAGCATCGTGGGCCAGAAGAACGTCTTGCCGAGGGCGTACAGCGTCGCCGCCACGAAGATCATGACGCCGGCCGCGGACGACAGCAGGAAGAGCCCGACGATCGCCAGGGCCGAGCTCGCCGTGAGCAGGCCGAGGGGCGACATCTTGTGCAGGATGGGCCCGGCGAAGAACCGGAGGACCATCATGATCACCGAGGTGTAGACCAGGATCCAGCCGGGATGGAACTTGTCCTTCGCGACGCCTTCCATGATGCCCGTGATCCAGCCGTCGGTCCCGATCTCCGTGGTGGCGAGCGGGATCATGATCAGGGTCAGGAAGAACATCAGCGGGCGGCCCAGGGCCTTGGTGTAGGCGCCGAAGCCGACGACGATGGCCACGCCGATGAGGGTGAACAGCACCTTCGAGCCATTGGGCCAGAAGTCCATCAGCTGAAGGCTGACCAGGATGCCCACGATGGCGGCGCCGAGGACGCCGAACTCGGACAGCATGTCCTTGGTCGACACGCCGGCTTCCACCCGCTCCTGCTGCGGGAACTTGCGGCCGATGAGGATCAGGAAGTACACGATGGCCGGCAGGCCGATGATGCCGATCTTGACGCCCCAGTTCACTTCGCCCATGAAGATGACCGTGATGCCCGCGATGACCAGCCCGCCCGGCCAGCCCGCGTGCAGGATGTTCAGCCACTTGCTCTTTTCCTTGCTGAACATCGTCGCCACGACGGGGTTGATGAAGGCTTCGACGGTGCCGTTGGCGAGGCCGAGGATGAGGCTGCCCCAGTACAGCATGTCGTAGGCCGCGCCCGTGTTCGGATTCGCGCCGTGCGAGATGAAGTAGGCGCTCACGCCCATGATGGTCCAGATGATGTGGCCCGCGAAGGCCATGATCATCGCGACCTTGTAGCCGATCTTGTCGATGAACAGGCTGAAGGCGATGATGCTGACGGCGAACGGCCAGATGCCGATGCCGGCCAGACGTCCGGCCTGCGCCGGGTCGAGCTTGAACTCGCCCGCCCACGTTCCGATCAGGAACAGGCGGGTGATGAAGCCGAAGGCCGTGGTGATCAGCGCGATGAAGCAACCCCAGAACAGGGCCTTGTCGCCCGACGAGGAGCCGCTCCCGGCGCTCGCGTTCGTGTCAGACATCTCAGGACCTCCAATCAGGATCTAAGATCACCCACAGCCACAAGCACGGGAGTAGAGGCCGACGCGCCCCCGCTCCCTCCCCATATCACTACCCATCGGCGGCGCCGCCGGTGTCCGTCTCCGAATCCCCGGTTCCCCGCCCGAGCCCCTCGGCTCAGGGGACGATTGAACTAATGCGGTTTAGTGAAGTCAAGCAGAATCACCCCCCGGGGTTCCATCCGGACCAAACCTAAGGGTTTCCCCGGCCCATAATCCGTCAGGCCCGCAGGCCCAGCAGCACCGCGCCGGAGACCACGACCGCCTCCCCCAGCGCCGACGGGACCAGCTCCCAGCGCCCCGCGAACGGCTTGAAGGCGTACTTCGCCGTCTTCTCCCGCAGCGGCGTCCAGAGCAGCGGGCCCATCAGCGACACCCCGCCCCCGATCACCACCTTCTCGGGACAGAGCAGCGTGATCAGGTTCCCGATCGCCAGCCCCAGGTGCTCCGCCGTCTCGCTCAGCACCCGCCGCGCCTTCGCGTCCCCCGCCTCCGCCGCCGCGTGCACCTCCTGCGCCGTCGGCTCCCCC
>DASVNH010000116.1:0-75302 GCA_036383955.1 Planctomycetota bacterium | reverse complement strand
CGCCTACAGCGTGGCCAGGTCTTTCTCGAAGAACTCGCGGTCTTCTTTCTTGGAGATGCCGGCCGCGGCTTTCGCGGCGAGTTTCAGGTAGCGGGCGACGTCCCCCTTCTTCTTCGCGAGGGCGGAGGCGCGGGCGAGGGCCTCGTAGGCGTAGGCGAGGTCGAAGTCGCCGATCTTGTGCTCGCGGCAGAGCTCGAGGCAGCGCTTCGCGTGGTGCAGCGCCGGCTCGGCGCGCTTCAGCACGGCGTAGACCCGTGAGACCTGCCACTCCCCGCGGGCGAAGTTGAGCGGCGTCCCCACCTGCCCCCAGTGGTGCCGCGACGCGTGCGCCGCGTGCAGCATCGCGTCGTCCTCCTCCCGCGTCCGCTTCTTCTTGTCCAGGAGCTTCCAGACGCTGTTGAAGAGGTCGACGGCCTGGGCCCGCTGCTCGTCGTTCTTGGCCATGCGCCGCATTCTAGCCAAGTTGCGAATCAGACGGTCTGATTCGTAACCGCCCCGGTCTACGGTCTACGGTCTACTGTCTACTGGCTACTGTCTACGGGATGTGCTACATTCCCGTCCCGAATGGCGCTCGACGCCCTCCTCAAGCGCGCCCGCGCGTGGGGCCACAAGCATCTGCTCGGCACCCGCGATTTGTCCCCCGAGGACATCCATCTGGTCCTCGACCTGGCGGAGGCGCTGCAGAAGAGCGAGGACCAGCCGCTCAAGGGCAAGCGGCTCTTCAACTTCTTCGTGGAGCCCTCCACCCGGACCAAGACCTCGTTCGCCCTGGCCGCCCGCCGGCTGGGCGCCGAAGTGGTCGATTTCTCGCCCTCGAACTCCAGCCTGACCAAGGGCGAAAGCCTCAAGGACACCGCCCGGACCATCGAGTCCATGGGCGTCGCCTTCACCGCCATCCGCCATTCGGCGTCCGGCGCCCCCGCCTTCCTCTCCCGGCTGGTCGGCAGCGCCGTCATCAACGCCGGCGACGGCGCCAACGAGCATCCCACCCAGGCGCTCCTCGACCTCCTGACCATGCGGCAGAGCCTGGGCAAGATCAGCGGGCTGAAAGTCGCCCTCGTCGGCGACATCGCCCACAGCCGCGTCGCCCGCTCCAACCTCTGGGCCCTCAAGAAGCTCGGCAACGACGTCACGCTGGTCGGCCCCGCCACCCTCGTGCCGAAGCACCTCCCCGCGAAGATCTCCCACGACCTCGACGCCGCCCTGGCCGAGAACGACGTCCTGATGATGCTCCGCCTCCAGCTCGAGCGGCAGGCCGCCGGGCTCTTCCCTTCGACGTCCGAGTACGTGAAGTTCTTCGGCCTCACCCGCGAGCGCCTCGCCAAGCTCCGGAACGGGACCATCATCATGCACCCCGGCCCCATGAACCGCGGCCTCGAGATCGCCGGCGAAGCCGCCGACTCCCCCCGCTCCGTCATCCTCAGCCAGGTCTCCAACGGCGTCTGGGTCCGCGCCGCCGTCCTTCTCCTTCTCTCCCGGGTGAACGCGTGATCCTCCTCCAGAACTGCCAGCCCTTCGACGTCCTGATCGACGGCGCGAAGATCAAGAAGACCGGCAAGGGCCTCAAGGCCGACGGGGCGGAGGTCGTCGACGCCCGCGGCCTCGTCGCCGTCCCCGGCCTCATCGACATGCACGTGCACTTCCGGGAGCCGGGCCGCGAGGACAAGGAGACGATCGCCACCGGGGCGGCGGCGGCCGTCGCCGGCGGCTTCACCACCGTCGCGGTCATGGCCAACTCGGGCCGGATCTGCGACGACCACGTGGGCGTCGTCTACGTGCGCACGAAGTCGGCCGAGGCGGGCCTCGCGAACGTCCTGCCGATCGGCGCCGTCACGAAGGGCCTCAAGGGCGAGGAGCTCGCCGAGCTCGGCAAGATGGCCGAGGCGGGGGCCGTCGCCTTCAGCGACGACGGCATGCCGATCGTCAACTCCGAGCTCATGCGCCGGGCCCTCGAGTACGCGAAGATGCTCGGCAAGCCCATCCTCAGCCACTGCGAAGATCCCACCCTCACGAAGAACTTCGTCATGAACGAAGGCCGCGTGAGCGCCGAGATCGGGCTCAAGGGCTTTCCCAACGCGGCGGAGGCCGTCATGGCCGCCCGCGACTGCTACCTCGCCGCCCTCACCGAGGCCCACGTCCACATCTGCCACGTCAGCGCCCGCGAGACGATCGACGTCGTCCGCCAGGCGAAGAAGAACGGCATCCGCGTGACGGCCGAAGCCGCCCCGCACCATCTCCTGCTCACCGACGAGTCGCTCCGCTCCTACGAGTCCAAGTACAAGATGAACCCGCCGCTGCGGACGAAGGAGGACGTCGACGCCCTCCTCGCCGCCGTGGCCGACGGCACGATCGACGCGATCGCGAGCGACCACGCGCCGCACACGGCGGAGGAGAAGGAGCAGGAGCTCGCCTGCTGCCCGAACGGCGTGGTCGGCCTGGAGACCTCGCTCGGCGTCGTGCTGGGCCTGAAGAAGATCCCCTTCGAGAGGGCGATCGACGCGATGACGGCCGCGCCGGCGCGGATTCTCGGGCTGAAGGGGAAGGGCGAGCTCAAGGCGGGCGCCGACGCGGACGTCACGCTGCTCGATCCCAAAGCGAAGTGGTCGGTGGATCCGAAGTCGTTCAAGTCGAAGGGCCGCTGCACGCCGTACGAGGGGATGTCGCTCTCCGGCCGCGCCGCGCGGGTCTTCGTCGGCGGACGGGCGTGTACCTGATCGACGGCTACAATCTGCTCTACGCGATCGGCGTGCCGCGCGAGGCGCTGCTCGGGGCCCTGGAAGCGTTCTGCCGCCGCGAGAATCAGAGCGCGCGGATCATCTTCGACGCGACCGGCGGGATGAAGCGCCTGGAGAACCGCGGCCCGCTCGAGATCCGGGTGGTCGCCGAGGGCCGCAAGGCCGACGAGGAGATCCTGGCCGCGATCGCCTCGACCTCCGACCGCACCGCCTGGACGCTCGTCTCCAACGACCTCGAGCTCGTGAAGGCGGCCGAAGCGAAAGGCATGCGCGTCGTGCGCTGCCGCGATTTCGGCGCGCTCCTCGCCGAGCGCCCGGCCGACGACGAGAAGACCGCGCCGCCGGGGGACGTCGACTTCTGGATGAAGGAATTCGACCTCGACGAAGACCGGCCCGCGTCCTAGGAGAAAAGTGGCGGGCAGATTTCTCCGCCGCTCCCCGCCGCTCCGCGCGTAATAGGATCGTGGCCAAGGTGGTGCAGTCGTCCCGGGACCTGGCGCGGCCGGTCGTCGAGGCCCTCAAGGCGGCCTTCTCGCTCGACGACTATCTGGTCCACATCGAGCGCCGCAACGCGGCGGACGACGTCGCGGTCTGGTATCCCGTCTCCATCCTCTCGCATCCGGAGCTGGTCCGCCTGATGGAGATCGCCGAAACCACCCGCGCCAAGATCGCCATTCTGCCCGACGAGGGCAGCAAGATGAAAGTCGAGCTGCGCGTCTCCGGCCGCGGATAGCGTTTTCCCCCCGGGGCTGACGGACGTCTGATGCATATGCTGCTGCTCTTCTGCCTCCAGGCGTTCGTCGAGGAGGGCGCCCGCGCGCCCGCGCCCTGCAAGGCGCCGCGTTTCCTGACCGCGTCGACGACCGGCGCCTTCGTGGCCGTCGGGGAAGAAGGGGCGGTCCACTTCCTCGACGGGACCACGCTCAAGCCCCTCCTGAAAGTGAGCGTCGAGGCGACGGCCGTCGGGTTCGACGAGACGGACGCGACGGCGACGATCCTCGGGGAGACCTGGATCCGCTACGAGACGCGGGCGTGGACGGAGAAGGATCGCGGCCAGCTGCCCGACGCCGCGTTCCGGAAGGGCGTGGCGGGGCAGGCGCTGGCGGCCTCCGACGGGGACGTCTGGTACCGATCGAAGGGGTCGGAGCTGTCGCGGGCGCGCCTGGACGACGGGCAGGCGTGGGTGCTGACGAAGAACCGGTCCGCCGGCTTCGAGGAAGTGGCGCGGCCCCTCGCCGTCGCGGGCCCGGTCGTGGTGGTCGACGCCGGCGGGATGGGAGCCATCGTGATCCGCGGGAACGAGTACGGCCTGGCCGGCTCGCCGCTGCCGCTGGCGGCGGCGGTCGTCGGCGGCCGCGTCGTCGTGGTCCGGAAGGGCGGCGAGTCGCTCTACGACCCCGTGACCTGGAAGATCCTCTGGACCCGGGAGGCGGAGAACGCGGCGGCCGCGTTCGACGTCCGTCGCGGGCGGGTGTTCTGCGCGGGGCCCGACGCGGTGAGGGTCTGGAGCGCGGCGACGCCCGAGGCGGGAGGGACGTTCGGGGGCGGCTACCGGGCGCTGGCGATCGACGGCGCCTCGCGCTCGCTCTACGCGCTCGACGGCGGCACCCTCACGGCCCTGCGCCTGAAGGACTGACGCCGAAGGCGTTGGGGTAGCGGTAATAGATCTCGAGCGTGAGCGCGTTCATCGCCGTCGCGTAGACGCGTCCGCCTTCGGCGCTCCAGCGGTCGGCCGGCTCCCAGGAACCCCGGCGGCATCCGGCGGCGGTCGGATTCTGGTTCGGGAGGATCGCGGCCCGGAGCGCCGCGCACCAGCTTTTCCAGCGCGGGCCGCGGGGGCCGTCTCCCAGATAGCAGGCCATCGTGCCGCAGTACCAGGAATAGAAGTCGAGGGCGCGGGGCTCCCAGCGCGGGCGGTCGCCGAGAAGGCGGTCGAGCTGCCGCGCGTCGGGCCGGGCGCGGTCGAGGAGGACCCGGGAGAGCGCGGAGAGGGCGGTCATCGTGTCGTGGTGCTCGAAGGCGTCGTTGAGGCCCGGGATGAAGACCTTGCCCGTGTTCGCCGCCGTGTAGCCGGCGCGGCCGGTCTCCGGATCCGTGACTTCCGCGAACCACGCGCGCGCGCCGTCGAAGGCGCACCGGGGCGCCTTCAGGTCGGAACGCCGGGCCGACTCCAAGGCCATCACGGCCCAGCCGGTGACGGAGCTGTCGTTCTCGCCCGAGCGGGACGTGTAGCGCCAGCCGCGGCCGGGATTCTGGGCGTTGATCAGGTCGTCGATCGCCTCCTGGGCGGGCTCGCGGAAAAGCGTCGAGCCGGTCAGGCCGTACGCCTCGGACAGCGCCATCGCGCGGACGGCGCGGTTGTACATCCCGCGGGGGACCTCCGCGGCCGGGGTCATCAAGTTCTGGAGGCCGCGGCGGATGACGTCGCCGAAGGAAAGACCGTCGTAGGTGTCCTTCGAGAGATGCGAGTAGCCCGCGCCGAGGAAGGCCAGGACCGAGAGGCCGGTCAGGCCCTCGCGGTAGTCCGCGTTCCCCGGGCCCGGGCAGCAGGCCGGAACGCTCCAGGAGCCGTCGGGATTCTGATGCCGGGCGAGCCACTTGAGCGACGCGAGCACGGCGTCGCAGACCCCCGCGCCTCAGCTGAAGGCGCGGCAGGGGAACTTGCGTCAGCCGAAGGAAGCTTTGGCGCTCCCGTAGCGACCGGACGCCCCGCCTCCGAGGCCGACGTTGACGCGAAGCGTCTTGCCCAGGAACGGCTGAAAGCTTACGAAGTCGGTCGAGTCCCCCGCATAGGCCGTTCCCCGGAGGTTTTCAGGGGTGGTGTTCTCGACGACCTCGTCCGCGTCGTTGATGATGACGCGGTCCGGCTGGAAGTCCTTCGGATAGATGGGTGGATGGTTGTCGACCTGCTTCTCAAACTCGGACGGGCGGGCCTGGGTCAGCCGGAGCGGCCGCGGGCAGCGCAGAACCAGGGTGTCCTCGGGCGCCGGCACGACCCAGCCGAGGGCCAGGATCAGCGCGAGAAGGACGTGCAGGCCGATGGACCACGCGACGCGGGGCATGGCGTGCCTCCTGAGCGCTGGCACGCGAAAGAGATCAACGGACCCCGCGCGAAAAGGTTCGGCGCTATTGCTGCTGGGCGGCGGCCTGGACGGCGTCGGAGGCCGGCGGGCGCGGCTCGAGCTTGGAGAAGACGCGCTCCATCCACGAGCGGGGCAGCTCGTTCACCGACTGGCGCAGGCGGTCCTGCCACCAGGTCGAGATCTCCTGCAGGTCCGCTTTCTCGAAGCGGTGCTCGATCATCCGGAATTCGCCCTTCGCGTAGAGCACGACGTCGATGGGGAAGTCGACGTCCGCCGCGCTGATGCGCGTGGAGTCGAAGGCCAGGAACCCGACTTTGAGCGCGAAGCGCATGGAGTCGGAGGGCTTGAGCGTGCGGTCGAGCACGGGCTTGCCGTAGCCCTGGGCCCCGATGACGCTGTAGGCCGTGCCTTCCCCCACCTCCACCCAGTTGCCTTGCGGATAGACCAGGTAGAGCCGGTGCTCCGGATCGTTCTCCATCTGCCCCCCGACCAGGGCATGAAGGTTGAACTGCAGCCCGCACCGCTCCAGGGCCTCGCGGTCTTCGTTCGACACCCGCCGGACCTGCGCCGCGAACAGGTTCACCGCCTTGAACAGCCGGTCCATGCCGGGATCCTGCTTCTCCCACGCCTCGTCGAAGTACGTCAGCGCCTTGTCGCGCACCGAGCGCAGGCCGGAGGTCATGACGAAGAGGTTGCGGCGCGGCCCGGTGAACGTCGACACCTTCCGCGCCGTGATCACCTCGCTCCCCGTGGTCACGCGCGTGTCGGCGAGCCCGACCAGGCCGTCCCGCACCCGGATGCCGAGGCAGAAGGTCACGCGACGGCCTCCTCCGCGACGAAGAAGCGTTCGCCGACGGCGTCGCCGGCCAGGTTCAGCTTGAGCTGGAAGGCGTCGAGGACGTCGTGGAGCCCGCTCTCGACGATCTCCTCGCCGCGCGCGAACGCGAGCTCCGCGCGGAGCTGGCCGAGCCGCTGCTCCGCCGCGTGGCGGAACGTGCCGGCCGGGGTGCCCGTGAGCGCGTGCAGGGACTCCTCGGCGGCGGCGAGGCAGAAGTGCGCCGAGCGCGGGAACTCCCGGTCGAGGAACAGGAAGTCGACCGCGCTCGCCCCCTTCAGGCGCCCGTGACGCTTCCGGTAGAGCTCCAGGGCGCCGGCCGACTCGAGGACGGCGGACCAGGCGGCCTCCTCGGCGGCGCCGCCGGGAATGAAATGGGGCAGGTCGAGGACTCGCGAGATCTTGTCGGCGCGCTCGATGAAGCGCCCCAGGCGGCCGAAGTGCCAGGCCTCGCCGTGCAGCATCGTGTCGTCGCTCAGGCCCTCGAAGAGCCGGCCCGCCAGGCGGATCTCCCCGAAGAAGTCGTAGGGCGCGTCCGCCGCGCGCGCGCGGGCGCCGTCGTCGGAGATCTCCAGGAACGTCGCGTTCAGGTGCTCCCACTGCGCGGCCGACAGGATGTCGCGCGTCGACCGCGCGTTTTCGCGCGCGCTCCGGAGGCAGGAGAGGATCGAGTTGGGATTCCCCTCGTCGAAGGCGAGGAAGTCCAGGGCGGTCTCGCGCGTCGTCGCGTCGTAGCGCTCCAGGAAGCGGAGGAGGTCGCCCGTGGTCCCGACCAGGGGCTTCCAGGACTCGGGCGCGCCGGGGGGCAGGTCGAGCTGGAGGTGCAGATGGACGTCGATCAGCCGCGCGATGTTCTCCGCGCGCTCCACGTAGCGGCCGATCCAGTACATCGAGTCCGCGGCCCGGGCGAGCATCAGACCTCCACCGCCGCGCGCGAGGGGGTTTCGACGTCCTGGTCCGCGGGGACGGCGGGGAGGACCCAGGTGTCCTTGCTGCCGCCGCCCTGCGAGGAGTTCACGACGAGGGAGCCCTTGCGGAGGGCGACGCGGGTGAGGCCGCCGGGCTGCACGTAGATCTCCTGGCCGTAGAGGACGAAGGGGCGGAGGTCGACATGACGTCCTTCGCAGCGGCCGTCGACGAGCGTCGGCACTCGCGACAGGGACAGGGTCGGCTGGGCGATGTAGTTCCGCGGCTGGGCCTGGATGCGCGTGGCGAACTCCGCCCGCTCCGCTTTCGTGGAGTGCGGGCCGACCAGCATGCCGTAGCCGCCGGACTCGTTGGCGGCCTTGACGACGAGCTCGTCCAGGTGTTCGAGGACGTACGCGCGCTCCGCCGGGTCGGCGCAGAGATAGGTGGGGACGTTGGGCAGGAGGGGCTCCTCGCCCAGGTAGTAGCGGATCATCTTCGGCACGTAAGGGTAGATCCCCTTGTCGTCCGCCACGCCCGTGCCCGGGGCGTTCACGAGGGTGACGCCGCCTTCCCGGTAGGCCCGCATGAGGCCGGGCACTCCGAGCGTCGAGTCGGCGCGAAAGACGTCGGGGTCGAGGAAGTCGTCGTCGATGCGGCGGTACAGGACGTCGACCCTCTCCATCCCGCGCGTGGTGCGCATGAGCACCCGGTTGCCTTCGACGCGGAGGTCGCGGCCCTCGACGAGCTCCGCGCCCATGCGGCGGGCGAGGAAGGCGTGCTCGAAGTAGGCGGAGTTGTAGATGCCGGGGGTGAGCACGGCCACGCGCGCGCCGGCGGAGCCGCGGGGGGCGACGAACTGGAGGGTCTCCAGGAGGCGGCTGGGGTAGTCGTCGACGGGCAGGACGCGCGAGGACTGGAACACGCGCGGGAAGACGCGCTTCATGACCTGCCGGTTCTCGAGGACGTAGGAGACGCCGGAGGGGCAGCGGAGGTTGTCCTCGAGGACGTAGAGGCGGCCGTCGCGGTCGCGCACGAGATCGGTGCCGGTGATGTGGGCCCAGATGCCGGTGGGCGGCCGGAGGCCTTCGCACTCGGGGCGGTAGGCGCGGGCGGTGCGGATCACGCCCTCGGGAATCACGCCCGCGCGGAGGATCCGCTGCCCGTGGTAGACGTCGTTGAGGAACAGGTTGAGCGCCTCGACGCGCTGGCGCAGCCCCCGCTCGACCTTGCGCCACTCGTCGAGGGCCACCACGCGAGGGAGGAGGTCGAAGGGCCACACCTTCTCCGTGCCGGCCTGGTGGCCGTAGACGTTGAACGTGATGCCCATCCGGAGGAGCGCCCGCTCGGCCGCGGCTTGCCGGGCGGCCAGCTCGCCGTCGGGCAGGGATCGCAGCATCCGCACGAGGAAGCGCGCCTCGGGACGGGGCAGACCCGCCGCCTCCATCCACTCGTCGTAGTAGCCCTCGGTCTCGTAGTCGTCGAATCGCACCCCCTCCGGAGAGCAAGGGCCGTGCCAGCCCACCGCGAGGTGGGAGTCGCGGGTCAGGGGATCCCCCAGGTAGGAACCCCGTGTCGGGCCTACCGGCGGGTAGCCCACCATAAATTGGACAGTACGATTTATGGTTTTTTGGCGGCGTCGACTACCGCGCTAAACAGCCGGCGCTGGCGCGCGTCGTCGCCCATCCGCTCGGGATGCCACTGCACGCCGACGACCCAGCGGTGGCGGACGCTTTCGACGCCCTCCACCAGGCCGTCGGGACTTTCGGCGGTGATCCGAAGGCCGCGGCCGATCTTGTTGCACGCCTGGTGGTGGTAGGAGTTCACCGACGGCCGCCGCGTGCCGAGGATGTCGGCGGTCATCGACTCCGTCAGGGCGACCTCGTGGACGCAGCCGTCCGCGTGGGCCTTCACGCCGGGGAGGTCGGGGACGTGCTGGTGGAGCGAGCCGCCGAGCGCGACGTTGAGCTCCTGGGCGCCGCAGCAGATCGCGAGGACCGGCAGGTCCAGGGCGAGGGCGGCCTTGAGCGCGGCGAAGTCGCTCGTCTCGCGCTCCGGATGGAGCAACTCGGCCTTCGGGTGCAGGGGCTCGTTCCAGCGCTTCGGATCCAGGTCCGGCCCGCCCGTGAAGACGACGGCGTCCAGGCGCTCGAGATAAGCCCGGGCGTCGGAGGTCGAACGGAACAGCGGCAGAATCACGGGGACGCCGCCGGCGCGCTCGACGGCCCGGACGTAGTGGCGGTCGAGCTTCTGGTAGAGGTCGGCGCCGTCGGCGACCAGCTTGGTGTTGATGCCGACGAGAGGCTTCTTGCGCTTCATGCCCGGTCCTTGACGCTCAGGGACACGATCTCCAGGCCCATCGGTTCCAGCGCTTCCGCGGCCGCCGCGGCGGGGGCGTCGGCGTTCAGCGCGCTCTCGACGATCTGGGAGACGGCGCGGCCGAGGTCCTGAGGAGACATCGACACAAAGCGCTCGGCGGCTTTGGCGACGGCCTTCCGGTCCGGCTTGATCCTGACGAATCCGTCGGCGAGACGGCGGCCGTTTCCGGCCTGGACGGGGATGGGGGCGAGGGAGAGACGGCGGGCCATCTCGAGGACGGGCCAGACGAAGGTGCCGCCCGCAATGACGACGCGGAAGCGCTCGCCGTTTTGCTGCTTCAAGCCGGTGATGATGAGAGCCTCATCCGGGCCGACGCGAGTGAAGCGGATCGCGAAGACGAGGGCGAACACGAAGGAGGCCGCCAGCATGCCGCCGACGACGAACGCCAGGAAGAGGCCGTCGGTCACGGCAGCGCCTCCCGGATCTCGTCGTCGGTGAGGACGCGGCTGGAGCGCTTGGCGCGTTCGAGGACGGCCGCCACGGCGGCGTCGGTGGCGGGCAGGCCGCGGCGCTCGAGCCACCAGAGCACGTTCGACTTCCCGCTCAGGGGGCCGATGGCGATCTCCTGCGACCTCCCGAAATCCGCGGCGGGGACGCCGGAGTAGACGCGGTCGGCGAGCCAGGCGTCGCCCTTGCGGGCCGCCTTCAGGATCGCGGCGGCGTGCGTGCCGGTGGCGGTCTCGAAGGCGTCCTTGCCGACGACCGGGTAGCCGTGGGGGATGGGCACGCCCGTGTAGGCGGAGACCTTGCGGCAGTAGTCCGCGAGCGGGCGCAGGTCGAGGTCGATCCAGCCGAGCAGCTTGAGGTTCACGAGGATCTGGTCGAGCGGGGCGTTGCCGACGCGCTCGCCGACGCCCAACGCGGTGCCGTGGAGGCGGTGGGCGCCCGCCTCGGCCGCCGCGACCGCGTTCCAGACGCCGAGCCCGCGGTCCATGTGGCCGTGCCAGTCGATCTTGACGTGGCCGAGATTGCGGTCGTCGAGCAGCTTCCGCGTCCAGCGCACCAGCGCCTGGGCGCCGGAGGGCGTCGCGTGGCCGCAGGTGTCGCAGAGGCAGAGACGGGTGGCGCCGCATTCGACGGCCGTCAGGAACAGGCGCTCGAGGTCCCCCGGGCGCGCGCGGGTCGTGTCCTCGGTGACGTACATGACCTCGATGCCGTTCTTCACGGCGAACGTGGTCGCCCGGCGGGTGTGCTCGACCAGGGTGTCGATCGTCCAGTCCTCCGCGTAGAGGCGGATGGGCGACGAGCCGATGAACATCGCGGCGGCGAGGGGACGCCCGGTCTTCTGCGCGATCTCGGCGATGGGGGCGAGGTCCGCCTCGAGGGTGCGGGCCGCGCAGTTGCCCGTGACGCGCATCTTCTCGTCGGCCATGGCCCGGGCGATGGCGAGGGTGTCCGCCTTCGCGGCCTCTCCGGCGCCGGGGAGGCCGATGTCCGCCGTGTCGACGCCCAAGGCGTCGATCAGGCGCAGGATCTCGAGCTTCTGGGCGACGGTGGGCTGGGTCACGCTGGGGGACTGGAGGCCGTCGCGCAGCGTCTCGTCGTCGAACTCGATCCGGTGGGGGGGGCGCGCGGGCGCCCTCTCCGCGTTCCAGTCGTGGATCAGGTCTTTCACTCGGTCTTCGTGAGCTCGCGGAGGGCGTCGCCGAGCTTCTTGTCGAGCGGGGCGGCCAGCGGCTTGGCGGACTCGCGGCTGGCGTCGGCGGTGTCGAAGTACACGACGCCGTCCTCGGCGATCTGGCGGAGGATTTCCTGGGCCAGCCCCGAAGCCTTCAGGTTGAGGCGGAAGACGGCCTCGGTGAAGGCGCGCTTGCTGGCGGCGAAGGCGGGGCCTTCCGCGTCGAGCGCGGCGGTGAGGGCGCCGCGGGCCTGGGCGACGAGCTGGCGGCGGTCGGCGGTCGAGGATCCCGCCGGGGCGATTTCAATGAGGATCGAGCGGATCATGCCCTCGAGCTGCTCCCGGCCGAGCCGGACCTCGGCGGCGCGCGCGGCGCCGGCGTGCTCGACGAGGCCGCGGACCTTCTCGCGGAGGTACTCCGTGCTCGTCTGGGTGATGCGGCCGTAGCCGAGGACTTTGTAGTCGGGGTCGACGGCGGCGCGGTCCTCGATGTCCGTGCAGCTCCGCTTCCAGCCCTCGACCCGCTTCTTCCACTCCTTGGGGTCGGGCTTGCCCTGGGCGGCGTCGAAGGCCGCGACGACGTCGTCCGCCACCGCCTTGAAGCCGTTGAGGTCGGCGCTGAGGCGGTCGCGGACCGTCTTGTGCGCGGCCTCGATCTCCGCGGGCGTGCCGATCTGGGACGCGCACTCGACGTGGAAGTTGGGCACGTTGGGCAGGGCCTTGTTGGGAAGCTGGAAGGCGTCGTGGTACAGGATCTTGACGCGATACTGGCCCGGCAGGTTGCGCTCCCGGCCCCGGAAGAGGTCGAAGGACGCCTTGAACGTCTCGTCTTTCACGCGCACGAGCTCGTGCTTCAGCATCTCCTTGGTGCCGGCCAGGTAGATCTCGACGTTGAGGATGATGCCGTCGGGGACCGCGGCCGCGCCCTCGCAGACGATCTTCGGGCCCGGCGCCTCGGCCAGCGTGGCCGTGATCTTGGGGTTTTGGAGGGCGAGCAGCAGGAGAAGGAGGGTGGGGGTGGCCATAGTGTCCTTTCCGTGACCCGCGCCTCGATCATAGCCAAAGGGCGCGGGTCCCGCTAGACTCATCGACGTCCCCCCTCGGGGGTTCCTGGACCTGGACCTGTTTCCTGGACCTGCCATGGACATCCTGCCGCTGGGCGAAGACACGACGCCCTACCGCCTGCTCACGAAGGACCACGTCTCGACGTCCTCCTTCGAAGGCCAGACCGTGCTCAAGGTCGCGCCGGAAGGCCTGGAGCTCCTGGCCTACGAGGCCATGAAGGACATCGCCCACTACTTCCGGCCCGGCCATCTCGCCCAGCTGCGGAAGATCCTCGACGACCCCGAGGCCTCCCAGAACGACAAGTTCGTGGCCCTCGACCTCCTGAAGAACGCCTGCATCTCCGCCGGCGGCGTGCTCCCGTCCTGCCAGGACACGGGGACCGCGATCGTCACCGCCAAGAAGGGCCAGCGGGTCTTCACGGCGGGCCACGACGAGGACGCGATCTCGAAGGGCATCGCGAAGGCCTACACGACGCTCAACCTGCGCTACTCCCAGCTCGCCCCGCTCTCGACCTTCCAGGAGAAGAACACCGGCAACAACCTCCCCGCCCAGATCGAGATCTACGCGACGGAGGGCGAGGCCTACAAGTTCCTCTTCTTCGCCAAGGGCGGCGGCTCGGCCAACAAGAGCCTCCTCTTCCAGGAGACCCCCGCGCTGCTCAACCCCGCCGCCCTCATGAAGTTCCTCGACGAGAAGATCCGCACCCTCGGCACCGCCGCCTGCCCCCCGTACCACCTCGCCGTCGTGCTCGGCGGGACGTCGGCCGAATACGCCCTCAAGGTCGCCAAGCTCGCGTCGGCGCGCTACCTCGACACCCTTCCGACCGCCGGCTCCGCGGCCGGCCACGGCTTCCGGGACGTCGAGATGGAAGCCAAAGTCCAGGACCTCGCCCAGAAGACGGGCATCGGCGCGCAGTTCGGCGGGAAGTACTTCACGCACGACGTCCGCTTCATCCGCCTGCCGCGGCACGGGGCGTCGGTCCCCGTCGCCCTCGCGGTCTCCTGCTCGGCGGACCGCCAGGCGCTGGGCAAGATCACGAAGGACGGAATCTACCTCGAGCAGTTCGAGACGGACCCGGCGAAGCACCTGCCGGAGGTGACCGACCACCTGCTGAGCGGGGAGGTCGTGAAGCTGGACCTGAACCGGCCGATGAAGGAGCTGCGCGGGGAGCTGTCGAAGCACCCGATCCGCACGCGGCTGTCGCTGTCGGGGACGATCGTGGTGGCGCGCGACCTGGCGCACGCGAAGCTCAAGGAGCGGCTCGACGCCGGGCAGGACCTGCCCGGGTACCTCAAGGACCACATCGTGTACTACGCGGGGCCGGCCAAGACGCCCAAGGGCTACGCGTCGGGGTCGTTCGGCCCGACGACCGCCGGGCGCATGGACTCGTACGTCGACCTCTTCCAGAGCCGCGGCGGCAGCATGGTCATGCTCGCGAAGGGGAACCGCTCGAAGGCGGTCACCGACGCCTGCCAGAAGCACGGCGGCTTCTACCTGGGCTCGATCGGCGGCCCGGCGGCGCGGCTGGCGCAGGACTGCATCAAGAAGGTCGACGTCCTGGAATTCCCGGAGATGGGGATGGAGGCGGTGTGGAAGATCGACGTGGTCGACTTCCCCGCGTTCATCGTCGTCGACGACAAGGGCAACGACTTCTTCTCCGCCATGGCGGGCCCGAACGTGTCCATCGGGAAGAAGTGATAACGTCCGAATCGGATTGGAACGTTAACACTTCACTCGAGAAAAAGTGAACGCCTGTAACGGCGGGGCCCGCTCCCGGTCAAACGTGCGGAACGCCCGGCTTCCGTGATATAGTCGGCGGTCCAAGGACGCATGAACATGGACGGCATCGAAATCGCGTACTGGATCGTGGGCCTCCTCGGCTTCGGCTTCGCCGTGGTCAGCGGGCTCATGGCGGGCGTGTTCTCGGGGGCCGCCGAGGCGCATGTGGACGTCGGGGGCCACCACGTCGACATGGGCCACGGGGCGGAGGGCCACGTCCATTTCCCGATCCTGTCGCCGGTCACGCTGTCGCTGGCGGCGGTCGGCTTCGGCGGCGCGGGCCTCATCCTGAAGAAAGTCTTCCTCTGGCCGCCGCTGATGCACATCGGCGGGGCGCTGATCTGCGCCACGCTCACGGCGCTGGTCGTCGCGTACCTGCTCTACAAGGTGTTCAGCGTGACCCAGGCGTCGAGCCACGGGACGGCGGAGGAGGCGGTCGGCCTCCCGGCCGAGGTGACGGTGGCGCTGCCGCACCAGGGGCTGGGCGAGATCGCGTTCACGCTGCGCGGGACCCGGATGCTCAACCCGGCGCAGTCGGTCGACGGCAAGGAGCTGCCGCCCGGAACCCAGGTCAAGATCGTCAAGCTGGTCGGCCACCACTACGTCGTCGAGAAGGCGAAGTCCTAGTCTACAGATAGGGAGGAAGGTCCACATGGGCGATTGGGGTTTGATCATCGGCGTGGTCGTCGCGTTCCTGGTGGTGTTCTTCATCTTCGCGCTGATCTTCGCGGCGCGCTACGTGAAGGTGGGCCCCAACGAGGTGCTCATCGTCTCGGGGCGGGCGCACAAGATGGCGGACGGCCGCACGGTGGGCTTCCGGGTGAAGAAGGGCGGCGGCACGTTCGTCTGGCCGGTGCTGGAAAAGGCGGAGACGCTGTCCCTCGAGCTCATGACCATCGACGTCAAGACGCCCTCCGTGTACGCGATCAACGGCGTGCCGATCCGCGTCGACGGCGTGGCGCAGATCAAGGTGAAGGGCGAGGAGACCGCGATCCGGACGGCGGCCGAGCAGTTCCTGTCGAAGACGCCGAACGAGATCATGCAGATCGCCCACCAGACGCTGGAAGGCCACCTGCGCGCCATCATCGGCAAGCTGACGGTCGAGGAGCTCTACAAGGACCGCGACAAGTTCGCGCAGAGCGTCCAGAACGAGTCGTCGACGGACTTCGCCAACATGGGCCTGCAGATCATCTCCTTCACCATCAAGGAGGTGCAGGACGACCAGGGCTACCTCGAGGCCCTCGGCAAGCCGCGCATCGCGCAGGTCAAGCGCGACGCCATGATCGGCCAGGCGGAGGCGGACCGCGACGCCACGATCAAGAGCTCGGAGGCCCACCAGCTCGCCCAGGCCGCCCGCTACACGGCCGAGGCCCAGGTCGCCGAGTCCCAGCGCGACTATCAGATGAAGAACGCGGACTACCAGGCCTCCGTCAACCAGAGGAAGGCCGAGTCCGACCTCGCCTACGACCTGCAGAAGTTCAAGTCGCAGCAGTCGGTCAAGGTCGAGGAAATGAAGGTGCTCGACATCGAGAAAGAGCGCCAGATCGACATCCGCCAGAAGGAGCTGATGGCCACGATCCAGAAGCCGGCCGAGGCCGAGCGCTTCCGGGTCCAGCAGATGGCCGAGGCGAACAAGTTCCAGCAGATCGCGGCCGCCGAAGCCCAGGCGCTCGCGGCCCAGAACATCGGCCGGGGCGACGCCGAAGCCATCAAGGCGCGCGGCATCGCCGAAGCCGAGGCCATCCGCGCCCGAGGCCTCGCCGAAGCCGAGGTCGTCCTCGCGAAGGGCCAGGCCGAAGCCGAGGCCATGCGCAAGAAAGCCGAGGCGTGGCGCACCTACAACGAGGCGGCCATCGCCCAGATGTTCATCGAGAGGATGCCCGAGATCGCGCGGGCCATCGCCGAGCCGCTCGGCAAGACCGAGAAGATCACGATCGTCTCGAACGGCGACGGCGCGCTCGGGGCGTCGAAGATCACCAAGGACATCGTCGACATCGTCGCGCAGCTGCCGCCCATCCTGGAAGGCGTGAGCGGCATCAACCTCAAGGAGCTGGTGTCCCGGCTGCCCGGCGTCACCCAGAAGAAGTAACCCGCGGATCCGACTCCCCCCGGCGGCCGCTCAGGCCGTCGGGGGGATTTTTTTTACGCGTCGCCCTCGCCCAGCTTCCGACGTCGACGGAGGGCGAACCCGGCCGCGAGCAGGCTCCATCCGCCGAAGAGGGAGCCCAGCATCGGCGCGTCCTTCGCGCGCGCCTGGCCCCGCCAGAACAGCAGGGCGACCACCAGGACCGCGACGAACAGGTAGACCAGCGGCGCGCCCCAGGCGCGGGCCGGCGGCGACTGGGCCAGGAAGCCCGTCAGCAGGGATCCCACCACGACGGCGAGGACCCAGGCGTAGACTCCCGAGGCGAAGTCCGCCAGGAACGCGGCGGGCAGCTGAATCAGCACGCCTCCCACGCATCCGAACAGAAAGCGCATCAGCGGCAGCGCGAAACCCGGATGCTCCTCCACTTCTTGATCGTACCGCGGGCTCCGGGGAATTTTCCTTTTCCCGGACGCGCTTCGCTTGTATATGATTCCGGCCATGCCGAAGAAGAAGGCCGTCCGGCCGAAGGCGAAGAAAAAGGCCGCTCCGAAGAAGGCGGCGAAGGCGGTCGTCGACGTCCCGATGCTCCGCTGCCCGATCACGGGCGCCGTGGCCCCCGCGGGGGCTCACGGACATTAGCCCGCCATCCGGCGTTCTTGAGGTTATCCTTACACGCACATGAGCCGCTACCTTGTCATCGTCGAGTCGCCGGCCAAGGCGAAGACCATCAACAAGTACCTGGGCCGGGGCTACGTGGTGAAATCCTCGTTCGGCCACATCCGCGACCTCCCGGCGGCGGGGGACAAGGCGGAGGCCGAAGACGCCGTCCCCAAGAAGAAGCCCAAGCCGCTGCCCAAGTCGGGGACGGAGCGCATCGCGAAGGCGAAAGCCAAGCGCGCGGAGGCCGCCCTGATCCGCCGCATGGGCGTCGATCCGGATCACGGCTGGGTGCCCCAGTACCAGGTCCTGCCCGGCAAGGCGAAGATCCTCAAGGAGCTGCAGAAGTACGCCGAGGACGCGCCCGCCATCTACCTGGCGACCGACTTGGACCGCGAGGGCGAGGCCATCGCCTGGCACCTGCGCGAATCCATCGGCGGCGACCCCAAGCGCTACAAGCGCGTGGTGTTCTCGGAAATCACCAAGGCCGCGATCCAGAAGGCGTTCGACACCCCGGGCGAGCTCAACATGGACCGGGTGAACGCGCAGCAGGCGCGGCGCTTCCTCGACCGCGTGGTCGGCTACAGGCTCTCGCCGCTGCTCTGGGCCAAGATCGCCCGCGGCCTCTCCGCCGGCCGCGTCCAGTCGGTGGCCACCCGGCTGGTGGTCGAGCGCGAGCGGGAGATCCACAAGTTCATCCCCGTCGAGTACTGGGAGCTGCACGCCGACGTCCTGGGCGCCGGCCCGATCCGCCTCGAGGCCGTGCGCCTCCGCGGCGAGCCGTTCAAGCCGACGAGCAAGGCCGACATCGACCAGGCGCTGGCGGCGCTGGCCTCCGCGACCTACAAAGTGGCGTCGCTCGACGACCGCCCCTCGAGGCAGTTCCCGGGCGCGCCGTTCATCACCTCGACGCTCCAGCAGGCCGCCAGCTCGCGGCTGAGCTTCTCGGTCAAGAAGACGATGACGCTCGCCCAGCGCCTGTACGAGGCGGGCCTCATCACCTACATGCGCACCGACTCCACCAATCTGAGCGCGGAGGCGGTGGCGGCCTGCCGGTCGAAGGTCCAGAAGGACTTCGGCTCCCTCTACATTCCCGAGAAGCCGCCCGTCTACGCGAGCAAGGCGGGCGCCCAGGAGGCGCACGAGGCGATCCGGCCGACGGACGTGAACGTCCTCGCCGCCGACCAGGGCGATCTCGAACCCGACCAGAAGCGCTTGTACGAGCTCATCTGGAAGCAGTTCGTCGCGTCGCAGATGACGCCGGCGGAGTACGACAGCACGATCGTCACGGTCCAGGCGGGCGACTTCGAGTTCCGCGCGAGCGGCCGGGTGATCCGCTTCGAGGGCTGGCTGCGCGTCCATCCGCCGGTCGCCAAGAAAGACGAAGTGGTCCTGCCCAAGGTCGCGATCGGGGACGAGCTCAAGCTGGAGAAGCTCGATCCCACCCAGCACTTCACCAAGCCGCCGCCGCGCTTCAGCGAGGCCGGCCTCGTGAAGGAGCTCGAGAAGCGGGGGATCGGGAGGCCGTCGACCTACGCCTCCATCATCTCCACCATCCAGGAGCGCGGCTACGTCAAGCTGGTGAACCGGCGCTTCCACGCGGAGAAGCTGGGCGACCTCGTCACCGACCGCCTGGTGGAGACGTTCAGCAAGCTGCTCGACTACGGCTTCACCGCCAGCATGGAAGGCGAGCTCGACGAGATCGCCGAGGCCAAGCAGAATTGGAAGACCGTCCTCGACCGCTTCTACGACGACTTCAAGAGCACCCTGGACGTCGCCGACAAGCGCATGCGCGGCAACGCGCCGATCGAGACCGACATCCCTTGCCCCACCTGCGGACGCAAGATGGCGGTGCGGACGGGCCGCACCGGCGTGTTCCTCGGCTGCACCGGCTACGCCCTCCCGCCCAAGGAGCGCTGCAAGGGCACGCTGAACCTGGTGCCCGGCGAGGAGGCCGTCGAGGTCGCCTCCGCGGAGAGCGAGGACGAGGACGAGGGCAACGTCGCCGAGACCGCCGCGCTGCGCGACATGAAGCGCTGCCCGCTCTGCTCGACGGCGATGGACAGCTATCTCGTGGACGAGAAGCGCAAGCTCCACGTCTGCCACAACAGCCCCGATTGCGCCGGCACGCTGATCGAAGAGGGGACGTTCAAGCTGAAGGGCTACGACGGCCCCGTGATCCCCTGCGACAAGTGCTCGGCCGAGATGCGCCTCCGGGTCGGCCGTTTCGGGAAGTACTTCGCCTGCACCCGCTATCCCGACTGCAAGAACACCCGCAAGCTGCTCCGGAGCGGGCAGGCCGCGCCGCCCAAGGCGCCGCCCATTCCGATGCCGGAGCTGAAGTGCGAGAAGTCCGACGCCTACTTCGTGCTGCGCGACGGCGCGGTGGGCATCTTCCTGGCGGCCCACACGTTCCCGCGCTCGCGCGAGACCCGCGCCCCGCTGGTCGCCGACCTCGTGCGCCATCGCGCCGAGCTGGATCCCAAGTTCCATTACCTGGCGGACGCCCCGGAAAAGGACGACGCCGGCAACCCGGCCGTCATCCGCTTCAGCCGCAAGACCCGCGAGCACTTCCTGACCAGCGCGAAGAACGGCGAGGCCACCGGCTGGAGCGCCTACTTCGTCGACGGCAAGTGGCAGGTCAAGCAGGCCCCCGAAGAAGCCAAGCCCGCCAAAGAGACCAAGAAGAAGACCCGCGCGAAGTAGTCAGCGGGCCGCCGAGCGCCGCGAGGCCCGACATTCACGTTCAGCAGCCCATCCCCGCGATCACCTTTCCCATGAGCATCCCTGGAAAGAAGTGCATGAAGGCCAGGGCCCCGCAGGCTTTGAGAGCGTGGCAAGGCCGTCCCCGAAGCCATCCGATTTCGATCACCGCCAGCGTCGCGAAGGTCGCCAGGAAGGAGAAGGCGGCGCCCGTGGCGCACAGCCCTTCGGAGGACAGTTGTCCGAGGGAGCTGAGGCCGTCGAGGCCGGCCGCGACTCCCACAAACGCGCCCAGGGTGCCCGCGAGCGGCCCGAGGACCAGCAGGACGCGCCGGCGCCGAAAGGGGGACGCCGTGTCCGCGTCGGCGGACATCAGGGCTTCCGGTCCCGCGCGAACGCCAGGAGCAGAAGGCCCACCGCGGCCGGGACGGCGATCAGGGCGACGGTCTCGCTCTTGTCGAGGAAGTACAGGCAGCTGTTGAAGTTCGCGGCGAGGACGGCCGCCGCTCCCAGGCAAGGGAGGGAGGCCAGCGCCGCGAACGCCTGAGGAATCCGGGCATCTTCCCGTGGGGTCATCATCCGCTCACCGCCGCGTTGGCCTCCGCCACCAGCCGGACATACTCCTCCTGGCGGCGCTCGTAGGGCACCGAGCGGTCCGCTTCGAGCGGCGCCTTGAACTCGACCTTCATCGGATGTCGGCCGATCGTATCGGCGTGCCGGGGCATCGCCTTGTGCGCCCCGTCGATCCGGATCGGGACCACCGGCGCGCCCGTCTGGTACGCGATCTTGGCGAAGCCCGGCGTGAAGCCGAGGAACGTGCCGTCGTCGCGCCGGCCTTCCGGGAAGATCGCCAGATGGCAGCCGTCGCGGAGGGCGTCGGCCCCGAACTCCAGGCTGCCGCTCGACTTCGACTTCCTTTCGAACGGATAGGTGTTGAAGAGGAACTCGACCACGCCCAGGACCGGCTTGGGCAGGGCGTAGATGGCGTCCTTGGCGGCGGCCGTGCGGACCTTCGGGACCTCGCTGATCGGCAGGGCGGCGAAGATCGCCGCGATGTCGATGTGGCTCGCGTGGTTGGCCACCAGGAGCGAGGGGCGGTCGAGATTCGGCGTCCCCCGCACCTTGAAGCCGCAGTGGATCTTCAGGAAGACGCGGAGGGCCAGGTGGGCCAGCTGCTGGAGTCCCGCTTTGATGTTCATGGGGGGAAGGAGCGCAAGGCCCGTGCCAGCCCCCAGGGGGCCGGGGAGGGGGGTCGTTGTGAAGCCCCTTGCCCAGGTGGTAGCATGCGGCCGATGAAACGGCGGCTGGCCTGGGTGGGGGCGATTCTGGGGGGGCTCGCGACGGCCTTCCTGGGGCTGCTTCTGGGGATCCGGGCGTTCACGCCCGACGTCCCCTGGCCTCCCGCCGCCTGGAGCCCTCCCCAGGGCCCTTATAAAGTGGCGGTGCTCGGCGACCTCCAGAAGGGCATCACGAACGGCAAGAACCTGGTGGAAGAGGTCCGCAAGGCGGGCGTCACCCTGACCCTCCAGAGCGGCGACCTGGTCTCCGAAAACGACGACGGCCACTACCGCCTCGCCGCCCGGACCGTTCGGAACCTGCCCGGCAGCTTCCGAACGGTGCCGGGGAACCACGACATCAAGGGCACGCCGGAGCGCTTCCTGAAGGCGTTCGGGGCGCTGGAGTTCGAGCTTCCGGGTCCGGTCACCTTCCTCGGCCTGAACAGCGCGTTCGGGGAGCCGATCGACATCGCCCGCCTCGAGGCCCGGACGGCGGGGAAGGAGGCCGTCGTGCTGCTCTTCCACGTGCCGACGTCCGATCCCGCCTTCCTCGCGTGGCTCGATAAGTCGCCCCGGGTGAAGTACGTTTTCAACGGGCACCGGCACGCGTACTCGGAGACGAAGGTCGGCTCGACGACCGTCGTCGTGAACGGCATCGGCGGCGACTACGACTCTTGGCAGTTCGACCAGAAGGCCTGCGCGGTGATCCTGGACATCGACGGGACGTCGATCCGCCACTCCACGATCACCCTCCCGGCCGCCCACGGCCTCGGGGACAACCTCGAGCACGCCGCCCTGGGTCATCTGGGCCCCTGGGCCTGGCCGGCCGGCCTCGGCCTCCTGGCGCTGACCGTCTCCTGTATTCAAATAATAAAGAACAAAAAGGCGGCCCCCTCCCCCTTGATTCGTGATTCTTGATTCTTGGGTCGAACCTTTCCGCTACCCCCCGGTTACCAGGATTGGTGAAGTGCGAAGGGGTCAGGGCCCTCGGGATCGAGGCCCTGAAAAGTCAGAGCCCGGAGATCGAGGCCCATACGGCCTCGTGCGCCGCCTGTTCGGCGGAGCTACGAGAAACCGCTGCCCTCCTCAGCCTCCTCCACGAAGCCCTCCCCGACATCCAACCCACCCCCGGAACCCTGAAAAAGATCGAAGCCCGCCTGCCCAAGCCCGCCCTCGCCTTCGGGCTGTGGATCCGGGTGGCGGCCGCCGCCAGCGTGCTGGTCGCCATCGTCTCGTTCCTGGCGCTGGCAGCCTTGCCCCGAGCGACGGAGCCGGCGCCGGTCGTGGTCGAAACCGGCAGGCGGATACCGACCGACCGCCCCTTCCGCGCCGAACGTTTCACCACCCTCCTCCTCCCCGACATCGGCACCCTCCGCGTCGATGAAAACAGCGTCATCCGTTTCGACGGCCCCCGCTCCGTCGTCCTCGAAAGCGGCCAGGTCTTCGCCGACATCCTTCCCAGCGGGAAGGGCTTCGAGATCCGCGCCGCGCAGGCCGTCGCCCGCGTCCACGGCACGAGGTTCGGCGTCACCGCCCCCGCGACGGTCTACGTCGTCGAGGGCAAGGTGGAGGTCGAGACCTCCGCCGGCCGGCTCCATCTGGGGCCTACGCAGGGGGCCGTCGGCTCGCGAATGGTGGAGCTCGACGACCCCCTGCGCTGGCTCGCCGAGCACGAGCGACCCGCCGTGCGGCTGAGACTCGACCCCCGCGGCCAGGACACCGTCACCCCCGGCGCCCCCCTCAAATGGCACCTCATCCTCGAAACCGACGCCGTCGCCCCCCTCCACCTGGGACGTCGCCGCGACTTCTCCCAGTACCTCTCCCTGGTGGTGGGCGACGCCCAGGTCCCGCTCGACCCCAACGCGGCGCGGCCGCTCGAGATCGCTTCCTCGCCCAACGGACTGACCCGTCTCGACGTAGCACATCGTTGCGTGATCGAGATCGACGTCGACCCCGCCCTGTTCCGTGAGAAGGGCCGCGTCCCGGTCCGCGCCGCCTATACGAGCGGCGCCCACGCGCCTCCGGGCGCCTGGGTCGGGAGCGCCCGTTCCGAATCCGTCCACGTGGAGGTCCGTTGAGCCCGCACATCGAACGACTCGCGCCCGTCACCTCCCGCCTGGCGGGGCTCCGCGCCTCGCTCCGCCGGCTCTTCGCGCTGGACGGCCTGTCGCGCATCGGCGTGGCGGCCGTCGCGTTCATCCTGATCACCTTCCTGGCCGACTGGTCGTTCGCCCTGCCGGTCCAGGTGCGCCTGACGCTGCTGCTGGGCGGGATCGCCCTGCTCGTCTGGATCGTCGTCCGGAACGTCGTCACGCCGCTGGGCGCGCGCATCAGCGACGACGACCTGGCCGTCCTCGTCGAGCGCAGCTATCCGGAGATCAACGACCGCCTGATCTCGGCCATCCAGCTCTCGCGCAACCCCGGGCCCGACGCGTCGCCCGAGCTGGTCGACGCCCTGGTCGTCGACGCCGAAAAAATCACCTCGGATCTCGACTTCAGCCGCGTCGTCGTGACGCGCAACGTCGGCAAGATCGCGGCGTGGGCCGTCGGGCTGCTCCTCGTGATCACGGCCGCCGGCTTCGCCTTCCAGGACCACGCGTCCATCTACGTGAAGCGCCTCTTCGGCGGCGCCACGAAGTGGCCGCAGCGGACGCATCTGGAGGTGATCGACTTCCCCGAAGGCCGGCGGGTGGTCCCGCGCGGCGAGGACCTCACGATCGCCGTGGGCTACACCGGCAAGCGGCCGGCGCGCCTGCCGCTCCTCGAATACAAGTTCGACTCCGGCGAATCGAGCCGCGAGCGCATGGCCGTCCTGGGCGGCGAGCGCTTCCAGTTCACGTTCACCCGCGTGACGGGCCCCTTCACGTTCACGGTGTCGGGCGGCGACGACGTGACCGCCGAGCACCGGGTGGACGTGGTCACGCCGCCCTCGCTCGAGATCATCCGCCTCTTCTTCGAGTATCCGGCCTACATGCGCAAGCCGGCGACGCCGTCCGACCAGCCCGAGCCGGCCGGCAACCTGATCCTGCCGCTCCACACGGTCGTGCGCTTCGAGGCCGTCTCCAACGAGGACCTCGAGGGGGCGACGCTGGCCCTGGGCGTCCGCGGCAAGGAAAAGAGGACGCCGGCCGCCCTCGCGAACTCCCCCGACGGCCGCCCCCGGACGTTCGCCGGGCGCTTCTCGGTGGAGGAGCCGATTTCCGAGTACGCGTTCGAGCTGAAGGCGAAGAACGGCCTGGCGAACCGCGATCCGATGCGCTTCGCGATCAAGGGCGTCGAGGACCGCTCGCCCGAGATCACGGTGAAGGAGCCGCTGGGCGACGAGCCGGTGACGAACGTCTGCGCGCGGCCGCTGGAGATCGAGGTCCGCGACGACCACGGCATCGCCCGGATCCTGCTGGAGACGCGGGCGATCGCGCAGAACAAGGAGAAGTCGACGGACTGGACGCCCCTGGAGTTCACCCGGACGCAGAACTCCCGCGACTACGGCGAGACGCGGATCCGGAGCGAGTTCACCTTCGACGTGGCGACGCTGAGCCTGGAGCCGGGCGACCACGTGGAGCTGCGCTTCCGGGCCGAGGACTACAAGGACGTCGGGGGCGCCAACGTCCGCCTTTCGCGCGTCTACAAGATGTCGATCGTGCCGATGACGGCCCTGGAGAAGGAGCTGCAGGACGCGATTGAGAAGATCAAGACGCAGCTGCGGACCCAGAAGTCCCGCCAGGAGGCCGCCTGGAGCCGCACGGGGCGCCTGCACACGAGCTTCGGGCGGGGCGAGGCCCTGGCGCCGGACCAGCAGGGCGAGGTCCGCCAGGCGGGCTTCGAGCAGAACGACGTGACGTCGCGGCTCGACGGCCTCCGCAAGGAGATCAACTACGTGCGGCGCCGGGGCGTCTACAACAAGATCTTCGACGAGAGCGCCGCGCGCCAGCTGGAGCTCGCCACCGACGAGCTGCTGGCGCTGACGGGCGAGGAAGGCAAGACCGGCCTGTCGCGCCTGGCGGCGGCCCGCCTGGACCAGGCGGCCAAGCTGCGCACCGGGGCCGAGCGCTCGACGGCCTTCCAGGAGGCCCAGGGCTGGCAGAGCCAGACGGCGGGCGGCATCCAGCGCGCCCTCGAGCACCTCGACAAGTGGTCGAGCTACCAGGAAGTCATCCGGATGACGCGCGAGATCATGGACCAGCAGAAGCGCGTCAACGACACCATCAAGAAAGCCGGCGGCGGCAAGTAAGCAGGGAGGCGTTCCATGCGCGTTCTCATCGCGTCGCTCCTGGCGCTCTCGCTCCCCGTCCTTGCCCTGAGCCCGGTCGAAGGGCTGGCCCAGCAGGACAAGAAGGACCCGCGCAAGCAGGACGCGGAGCAGGACCAGGTCCGGATCGAGAAGGAGCTCGAAAAGCTCGAAAAGAAGATGACCGAGCTGATCGACGTCCTCCGCAAGAAGGACCAGGAGCACTACGCGAAGAAGCTCGAGGACGGCCTCAAGAAGCTCAAGACCGACCGCGTGGGCGTGAACATCGCGTCCGTGCTCGACCACCTCCGCTCGAACCGCGTCGAGAGCGCGCTCACGGCGGGGGAGGACGTCGCCAAGGCCCTCGAGGCCCTCCTGGCGCTGCTGGAGGATCGGACGGACCCGGAGAAGCTGAAGCAGGAGATGGCGGACATCAAGTCCGCGCTCGAGAAGCTGTCGGAGATCCAGAAGCAGGAAGAGAAGATCCGCAAGGAGACGGAGAAGCTCAACGAGGACCGCGGCCGGGACGTCGAGCAGGTCCGCAAGGACCTCGCGGAGCTGACGCAGAAGCAGAAGGAGCTGCAGGCGAAGACGGAGAGCGGCAAGGCGGAGGACCTGATCTCCAAGACGCAGGAGGCGATCAAGGAGATCGAGAAGCTGCAGGCGGAGCAGAAGGAGGCCGAGAAGGCCCTGGAGCAGGCGAAGTCGAAGGAGCTCCGCGACGCCGGCGAGATGGCGAAGAAGCTGAACGAGCTGATCGAGCGCCAGAAGGAGTCGCAGAAGGGCCTGGACGCGCACCGCTCGCGCGGCGAGGCGATCGACAAGGCGCTCGCCGAGATGGAAAAGGCGATCGAGGAGCAGAAGAAGGCGGCGGCCTCGACCCGGCAGGCGGCGCAGGCGCCGGACAAGGCGAACCTGCCGAAGCTGCAGAAGGAGCAGAAGGACGCGGCCGACCGGGCCTGGCAGCTCGGCAACGACCTCTTCCACGAGAAGGCGCTGACGGACGAGGAGAAGAAGAAGATCCTCAAGCCGATGGTGTCGGCGAGCAACTTCCAGGACGCCGCGAAGGCGGGGCTGGACGAGAACGCCCTCGAGTTCGCCCGGAGCGACCAGGACCGCGCGGTGAAGGAGCTCGAGGCGGCGCGGGACGAGCTGAAGAAGCTGCGGGACGCGGCGGAGAAGGGCAAGGCCCAGGAGGCCGCGCGGCTCCAGAAGGACCAGGAGAAGATCGAGAAGGACGCCCAGGCGCTGGCCGGCGAGATGAAGGACGCGGCCAAGGGCGCGGAGGCGAAGAGCCCCTCGACGGCCAAGGCCCTCGACAAGGCGGGGGAGAAGACCGACGAGGGCGCGAAGGCGGCCCAGCAGGCCGGCCAGGAGATGAAGGGCGCCAAGAACGCCGAGGCCTCGCGCGCGCAGCAGCAGGCCGTCGACCGCATGGAAGAGGCGCGCCAGGAGCTGGAGCGCCTCCAGAACGCGCTGGCGCAGAAGGAGGCGCCCGCGTTCCAGGACGCCGCCAAGAAGCAGGAGGAGCTCGCGAAGAAGGCGCAGGCCCTGGCCGACAAGATGACCGAGGCGGCGCGGAGCCCGCAGGCGAAGCGCCAGGACTCCGGCGCCAAGCAGGACCTCCAGGACGCGGCGGGCGAGACGCGCAGCGCCCAGAGCAACATGGAGCAGTCCTCGGAGGAGATGAAGAAGACCCAGTCGGCGCAGGCGCAGCAGTCGCAGAAGCAGGCGTCGAAGAACCTCCAGAACGCCAAGGAGGCCCTCCAGCGCGCCAAGGAGAACATGGCCAAGCGGGAGGACCCCGACTTCAAGCAGCTCGCCGAGGAGCAGAAGAAGCTCGAGGAGGAGCTGAAGGAGAAGGTCACCAAGTGGCTGGAGGAGAAGGCCAAAGAGGAGAAGGACCAGAAGAAGGCCGACGCCCTCAAGGACGCGGCCGAGAGCTCGAAGCAGGCCCAGGGCGCGATGAAGCAGGCCCAGGGCAAGATGGAGCAGCCCCAGCCGTCGTCGCCCCAGGCCTCCAAGGACCAGCAGGACGCCCAGAAGGCCATGAAGGACGCGATGAAGAAGCTGGACGAGCTCGGCAAGCGCCCCCTCAATGAAGAGGAGAAGAAGAAGGCCGACGCGCTCGCCAAGAAGCAGGAAGAGACGAAGAACCTCACCGCCGAGCTGGAGAAGCAGCTCGAGAAGATGCAGAAGGAGCAGGCCAAGCGCTCCTCCCAGAGCGCGCAGCAGAACATGCAGCGCGCCAAGAAGAGCCTCGAGCAGGGCGAGACCCCGGAAGCCGAGCAGGACGAGAAGAACGCCGAGAAGGACCTCCAGCAGGCCCAGCGCGAGCTCGAGGACGCCCTCGAGGAGCTGAAGCGCCAGGCCGAGGAGGAGCTCATGGTCCAGCTCCAGACCGAGCTCCGGAAGATCGTCGAGACCCAGGAGACCGTCGTCTCGCGCGGCGTGAAGGAGCTCGACGACAAGCGCAAGTCCCGCGGCGCCCTCACCCGCGAAGAGGTCATCCGCGCCCGCGACCTCGGCAAGGCCCAGGACGGGCTCGGGAAGTCGCTCGACGAGATCAAGCGCAAGCTCAAGGAAGAGAACGCCGACGTCTACCACTTCGTCATCGACAGCGCCACCGGCGACATGTCCGAGGCGGCCGCTTTCCTCAAGGCCCAGCCGCCCGACACCGGCAGCCGCACCCAGGACTACCAGGCCGACGCCGTCCGCAAGCTCAAGGACCTCCTCGACGCCTTCGACCTCAAGCGCAAGCAGGCCAAGGCCGGCGGCGGAGGCGGCGGCGGGGGAGGCGGAGGCGGCGGCGGCAAGAAGCCCCTCGTCCCCGACCTCGTCCAGCTCAACATGATGAAGAAGCTGCAGGAGCAGCTGCTGACGCGGACGCGCGACGTCCATCGCGGCTACAAGGCGGACCGCGAGGACCTCTCGACGGCGGAGAAGATGCTGCTGCAGCGGCTGTCGGACGAGCAGGGCAAGCTCGGCCTGCTGATGAAGCGCTTCGTCGAGAAGTTCGACGAGATGAAAAAGAAAGCGGAGCAGAAATGATCACGATCGCTTTCGCGCTCCTTGCCCTGAGCCCTGTCGAAGGGCTGGCGCTCCAGGATCCGCCGAAGCCGGCTCCGCCGGCGCCGCCGCCCGCCCAGGAGGAGAAGGACCTCACGCCCGAGGAGGCGCTGAAGATCCTCAAGGAGTGCGGCAAGCTCATGGAGGAGGCCGAGGCGCTCCTCAACGATTCGGCGCGCGGCAAGGCGCTGGGGGCGGAGAAGGAGACTCTCGAGCGCGTCAACAAGCTGCTCGGGACGCCGCCCGCCGATCCCGCGGACGAGCAGAAGAAGATCCTCGAGAAGATCGAGAAGCTCATGGGGAAGTCGGGCAAGAACCAGGGCGAGACGGTGGACAAGCTCGGCGACGTCATCCGCCGGGCCCGGGCCCAGCAGGGCCAGGGGCAGGGCGATCCCCAGCCGGGGCCGCCGCAGCAGGGCCAGCCCCAGGACCAGATGCAGAAGCCCCAGAGCTCCCAGCAGCCCCAGAACCCGGCCACGTCCCCCTACGATCCCGGCCGCAACAGCGACCCCATCAACAAGTTCCGCTCCCGCGGGGACCGCACCGGCCGCTGGGGCGACCTCCCCCCGCGCATCCGCGAAGCGATGCTCTCGGGCAAGCGCGACCTGGACGACTTCCCGGCCGAGTACCAGCAGCTCCTGAAGGAGTATTTCAAGAGCCTGTCGGGGGACTAGCGAGAATCAAGAACCCCCCATCCCCCCCGGGGGGATTGCGGATTCCTCTCGTCGATCCCTGCCCTCGCTCGTCTAATATTTCAGGCTCCCTTTATTCGAATGTGGGATAGAGTCTGGCGGAGGGTGTCGCGATGCACGTCGCGCTGGCGTTGGCCCTGGTCCTTCAGGACAAGGAAGAGGAGCTCACCCCCGAAAAGGCGATCCAGCTCCTCAAGGAAACCCGGACCCTCATGGAAGAGGCCGAGTCCCTCCTCAACGATTCCGCCCGCGGCAAGGCCCTGCTCGCGGAGAAGGGGGGCGTCGAACGGCTCGAGGAAGCCCTCAAGAACGATCCCGCGGCGGCCCAGAAGACCGTGCTGGAAAAGATCGAAAAGCTGCTCGGGAAGTCGCAAGGCGGCCAGAAGGGCGCGATCGACAAGATCGACGAGGTCATCCGAAAGGCAAAGACCTGAGGGGGCGGGAGCTGAGGGAATCCTCAGCATGCCCCGGAGGGGCAGAAACCCGGCCAGCAGCCCGGCCAGCAGCAGCAACCCCAAGCCGGTCCTCCACAGCCGTCCAGCCCGGCGACGAAGCCCTACGATCCCGGCCGCAACAGCGACCCCATCAACAAGTTCCGCTCCCGCGGCGACCGCACCGGCCGCTGGGGCGACCTCCCGCCGCGCCTCCGCGAGGCCATGCTCTCCGGCAAGCGCGACCTCGACGACTATCCCCCCGAATACCGCGAGCTGCTCAAGGAGTATTTCAAAAGCCTGTCGGGGGACTAACCAGAATCACGAATCAAGAATCACGGACGGGCGTCCCCCCTCCGTCCCCCCGGGGGGGAAGGGGGGGAGCGTCCGTGATTCTTGATTCGTGATTCTTGATTCTCGGGGGAGATCGGCCCTCTATCGTGTCGTAAGGACCATGCGACGGGCATCCTTGCCCGCGTAGACACGAAAGGGGCGCGCCGATGATCCTTCTCGCCCTCCTGCTCCAGGTCAAAGCCTGGGACACCTCCACGTCCTCCGCCGCGCCCTACGCGGCCGACGCGCTCGCGGCCAAGACCGGCTGGATCGCGCTCGAGAAGGCCGGGCCGCTCAAGGGCGACGCCGTGCTGTCGAACGGCCGCGTGACGCTGGTCGCGCGCAAGGGCGCCGACGGCCTGGAAATCCACGGCCCGTCCGGCGCCGTCCGCGCACGCCTCTCCCTCGACAAGAAAGTCTCCGCCTCCCTCGCCGACCTCGGCAAGGGCGGCGCGGCCCTCGAGACGTCCGGCGCCCGCTTCACGCTCAAGCGCGGCGAGACCGCCGTGGAGGCCGTCGCCCCCTCCGGCGTCCTGCGCGTGGAGTCGCCCGCCCGCTTCCTCGCGCTGCCCGACTTCTTCGCGGACGACATCGTCGTCGACGCCCGCCAGATTCCCGCCTCTAAAGCCGAGCTGCCGAGCGAGAACTTCCTGCTGCACCTGTCGGGGAACCGCGACGCGATCACCATGTGCGTGTTCGAGAACCGCGAGCAGGACGTCCGGATCTCGCTCGCCGGCGACGGCGACAAGCGGCAGGTCGTCGCCTCCGAGATCGAGTTCGGCAAGGGGCGGAAGATCTGGGTCGCCGCCTTCGAGGGCCCAGGGCTGTGGACGTCGATCGACCTCGCCCGCAACCAGCGGGGCAGGATCATCCCGCTCGACTGGACGATGCCCTATCCGGCGGTCTGGCGCACGGACTTCACCCGGCACGACGAGCTCATCGACAGCTGGGAGATGCTGCTCCAGGAGAAGGAGGGCGGCGAGTTCACGAAGCCGGTGTGGTTCGGCGACGGCCCCAAGAAGCTGCGCGCGAACCGGCAGGTGGTGGACCAGGCGATCGGCGGCCTGCTGTATCCCTGCTGGACCGACGCGGCGAAGAAGGGCTTCGTGCAGCCCTTCAATGAGAAGGGGAAGATGGAGCTGAGCTTCTGGGGGCCGGCGGTCGTGTATCCGATCAACCGGATGGCCGACACCCCGCTCGACGCGTTCACGGTGACGGACGTCGTGCGCGCCACGCTGGGCGTTGGGCCCTGCGAGTACATCCTGGACGTCGAGGGCCAGAAGTCTGAGCTCAAGGGCCGGGCGACCTGCTCGGTGCGCGACGAGCTGAAGGCGATGTACGAAAAGGGCGAGCAGGCGTCGCGCAAGGCGGACACGGAGCAGTTCCTCAAGCAGGGCCTGACGTTCGTGACGCACATCCGCGCGCGCATCCAGGGCTACGTCGACTTCGCGGCCAAGATGCGCGCGGAGCTCAAGAAGTCGCCGACGTCCCCGGCTCTCGCCGAGATCGACAAGCTGCTGGCGGAGGTCGACGCGCGGGTGGCGGCGAAACTCGACATCATCAAGACGCCGAAGGTCGTCGCCGAGATGATGGACGCCTTCCGCAAGGACGGCCTCGGCGTGGAGGGCGCGGCGGGGGTCGAGAAGGCCAAGGCCTTCGGCGACGCGCTGGTCGTGATCGGCGGCACGCAGGACGAGCTGGTCGGCGAGTGCCGCTACCTGGTGAAGAACCTGCGGCAGCGGGTCGCGCTCATGGCCGTGAAGGACCCTTCGATCGCGGCCTTCGCCGGCAAGCTGCGCGTCGAGGCCCAGGCGGTGCTGCGGGCCCCGTCCGTCCACGAATCCGCCCGCCACTAGCCTTCACCACCGAGACACCGAGAACACCGAGAGTTCACCACGAAGCGGGGCGCTTCGCGCTCTTTGTGACTTTGTGGTGAATTACGGAGCCGGCACGAGCTGGAGATTGCGCAGGCTCATGAGGCTCGAGATGACCTTCACCGGCCGGATCGTGATGACGCAGGGCGTCGCTGGCAGCCGGAGGGTTCCGAAGGTGATCATCTTGAACTCGCTCCAGGCGGCCGTGTGCTCGACGGTGAACGTCTTCGACTCCCCGCCGGCCACGGCGACCGCGAAGTCCCCGCCGAACTTATACCCCTGGTTATCCACCTTGGGACACGCGTAGGTCAGCTTGATCGTGTAGGTGCCCGCCGCTCGGGGGGCCGCGGTCCACTCGACGTAATCCGTCACGTGGTGCCAGCTCTGGGTCGCTCCCCACTCCCCGGGGGTCCGACGCAACTTGTCGCTGCCCCGCAGGGCGGCGTCGGCGACCGGCAGATAGAGCGTGCCGTCCTTCTTGGCCGCGATGGGAGGAACGGCCAGGGCGAGGGCGCTTTCCAGCTCCTCTTTGTAGCGGGGGGAGCCCCACGTGGCCACCAGATCGCGGACCTGCTGGAGCTCCGCCGCGGCGTCGCTCTTTCGGGCGGCGACGGCCCGCTCCTTCAAGGCCGGGAACCGGGCCGCCATCGCGTCCGTGAGCTCCTTGGTTTTCTCGTTGAGCGGGCGGGCCGCCTCCGGGCTGCTTTTCCGGGCGCCCTCGAGCAGGTCGACCGCCTCCTGGTACCGCTCCTTGGCGGCCATCTCGCGCGCCCGCGTCAGGACCGCCGCCAGCTCGACGGCCTTCGCCTCCTCGCGCCGGCGCTCGACCTGTTCCAGCTGCCGCTTCGCTTCGGCGCCGGCGGGCGTCCCGGCGTACTCCCGCGTGATCTTCCCGAAGATCTTCGCCTGCTCGTCGAGCTCCGCCGGGTGATCCTTCGCGTACGAGACCGCCACCTTCAAGGCTCCCTGCGCAGCGAGGTCGCGCTCCGACGGCCCTGCGGGGGCGGCCGGCGGCGCCGGCGCCGGAGATCCGCCGGACCTCAGCATCAGGCCCGCGCACAGGAGGACGGCCAGTCCCATGACCGCCAGCGCCGCCACCGGAAGCCGGGACGGTTTCGGCGCGGCGACGGCCGGCATGGGACGTCGAGGGGTCGGCGCGGGCTGGAGCTTCTTGTCCAGGGCCCGTTTTTTCTGGTCGAGGATCTGCTTCTGGATGGCGAGCGGGGCGGTGGAGAGCAGCCCCATCGCGCACTTCGCACAGGCGGTGCCCTCGTCGACCCGGAACGCCTCGCCCTTGTCGAAGTCGGCGCCGACGATCCGCGTCTGGCAACGCGAGCAGTAAACGATCTCCTGGCCCATGTTCAATGTATTGTAGCCCGCGCCCGGACGCTTGGTTACTCGGGCTTGAAGACCCAGCGGCCCCAGAGGCGACCCGCGTGGAGGCGCGCTCCCTTACAGGGACATGTAGAGGTACATGTTCTTCCCAGAGGCGAGCGCCCGGGACGCCAGCTTTCCCAGATCGATCAGCATCTCGACGAAGCCGTCGACGCTCTCAGGCGTCGCGCGGTCCGCCTGCCACTCTTCCGTTTCGATCCACTTGCGGACGGGATCCAGGGCAGACTCGGGGGTCAGAGCCGACATAGCGCGGACTAGACGGTCGTTGAGGGTATAGATCCAAGGACCCTCCTTTTCGGCCTTGATCTCGGATCCATCCATTTGGCGCGTCGCCTCGTAGGATTCCGTTCCGACCAGGAGGTATTCCAGATGCCCGAGCTTGACGGTATCGACGCTCTCGAATTGGGCGCATTGGAAAATATCGCCGATACTACGGGTCCAGTCGAGATGTCGGATCTCCTCCGGGGACGCCACGAAGAAGTCAGTAATCACGCGTCTCTATGCCTCTGTGGCTAATCACTTTTCGGGGATGAAGACCCAGCGGCCCCAGAGGCGCGGCGTGAGCATCGCCTCGCCCGGGACGTCGGCGGTGAGGCCGGTCGCCTTGTTCTGCCAGTAGACCCGCTGCAGCGTCTGGAAGCCGTTGCCGCGCAGCAGGCCGACGTCCCCGCGGATCTCCCGGCCGGGCTTCAGGCCCAGCGTGGCGAGCGGGATCGAGAACTCGTAGAGCCCCCCCTTCTCGGAGGCGAGCTTCACGTCGGCGCTCACGTCGTCGACCCGGTCGATCGTCACCGTCCGCCAGGGCGAGCTGAAGGGGAGGGGATTCGACGTCCCCGGCACCACCGCCCGGTACAGCGCGGCGACCGTCTTGTCCTTCGCGCGCGTGACGATCAGGCGGACGTCGCCGGCCGCCGGCTTCTCGCGCTTCGGGTCGGCCGCGGGATCGGCGCCGATCACGAGGTCGAGCGCCCCGCCCGTCTTGAAGAGCATCGGGAGCGCCTCCGCCGTGTTGCGCAGGAGGCCCTCGTCGCCCGTGCGGAAGGCCGCGTAGAGGCGGTCGCCCGCGACGGCCACCGCCGCGCGCGTCTTCAGCTCCTCGTGGCCCCAGTCGCCGACCTGCTTCGTCCGGGAGTCGATCGTCACCCAGGCGGCCCCCGCCCAGTCCTCGAGCTTGCCGTCGACCTCCGGCGCCGTCTTGCGGAGCGACACCTCGAGCGTGCCCGTGCCTTCCCGGCTCGCCCGGGCCAGGTCGCGCTTCACGAAGTAGTCGGCGCAGGCGGCGAGGTCGGCGTTCGTCACCGTCACGGTCGACGGCGGCAGGCGCTTCAGCGTCTCGAGCCCGGTCACGCGCACGATCGTGCTGGTCGTGTTCACGCCGACCGTGATGTAGGTCTCGCCGGAGGCCGTCCGCGTGATCGTCGGCCAGAAATCCTCGGTGTGCAGGGAGGCGTCCTTGACCGACATCCCCCGGATCGCCGCGGGCATGGCCCACGAGGCGAGGCGGCCGTCCTTCCAGAGCGTCGCGACGAAGAGGCCGTCGGTCGTGAACAGGTAGACGTTGCCCATGTTGCCGTTGACGGCCCAGAGCTCGCCGGCGGGCGTCGGGACGAAGCCCCCGAGCAGCCGCGTCGTGCCGAGCAGCTGGCCGGGGAACGTCGGCAGCGGCGCGTTGTGCGACGCGTGCAGGCCCGGCCAGAGGCTCGGGTAGCTCCACAGCGGCTTGCCGTCCTTCACGCCGGCCAGCGAGTCCGCCCCGAACGGCTTCGGACCGATCGTCAGGATCGTCCAGCCGTCGCCGGCCGTCATCGCCTGGTCGCCGCCCGACGAAAGGCCGGGCTGCGTGCCCTCGACGACCTTTTCCGCCTTCGCGAGATCGTAGGGGTACGCCAGCCGCCAGCCCTGGGAGCTCACGATCGACAGGTCGTCGTGGACGACCAGCCCGCCCGCCCGGCCCGGCTTCGTCGCGATCTCGTCGTCCGTCGCCTTCCCGTCGCCGTTCCGGTCGTTCCAGGCGAAGGTCGTCGATTCCTTCGACGGCTTGAAACGGTCCCAGTGGCTGGTCTGCCCGACGGCCGCCACGGGCTTCGCGCGGCCGCCCTGGAGCTCCCAGAGGAAGACCATCGACGTCCCGTTGGTCGGGTTCGAGTTGAAGCTGTTGCTCATGTACTGCTTGCCGTTCGCGTAGATCGCCTGCTGCGGCGGGCCGTCGGCGTGGTGGCCCTTGGGGTGGGCGAAGCCGTCCGCCCCCGGCCGGTAGAAGACGCCGACGAGCGTGTTCGTGCCCTTCTCCCAGTCGAGCTTGAACTCCATGCCGTTGTAGTAGAACCGCGTCTTGTCCTTCGGGTCGATCTGCCCGCCGCCGCCGTACTCGGGCGGCCCGTAGAAGGCCTTCACGAGCTTGTCGCTCCACGCGCTGATCCGCTTGGGCTGGTAGCTGTGCTCGGCCACCCAGACCGTGCCGTCCGGCGCCACCGTCAGCCCCGACGGCTCGGTCATGCGCGACGGGTCGTACGCGCCCAGCGCGGGCGCGCCCGCCGTGCCGATCGTCCGCAGCGGCTTGCCGTCCGGCGTGAAGACGTGGACCTGGTGCGACGTCCCCCGGTCCGACACGTAGAGGCGGCCTTCGGCGTCGAGCGCGATCCCGCTCGGCTCCTGGAGGGCGACGACGTCCTTCGGCTTCACGAGCGAGCCGCCTTCGATCGCGTAGCGGACGACCTTCTTCCCGCTGATCGCCAGCAGGGCGCCCTTCTCGAAGGCGAGGCCCTTCGGGTCCTCCACCTGGTTCACGCCGAGAATCTTCTCGGCGGCGACGTCCACCAGGGCGACCTCGTTCCGCTTCGGCAGCGAGACGGCGAGGAGGCCGTCGCGGACGGCGAGCCCGCCGACCTCCGCGTCCTTGCGGTCGTCGAGCGGGAAGGCGACCACCCGTTTCGCGCCGCCCTTGGCGTCGATCTTCATCAGGCGGATGTCGCCCTTCTTCTTGTCCTTGTCCTGCTCCCAGCCGGCGGCGGTGTAGACCTGCTTGCCGTCGCGCGCGAGGTGGGACGCGCCGGTCCAGTTGCCGCCGAGCCAGCGGATCGCGCCGACTTTCTTGCCGTCGAGGTCGATCATGACCAGGCCGTCGCCGCCCTCGGCGACGTGGCTCGCGATCCAGATCTGCGGGCCCGCGTCGGTGGGCACGAAGAGGACGTCGCTCGGCGGGCTGTGGTCGGCGAGCCAGCCGCCGGAGCGGTCGGCGGTGGCCCAGGCCGGGTGGCCCGAGTTGTAGACGGACATCTCGTAGAGCAGGTCGATCCCGCCGCGGCGCAGGCCGCGCACGCGATAGGCGCCGGGCGCGACGGCCTGCCCGGGAATGTGGTAGATCGCGTGGCCGGCGGCGCCGCGGTCGCGGCCCAGGTCGTCGAGCCCGTCCCACCAGGCCGTGTTCTCGCCGGCGGGGAAGGGCGTCTCGCTGACCAGGTTGCGCACGCGGCGGCCCTCGGCGTCCTCGATCACGAGCGTGACGAAGCCGGGCTCGGGCAGCGTGAACTTCACGGGGATCGGCGGATGCTCCGCCTCGGGCGCCTTCACGGCGGCGGAGGCGAGGGCCGCGTCGCCGAGCGGCGAGAGCGCGAGCAGCTCGTGCAGCCAGACGCGCGTGCCGTCCTTGGTGTTGCCCTTCATGTGGGGGTGGTCTTCGGAGGTGACTTTCGTCAGCCGGAGGCGGACGGCCCGGGTCTTCACCTCGCGGCCGAAGTCGATCCAGTTCGGGCTCATCGTGCGCGGGTACTGGCTCTTGAAGCCGGTGAAGGTCCGGATCGACGTCCAGTCGCCGTCGGCGGCTTCCCGGGGATGTCGATCGGCCGGCCCCGTGTAGGCCGCGACCTCGCCGTCGCCGAAGCCCGCGCCGAGGGCGCAGAGGCCGGAGAGCCGGACCTCGGCGGGCCACGCGAGCAGGATCCATTCGGGGCGCTCGGCGACGGACGTCATCGCTTCGGTCGTGTTGTCCCAGGGGCCCCAGTCGTCGTGGCGGCCGTTGACGAGCTTGGCGGCATGGTGGTCGTTGGCGCGGGAGCTCGGGGCCGCGGCGCGGGCGAGGTCGGCATAGCGGCCGGGCAGGAGCCACGCGCCGCCGAGCCAGCCGGCGTAGTCCTTCTCGCTCGAGGCGCTCGTCTGGCTGAAGCGGAGGGCGCGGGTCGACGTCCCCGGCGGGAACGTCCAGAGGGCGTATTCCTTGCCGACGGCCGCCTCGCCGCCGAGGCGCTGCCCGGGGATCCACTGGGCTTCGTCCGCCGGATCGCCCGCCGCGCCCGGTTTGAGGGCGCTCGCGCGGCCGCCGCCCTGGACGAGCAGGCTGCCGGCCTCGAGGTCCTTCTTGAAGGTCGCCTTGAGGTGCCGGAGGCCGGCCGCCTTGGAGTCACCGAAGCGCAGGCCGTTCCACTCCGGGGCGCTGGTCTGGGTCCAGAGCACGTGGCGCGGGCTTTCCTTGCGCGGCCGCGCGGCGCCGTCGACCCACTCGACCAGCGCGTCCAGGTCGTCGGCCCGGACGGGGGTTCCCTGGGACATCAGGAGACAGAGCATCAGAGTCATGGAGAGATAATGTCTTCCTTCGCGAAAAGCAGCTCTCAAAATCGCCGCTTTTCCGTTGCCACCGTGGCCGTCCGGGGCGTAAAAGAGGACGTCGACTGAACAGGAGATGACCATGTCCCTTCTGCTGCTCCTCGCCCTCCAGTCCTTCGACGCGGGCCTGTCGGCCCTCGCTCAGGACAAGGACGGCCCGATCGAGCTGTTCAACGGGAAGGACCTCACGGGCTGGGTGGCCGTGAACAAGACGGTGTGGACCGTCGAGGACGGCTGCATCACGGCCGGCGCGGGCAACGGCTGGCTCCGCACGGAGAAGATGTACAAGGACTTCGAGCTGACCGTGGACTGGAAGACGACGGCGGAGAAGTACGACAGCGGCATCCTGTTCCACGCCCTGGAGAAAGGCGAGCCCTGGCCGCGGACCTGCGCCCAGGTCAATCTGCTCAAGGGCAAGGAAGGCGAGGGCGCCGGCCTCAAGGACGCGACGGTGCCGGCCGGCCTCCACAAGCCCGGCGAGTGGAACACGTTCGTGCTCCGCGTCCAGGGCCGCTCCGCCAAGCTCACCTTCAACGGCAAGGAGGCCTGGAGCATCGAGCTGGCCTCGCCCCGCGAAGGCTACATCGGCCTGCAGGGCGAAAACGTCCGCTTCCAGTTCAAGAACATCAAGGTCACTCCGCTGAAAGCCGAGTGAGCCGAGCGCGTCCGCTCGGCTCACCCTGAGCGAGCGGAGCGAGTCGAAGGGTTATTGTTCGGTCAGCACCCGCCGCTCGTCCCAGTACGCGCGGGTGCCGATCGTCCGGTCGATGAGCTCGCGCCCGACGACCTGCGGCGCCCGCGCGAAGTCGTGCTTCGCGTGCCAGCCGTCGAAGCGCAGGTCCTTCTGGTCCGTCCGGAAGACCCAGCCGTCCAGGTAGACGTAGAGCGCGCCCGGCCGGAGGTCCTTCTGCAGGATCTTCATGAACTCGACCCATTCCTCGACGTCCCCTCGCCCGTCGCGGCGGGCGAGCTCCTCCCAGGTGGCGTCGACCTCCTCCGCCCGCGCGAACGTGAACGTCTTCCGGCAGGCGGAGCAGACGAAGAGCCAGCCGCAGCCGCACCAGGGGCAGTCCTTCTGGCCCGGCGCGGCGATGGGCGTCGACACGCAGGCGCAGGGCGATATCAGATCGCCGTTCGCCTTGACGAGGTAGATCATCGGAGGTCGAGGCAGACCAGCAGCCCCTCGCCGTCCCGGCAGTAGAGCAGGCCGTCGCAGAGCACCGGCGCGGTCCAGTTCTTCGCGGCGCGGCCGAGGACCTGGGCTTTGGCGACGTCCTTCCCGTCGGCGTCGACGACGACGAGGAGGCCGGTCCGGTCGATGGAGAGCAGCTTGCCGCCGGCGGCGAGCAGGTTGCCGAAGCCGCCCTTGCGGGACCAGAGGGGCTTGCCGGTCTTCGCGTCGAGGCACTTGAGCTGGCCGTTGGGGGTGTTGTCGTCGATGCCGAACAGGCGGCCGTCGAGGTGGACCGGCGACGCGATCTGGCTCCGGATCTCCGTGTTCTGCCAGAGGGAGCTGAGGCGCTGGTTCTCGAGCTTGAGCAGGGCGCAGCCCTTGTCCCAGCCGGACGTGATGAAGAGCTTGCCGTCGAAGAGGACGGGGTCGGCCGCGTTCGCGTCGAAGGAGGTCTGCCAGGCGAAGGCGGAGAGCTCGCGGCCCGTGGCGGGGTCGAGGATCGAAAGGGAGGAGGCCGTGAAGAGGGCGACGGAGCCGTCGACCGCCACCGGCGACGCGAAGCCGCTCGTGCCGGCGGCGCTCGCCCAGAGCTTCTCGCCGCTGGTCCGGTTCAGGGCGACGCCCTTCGCGCAGGCGTTGAAGACGAGCGCGTCGCCGAGGACGAGAGGCGAGCCGGTGATGCCGTAGTCGCCGGTCTTGGCCCCGTAGAGCTTCGCGAGGTCCGCCTGCCATTTGGGCTCGCCCGTGACGGCGTCGAGGGCGAAGGCCTGGCCGTTGCGGCTGAGGGTGTAGACGAGCCCCCCGTGAACGGTGGGGGTGGCGCGCGGGCCGTTGAAGTTGCCGGCGGGGCACTTGTAGGGGAAGCGCCAGACGGGCTTGCCGGTCTTCGCGTCGAGGCAGGACACGACGTCCTGCCCGCCCTGGTTGCCGAGGGTATAGAGCTTGCCGGCCACGATCGAGACGGAGGAGAGCCCCTCGCCCAGCTGGGCCCGGAAGAGGAGCTTCGGCCGGGCCAGGGCCTCGGCCTTCAGGGCTTCCGGGGAGACTCCCGACCCGTCGGCCCCGCGCCAGCGCGGCCAGTCCGTCTGGAGGGCCAGAAGGAGCGCGAGAACCATGCGCGTTCATGTTAACGAAATGACCGCGTCATTTCGTTAACACGTACAATTCCCGGGGAGGTCGGGGGCCCTCGGGTGTCACAGGGGGCATGCTCCTGGCCCCCGCTTGGATGGACGTCGACCGCTGCGAGCAGCTCTGGCGCCGGCACGCCGACCGGCTCCTCCTCTATGCCGCCTCCCTGCTGTCCGACCGGGCGGCGGCGGAGGACGTCCTCCAGAACGTCTTCGTCCGCCTCATCGCCTCGGGGCCGCCGGAGGAGATCGCGTCCGACCGCGGCTATCTCTTCCGGGCGGTCCGGAACGAGGCCCTCAACGCGCTGCGTTCGCGGCGGCTGGCGCGGAAGGCGTCGACTCCCTACTTCGCCGAGCCCGCCGACCCCGTGGAAGAGGCCGAGCGGGCGGACTTCGGACGTCGGGCGGAAGCGGCCCTGCGCGCGATCCCGACGGAGGAGCGCGAGGCGGTGGTCCTGAAGATCTGGAGCGACCTTTCGTTTCCGGACGCGGCGGCCGTGACGGGGGTCTCCGAGAAGACGTTCGAGCATCGGTACTACCGCGGCCTGGCCGCGTTGAAGGAAGTCCTGGGAGAACGCCATGGATGAGTTGGAAGAGCGTCTGGCGCGGCTGAGGCCGGCCCCGGCGCCCGAGGCCATCCTCGCGCGGGCGAAGCGGGGGGAGACGGCGTCGCCGAAGCGGCGGTTCGACGTCCTGATCGCGCTGGCCGCGGCGGGGCTGCTGGCCGGCCTGGTGTGGGTGCTGGCGGCGCCGTCGGAGGATCCCGTCCTGGCCGGCCAGGAGCTGGCGGCCGAGCTCAAAAGCGTGCGCCACCGGATCGTCTGCGAGAGCAACCGCGACGGCAACTGGGAGCTCTACGCGATGAACGCGGACGGCTCGAACCCGGTGAACCTCACGGTGACGGGGGAGGTCGACGAGCTCTATCCGAAGGTCTCGCCCGACGGCACCAAGATCGTCTTCTGCGCCGACGAGACGAAGGGCGATTCGAAGGTCCGGAACCTGTATCTCATGAACGTCGACGGCTCGGGCCGTCGCAAGATCGCCGACAACTCGCGCGAGCCCTGCTGGAAGGCGGACAGCTCGGCCGTCGCCTACCTGCCCGCGGAGTTCGAGGCCTTCAACATGGCCGACTTCGTGACCAAGGGCCTGCGGATCTTCGACCTCCCGAGCGGCAAGACGCGCGACCATCCCAACGCGAAGCTGCACCACCTCTACACGCTCAACTGGACGCCCGACGGCAAGTGGTTCGTGTCGACGGTGCACGGCGGCATGGGCTTCAAGCACAACATCCTCGCGATCGAGGCCGAGGGCGAGGGCGTGTTCGACCTGGGGCTCAGCGGCTGCCGGCCCGACGTGAGCCCCGACGGCAAGCGGATCGCCTGGGGCCACGGCGACTACGCGGTGGGCGTGGCGGACGTCGACTTCTCCGTCTCCCCGCCCAAGGCGTCGAACATCCACAACGTCATGGAGAGCAAGGACCCGGTCGAGACCTACCACTGCGACTGGTCGCCCGACGGCAAGTACATCGCCTTCAGCTACGGCCCCAAGAAAAAGGGCAAGAACCTCAAGGGCCTGCTGCCGGAGTTCCCGGGCGTCGACGCCCCCGACTGGAACATCGGCGTCTGCGACGCGAACGGGACGTCGAAGTTCACCCTGGTCACGAAGGACGGCAAGTCCTTCAAGGAGCCGGATTGGATCTTCGTCAAGTGAGGCGCGCGCTGGCGCTCGCGCTCCTGCTCGGCTGTGAACCGCCCGACGACGGCCCCGCGCCGGAGCCGCCGAAGGATCTCAAGCCGATGACGACGAAGTCGGGCGTCGAGATGCTCCTCATCCCCGCCGGCGAGTTCCGCATGGGCAGCGAGACCGGGAAGGACGACGAGAAGCCCACGCGGATGGTGAAGGTCGAGGCCTTCTACATGGACCGGACCGAAGTGACGCAGGGGGAGCTCGACCGCCTGAAAGTGCCGAATCCCTCGAAGTTCAAAGGGGCGTCGAATCCCGTCGAGCTGATGCCCTGGACCAAGGCGGCGCTGTTCTGCAACACGCGCTCGAAGGCGGAGGGCCTGCAGCCCTGCTACGACGAGGAGACGGCCGCGTGCGACCGGACGAAGAGCGGCTATCGACTTCCCACGGAGGCGGAGTGGGAGTACGCCTGCCGGGCGGGGAGCGGGAAGGATTACACGTACGGGTCGGACCCGAAGCGCCTGAAGGACCACGCCTGGTACGGGGCGAACGCGGAGAAGCGGACGCATCCGGTGGCGACGAAGCGGCCGAACGCGTTCGGCCTCCACGACATGCACGGGAACGTGGCGGAGTGGTGCGACGACGTCTACGCGAAGGACGCGTACGCGAAGGGCGGGCCGCCGGCCGACGGCGAGCGCTACGTCCTGCGGGGCGGCTCCTGGGCGTCGAACGAGGAGCGGCTCCGCTGCGCCGCCCGCGGGGCCGAGAACCCCGGCTTCACCGACGCCTGCCTGGCTCCGGACACCATGGGCTTCCGCTGCGTCCGGAACGCGGCGCCCGGCAAATGAGGATGACTCCCGTGCCTCCGTCCTGGCGCCCGCGTCTTGGAGCTCTTCGTCGCCCGTCCCTTGGAGCTTGGAGCTTGGCGCTTGGAGCTCGTCGCTAGATGTTCTTTCACACCTGGATCTTCGCCCTGTTCATGCTGGCGGTCTTTCCCATCTACCTGCTGACCCGGAAGAACGTCCAGGTCATGAACGTCTGGCTCCTGATCTGGTCGTACGTCTTCTACGGCTGGTGGGACCCGTTCAACCTGATCCTCATCGCGGCGACGACCGCCTTCGACTGGTACATGGGGATCCTGATCGGGAAGGGGACGCGCAAGAAGCTCTGGATCACGCTCAGCCTCGTCAGCAACCTCGGCCTCCTCGGCTTCTACAAGTACTGGGGCTTCGCCGCCCAGAACCTGGCGGCGATCGGGATCCCCCTGCCGGTGGCCCAGCTGGCCCTGCCGGTGGGCATCTCGTTCTTCACGTTCCAGTCGATGAGCTACACGATCGACGTCTATCGCGGCGACATTCCGGTCGAGAAGAGCCTGATCCGCTTCGCCGCGTTCGTATCGCTCTTCCCCCAGCTCGTGGCCGGCCCGATCGAGCGGGCGAGCAACCTGCTGCCGCAGCTCCAGAAGGCGCCGACGATCACGAAGGACGACCTCACGGAGGGCCTGAGCCACTTCCTGGTCGGGCTCTTCAAGAAGATCGCCCTCGCGGACTACCTCGGCCCCTACGTGGACCAGGTCTATGCGTCTCCCGGGGAGCAGCCGGCCTCCGCGCTCGTGCTCGGGACGATCGCGTTCGCCTGGCAGATCTACTTCGACTTCTCGGGCTACACGGACATGGCCCGCGGCGTGGGCCGCATGATGGGCTTCCGCTTCATGCTCAATTTCAACAATCCTTACGTGGCCACCGGCCTGGGCGACTTCTGGGGCCGCTGGCACATCAGCCTCTCGACCTGGTTCAAGGACTACGTCTATTTCCCGCTCGGCGGCAACCGCGGCGGCAAGTGGATGACCTACCGTAACATGGTCATCACCATGCTCATCTCGGGCATCTGGCACGGAGCCGCCTGGACGTTCGTGATCTGGGGCGCCCTGCACGCGATCGGCCGCGTGGTTACCCGCGAGCTGGAGCTGACGGCCTTCTACCGCGACCGCGTGCCGCGCGTCCTCAAGCAGGCCGCCGTCTTCGTCTTCGTCTGCCTCTGCTGGGTCTTCTTCCGCGCGGCCTCCGTGGGCGACGCCTGGCTCGTGATCTCCCGGATGTTCACGGCCCCCTGGGGCCGGTCCGGGATGCCGGCGATGATGCTGGCCATGATCGGCGCCGTCTGGGCCTGGCAGTTCCTCGCGGAAAGCTCCAAGGCGCGGAAGGTCGTCGAGTGGGCCCCCGTGCAGGTGGCGGCGGCCTGCGCCATGGTCGCGTACCTGGCCATCGTGGCGCAGTCGGGAAACCAGGCCTTCATCTACTTCCAGTTTTGATATGGACGAATTCACCAGCTCCCATCGGCTCAAGCTGACGCTGCCCCAGTGGGCGGTCGTGGCCGTGTTCGGCCTCGCCGTGATGCTGTCCGCGCCGCGGATCTGGCCCGTCCTCGAGCCGCTCGAGGCGGGGAAGACCTACCGGATGCCGTACGAGCTCAGCAACGACTACGCGCATTACGCGCGCTGGGCGGCCCGGGCCGTCGAGTCCCGCGACACCGTCCTCATCGGCGACTCGGTGGTCTGGGGCCAGTACGTGAAGCCGGGCGAGACGCTGTCGGATCACCTCAACGCGCTCTCGGGGACGGAGCGCTACGCGAACCTGGGCCTCGACGGCGCCCATCCCGCCGCCCTCGCCGGCCTCGTCGAGCACTTCGGCGGCGCCGTCCGCGGCAAGAACGTGATCCTCCAGTGCAACCCGCTCTGGATGAGCTCGCCCAAGCACGACCTCCGCGAAAAGGAGGAGTTCAAGTTCAACCACGCCGCGCTCGCCCCGCAGTTCTCGCCGTCGATCCCCTGCTACAAGGACGACATCGAAACCCGCCTCAGCCGCGTCGTGGACCGCAACCTCCAGTTCCGCGGCTGGACGGGCCATCTCCAGGCGGCCTACTTCGACGGCCTTTCGGTGCCGTCCTGGACGACGAAGAATCCGGCGGAGAACCCCGCGCGGCGGGTCACCCTGAAGGTTCCGCCGCCCTCGGACACGCTGCTGCACTCGCCGATCTCCTGGGTGGAGAACGGCGGGAGGGCCGTCGACTTCCCCTGGATGGCCCTCGAGGAGTCGTTCCAGTTCACCCAGTTCCTCCGCGCCCTCGACATCCTCCGGTCCCGCGACAACCGCGTCGTGGTGGTCGTGGGCCCCTTCAACGAGCATATGTGCAAGCCGGAGAGCCTCGCGCGCTACGCGACGCTGCGCGACGCCATCGCGGCGAAGCTCCGCGGGATGAACGTGCCCGCGTTCGTGCCGGCCGCCCTGCCGACCGAAACCTACGGCGACGCCAGCCATCCTCTCTCCAAGGGCTACGAGATCCTGGCCCGGCAGCTGTTAGACTGGAAGCCATGATCGCGCTGCTTGCCCTGAGCATGGTCGAAGGGCTGTTCGCCCTCCAGGCCGAATTGAGCAACGGCCGCGTCACCGTGACGTTCAAGGCCGGCGCGCCGGTCGACCTCCAGGGCCGCGCCACCCTCGGCGGCAAGCTCGCGTCGGCGGAGGCCGTCGAGAAAGGCATCGTCCACGCGACGTTTGAAGACGGCTCCAAGCTCGCCTTCAAGCTCAAGCGCGGGGACGTCGCGGTGGAAGTCGCGCCCCTCAAGAACGCCAGGACGCTGCGCGTCGGCTGCCCGGGCCGCTTCGCCGTGCTGCCCGACTTCTTCTCGGACGACATCGTGATCGACGCCCGCAAGATCCCGCTCGCGAGCGTCGAGGTGCCGAGCGAGAACTTCCTGCTGCATCCGACGGCCTCCGGCGACGCGATCGTCATGTGCGTCTTCGAGAACAAGGCGCAGGACGTCCGGCTCGCCGCGGACCAGGGGCTCGTCACGGGCTCGGAGATCGCGTTCGGGACGTCGCGGATCTGGATCGCGCCGCTCGAAGCGAAAGGGATCTGGCACGCGGCGGAGGTCGCCGCGCCGGGCCACGTGATGGAGCTGGACTGGACGATGCCGTACCGCGCGGCCTGGCGGGTGGACTTCACGCGCTCGAACGACCTGACGGACAGCTGGGACCTGCTGCTGCACCGGGGGGACCACTACGTGAAGCCGGCCTGGCTGGGCGGCGGCGAGGAGCGGATCAAGGCGGACCGCAAGCGCTGGACGACCGTGCTGAAGACCTTCCTGTATCCCGCCTGGTCGGACGAGAAGGGCCGGGCCTCGCTGCAGCCGCTCAAACACGAGGCGATCGTGATGCGCGGCCCGGCCTTGATCTACCCGTTCAACCGCGTGCCGGAGACGCCCGCGGAGGTCTTCACGGTGGTGGACGTCGCCCGCAACACCCTCGGCCAGGGCCCCTGCGAGTACATCCTGGACCAGGAGGGGCAGAAGTCGGAGAACAAGGGCTGGGCGACCTGCCATACGCGCGACGTCCTGAACGGCATCTACGGAAAGGGCGAGCAGCAGGCGCGGAAGGCGGACGTCGAAAAGGCCCTCGACCAGGTCCTGGTCTTCGTGAAGCACATCCGGGGGCGGATCACGCGCTACCGCGAGTTCGTGCGCGGGGTGCGCGCGTGGCTGGCGGCGCGGCCGGAGCCGAAGGAGGCCGTCGAGGAGCTCGACGCGATCTGCCGCGAGCTGGAGGCGCGCTACGCGGCGCGCGAGGAGAAGATCAAGACGCCGGAGCACGTGGCGGCGATGATCGCGGAGTTCCGGAAGGCGGAGATGGACGCCGAGAAGGTGAAGGCCTGGACGATGGAGCTGGTGGTCATCGGCGACAACCAGGACGAGCTGGCGGGGGAGTGCCGCTGGGTGGTGCGCTCGCTCCGGCAGAAGGCCGCGCTGCTGATGGCGACGAAGCCGGGGATGTCGGCGATCGCCGCCGAGCTCCGCGCGAAGACCCAGGAGATCCTGAAGAATCCCGCCGGCCATGAAGGCGCCCGCCACTAAAGGGGATACGGGGATGGACAACGAAGGAGATACGGTGATGGGACGGATGCGGAGATCGAGGCGCGCCTTCTCGAAGGGGCGGCTCACGGGAACGCCCCTTCGAGAAGGCGCGCTCCATCCCCCGATCCGTCCCATCTCCTTATCTCCTTTGGTTCTATCCCTCGGTCTCCTTTGGGGCTGTGGAGCTGAATCTCCCCCTCCTCCAAAGGCCGTCGCGCTTCCCTCCTTCTCCTCAAAGGCGGGCGGCGAGCTGCTGCTCCTGCCGGGCGGGACGTTCCGGATGGGCGACGACGCGGGCCGCGAGGACGAGAAGCCGGCCCGGGACACCGTGGTGAAGGCGTTCTGGATGGACCGCGTGCCCGTCACGCAGGAGCTCTACGAGAAGGTGATGGGCGTCAATCCGGCGAAGCGGAAGGCGCCCAAGAATCCGGTCGAGCGCGTGCAGTGGACCGCCGCCGTCCGCTTCCTGAACAAGTGCTCCGAGATGGACGGCCTGACGCCCTGCTACGACCTGAAGACCTGGGCCTGCGACTTCGAAGCCGACGGCTACCGGCTTCCCACGGAGGCCGAGTGGGAGTTCGCGTGCCGCGCGGGGTCGAAGACCCGCTGGGCGCTCGGCGACGACCCCTCGGTCATGGGCCCGGCCGCCTGGTCCAAGGCCAATTCGGGCGGCTCGACGCATCCGGTGGGCGGCAAGGCCCCGAACGCGTTCGGTCTCTACGACATGAACGGCAACGTCTGGCAGTGGTGCGACGACTGGTACGGCGACGAGAAGAAGCAGCGGGTCCTCCGCGGCGGGGCGTGGGACTGCGAGGCCGAGAAGCTCCGGGCGGCCTACCGTTCGAAGGAATTCCCGACCTTCACCGACGCCTGCTTCGGCGCCGACAGCTACGGCTTCCGCCGCGCGCGCTCGGGCGAGGGAAAGAAGAAGGACGTCGCCGCCTCGACTCCCGAGGCGCCCGTCGAAGCGCCCAAGGAGGCGCCGAAGGCCGTCGCCCCCGGCAAGCTCGACGCGTCGACGCTCAAGGGGTCGATCGTCTTCGTGGGCGACCGCGACGGCCGCCTGGATCTCTGGATCATGAAGGCGAGCGGGAAGGACGCGAAGCGGCTGACCGACGACGCCCATCCCGACGCCGATCCGCGGTTCTCGCCGGACGGGAAGAGGATCCTCTACACGACGCTGCGGGGCGGCTTCCCGGAAGTGTGGGCGATGAACCGCGACGGCTCGGGCGCGGCGATGATCGCGAAGGGCTCGCAGGCCGACTGGTCGCCCGACGGGACGTCGATCGTCCTCATCCGCGACAACCAGACCTACGTGCGCGCCCTCGCGGGCGGGGCCGAGAAGCGGATCACGCCGGAGGCCTGGGAGCGCTGCGGCGTGCCGGCCTTCGCGCCCGACGGCAAGACGGTGGCGGTGGCGAGCCGGCACGAGGAGCAGATCGGGATCTATCTCGTCCCGCTGGCGGGCGGGGCGCCGACGAAGCTGAAGACGGAAGAGGCCTGCTGCACGCCGGCCTTCACGCGGGACGGCGGGCGGCTGCTCTGCCAGTCGGTGAAGGGCCACATCCACCAGGTGGCGGTCGACGGCAAGGACTGGGAGCAGGTGACGTTCGGGGCCGACATCCAGCACGACGCGCGCTATTCGCCGGACGGGACGATGATCGTCTTCTCGCGGGCGCCGACGGCCGACGGCCCCTGGCAGATCTGCGTGAAGCCCTTCGACAGCGGCGACTTCGAGTTCGTCCAGCTCACGAAGGAAGGCTCGAACTCCCACCCCGACTGGTCTAAGGACTAGGTACAGGTACAGGAGCGACGGGGGAGCCCCCTTGGATTCCCAGGGGGGTCAGCGACCGCGAGACTGACGTTCCTTCACCTGTTCCGCGACGAGCTTCGGCACGGGCAAGCCGAGCCCCTCGAATCTCCGAGCGATCTCCTCGGGGAGGAGGGCATCCTTCTCGTAGTTGTGTTTCCAATCGATGGCGCGCGTGAGGTCCTCGCGCCAGTCCCCGTTCACGCATTCCATCAGGGCGCCCAGTAGGTCGGAGTCTCCGTTCGCGAGGACGAGTAGATTGGCCTGGGCCTGATAGCCCTTCCGGAGCGCGCACAGCGATTCCAGGACGCCCTGGACGTCCGTCGGGAAGGAGCGCTCGACAGCCCGTCGTATATCCGATTTGACCCACTGTCGCGCGACGATATCGAAGTTGGCTTCAGCCTGTTCTTCGGCCTGCTGGAGCGTTTCGTGCCAGGTGTCGCCATGCCTGCCCGTGAGCCGGCCGGTCCAGATCAGGAGGTAGCCGCCGGACTCTTCTTCGATCCGGATGTCCAGGACGTCAGACTCCTTCGGTCTCGGCTTGGGTTCCACCGCGCCCTTGGGCAGCCACCCGGCGTGCTTCTCCCCGCCCCATTGAAAGGGGAGTCCGACGATTTCCTGGACGAGGCTCACGGAGCCATTCTACGCTGTCATCCCCTCGGGGGGCGGGGGGGGACTTGGCGCCTGGATTCCGGATTCTGGATTCTGGATTCCGTACTCCGGCGGAGGCGCAGGAACGGCTTGCGCTTGAGGAAGAGGTCGAGGTCGGACAGCAGCGCCTTGATGTCGGGATGGCGGTCTTCCGGCTTGATGGCCATCATGCGCTTCACGAGCCCCTCGATCTGGGCGGGGAGGAGGGGGCGCTTGTCGCGTGGAGAGGGCCGGGGCTTCTCGAGGTGCTTGCGGACCACGCTGTCGGGGGAGCGCCCCTCGAACGGCCGCTTGCCCACCAGCATCGCGTAGAACGTCACGCCGAGCGAGTAGATGTCGGAGCGGCCGTCGGCCGCGTGCCCCTGGATCTGCTCGGGCGAGGCGTAGTGGGGCGTGCCCGTCACGCTCCCGTCCTCGTTGGACTCCTTGTAGCCCATCGGCTGGGCGAGGCCGAAGTCGGTGATCTTGATCTTCCCGTCCTTGCGGAGCAGGATGTTCGCCGGCTTGATGTCCCGGTGCACCACGCCCATCGCGTGCGCGTGGTCGAGCGCGACGGCCACCTCCCGCGCGATCCGCGCGGCGTCCATGACCGGCAGCGGGCCTTTGTGGGTGATCCGGTGCTCGAGGTCCTCGCCTTCGACGTACTCCATCACGATGAACGGCCGCCCGTGGACCTCGTCCACGTCGTGGATCGTCACGATGTTCTCGTGGTCGAGCTTCGCCGCCGCGATCGCCTCCGCCTCGAAGCGGGCCATCTCCTCGGGATTGTTCGACATGTCCAGGTCGAGGATCTTGATGGCGATCGAGCGCTTGAGGAAGAGGTGCTCCGCGAGATAGACCGTCCCCATGCCCCCCTTGCCGATGACGCGCTTGAGGGTGCACTTGCCGAAGACCTGGCCGATCTGGGGTTCCGGTAGGCTGTCCGCCATGACGCGCGGGATTATATCTCTTTAATTCCGAAGAGCCAGATCGAGTTTGGCGAGATTCGACGGCCCCAGGCGCTCCCGCACCGAGGCCAGCCGCACCGCGATCTCCCGGGCGTTCCGCGGCTGGGACAGCGCCGCCTCCGCCAGGTCGTCCAGCTGCGCGCGGCAGTCCTGACGGATCTCGCCGCCCGTGATCACGTGGTCGAGCGCCCGCAGGCCCTCGCCCTCCAGGATCAGGAACCAGGCCAGGTCGGTGCCGGCGACGTCCTTCGCCAGGCTCGCGATCTGCGCGATCGATTCCGCGCGGATGGACGGCACCGGGGTGGCGGTGGACCTCGACATCCGTCCGTCCCGCAGGACCAGGATCGGGTCCTTCTCGTGGGCCACGCGTTCGCGGAAGCGCGTGACCACCTTCATCGCGGACGAAAGGCGCAGGCCGGCCTTGGACAGGGCGGCTTTCTCCGCGCCCGTCGCCGTCGCGTGGCGGTCGAGCAGCCGGCCGATGATCGGCGCGTAGTCGCGGGCTTCGAGGCGGCGGAAGTCGTCCTCCGTCAGCAGCGCGGGATCGATCGCGCCGGGGCGGCAGGCGTCGACGTCCGCGGCGGGCGCGGCGGCGAGCGGGGCCGCCGCCGGCTTGGGGCTGACCACGAAGGCGCCCAGGATGGCGCCGAGGAGCGCGAGGATCCAGGAGGCGAAGACGGCGGTCATCATGGCGCTCTTGCGCTTGCGGCGGCGGACGGGGTCGATGATCGCGCCGGCGCCCTGGCGGCGGACGTAGGTGCCCTTGAGGTAGCGGTTGAGCTCGCTGGCGAACTCGTCGGCGGTCTGGAAGCGCCGCTCGGGCTTCTTCTCCATGGCGCGGAGGATGATCTCGACGATCTCGACGGGGACGTCGGGGTTGACGAGCCGCGGATCGCGGGCCTTCTCGTGGATCTGCTTGTAGAGCACCGACATGTGGGTTTCGCCGGTGAAGGGGCGCTCGCCGGTGGCCAGGATGTAGAGCGTGATGCCGAGCGAGTAGAGGTCGCTGCGGGTGTCGGCCCGGCGTCCCTCGGCCTGCTCGGGGGAGAGGTACCAGGGCGTGCCCATGATCGAGCCGGTCACGGTCAGGCCGCTCTTGTCCTCGGCGTCGGAGGCGAGGCCGAAGTCGACGATCTTGATCTCGTTCTTGCGGGTGATGAGGACGTTCGCGGGCTTGATGTCGCGGTGGATGATGCCGTCGGCGTGCACGGCCTGCAGGCCGCGGGCGATCTCGAAGCAGATCCGCGCGGCTTCGCGCGGATCCACGATCTTGCGCTCGTCGATGATGTCCTGGAGGCTCTTGCCGTCGACGAAGCCCATCACGATGTAGTGATGGCCGCCGTCGCAGCCGATGTCGTAGACCTCGACGATGTTGGGGTGGTCGATGCGGGCGGCCGCCTCGGCCTCGCGGCGGAAGCGGGCGAGGAGCTCGTCGTTGCGGGTGACGTCCGGCGCCAGGATCTTCACGGCGACGGACTTGTGGTACTCGAGGTGCAGGGCGAGGTAGACGTCCCCCATGCCGCCGCGGCCCAGGCGCCGCAGCAGGCGGCAGTTGCCGACCACCAGGCCGACCATCCGGTCCACCAGGGGGGCGTTCGTGCGGGTGATCGAGGTGGTGCTGCGCTCGTTGATGATGATCGAGCCGTCGCCCGCCGTGCCGGAGGGAGTCGCGGCCGACACCGCCGCTCCCGGCGGAGTCTGGCCCGGCGTGGGCGAACTCTGGGACGACATCCAACCCCCTCTCTCGCCTAAATCATAACTTATGATTTGTAAATGTCAAGGAGATAAACGAATCGCGCGTTCAAATCCTTAGTGACTCGCCCCCAAGGCCTTGCGCGCGATCGAATTTGTCGTCAGGGTCCCCCTCGGCCAGCGTCGAGTAGGGAGCGATGAACTGGAACGACTTGAGCCGCCGCTACGGAGACCGCGTGCTCCTCATCGCCCGCAGCATCCTCCGCGACGAGACCCTGGCGATGGACGTCGCCCAGGACGCCCTCCTCAAGATCGGCCGCGCGCTCAATGGGAGCGCCGACGTCCGCAACTACGAGGCCTGGATCCTCACCGTCGCCGGCAATGCCGCCCGCGACGCCCTCCGCCGGACCACCAGAAGACGGGAAGTGGCGATGGAAAAGGACGTGATCGACTCCCGCACCCCCGACGAGGCCGTCCTCGCGAACGAGTCGCGCGCGCGCGTGAGCGCCGCCCTCGAGGCCCTGCCGGCGGGGGCGCGCGACGTCCTCCTGCTCAAGTTCCGCGAAGGCCTGTCCGGCCCGGAGATCGCGCGGGCCCTCGGCGTCTCGCTCGAGGCCGCCTGGCAGCAGATGTCGCGGGCCCTCAAGCTCCTCAAGTCCAAGCTGTCGGAGAACGCATGAACTGCCTCACGAGCGACACCCTGGAGCGTCTCGCCCTCGGCTTCCTCGAGGACGAGCGCTCCGCCCGCGCCCACGTCGCCGCCTGCGCGGCCTGCGCGAAGCGCCTGACGGCCCTCGACGCCGACCACGCCGCGCTCTCGGCCGCCGCGAAGGACGTCGCGATCCCCCCCGTCCGCCGCCCCGCCGCCTTCAATTGGAAGCCCTGGGCCGCCGCCGCCCTCGCCCTCACGATGGCCGGCGGCGTCCTGATCTTCCAAGGCGCCGCCAAGTCGCCGCCCGCGCCCGCCGTCGCGGAATACGACGCGGCAGAGTATGAGTACCTCGCGCACGCCGGGCGGACAAAGTCGAAGAAGGCGGCCCCGACGATGGACTACGCGCGGTCGGTCGACGACCCCATGGTGGCGAGGGCCCCGGCCCCGCCGCCGGTCCTCGCGCCGAAGCCGGAGCCCGCGAAGCCGGCCCCGAGACCCCTGGCCGTGACGAAGGCTCCCATGAAGGGCGAGCCCGCCCCGGAGCTCCCCGAAGCCCCGGCGACGATGATCTTCAAGGACGCGGGCTGGCACGGGGACGTCGACACCGCCAAGGAAACCCAGTCCACGTTCGGGCTGGACGTCGACACCGCCAGCTACACGCTCATGCGGAGCTACCTCCAGCGCGGCCTGCTGCCGCCGGCGGAGTCGGTCCGCGTCGAGGAGTACGTGAACTACTTCCGCTACCCCGATCCCGCGCCCAAGGACAACAGCTTCCTCATCCGTCTCGAGGCGGCGCCGTCGCCCTTCGCGAAGGGCCGGCACCTGCTCCGGATCGGCCTGCGCTCGAAGGAAGTCGCCGACGCCGACCGCAAGGACGCCGTGCTCACGTTCGTGATCGACGTCTCCGGCTCCATGCAGCAGGAGAACCGCCTTGAGCTCGTGAAGAAGTCGCTGCGGCATCTCGTCGACCGCCTCCGCCCCAGCGACCGGGTCGCCCTGGTCGTCTACGGCTCGAGCGCCCACGAGATCCTGCCGCACACCCCGCTCGCCGAGAAGGCGACGGTCCAGAACGCGATCGACGCCCTCCGCACCGAAGGCTCGACGAACGTCGAGGACGGCCTCCGCTACGGCTATCGCCGCGCCTCGCTGGGCTTCGACAAGACGAAGACCAACCGCGTGATCCTCTGCTCCGACGGCGTCGCGAACAACGGGGTGACGGATCCCGACGTCCTCCTGACCGAAGTGAAGAAGCACGCCGGGGACTCGATCTACCTCACGACGATCGGCTTCGGCATGGGGAACGTCAACGACCACCTGATGGAGCGGCTGGCCGACGGCGGCAACGGCAACTACGCCTACGTGGACGACTTCGCCGAGGCGAAGAAGATGTTCGGGGCGAAGCTGACGTCGATGATGGACGTCCTCGCCGCCGACGCCAAGGTCCAGGTGGAGTTCGACCCCGCCACGGTGGCGATGTTCCGGCAGATCGGCTACGAGAACCGGCGCCTCGCGAACCAGGACTTCCGGAACGACAAGGTCGACGCCGGGGAAGTGGGGATGGGGCACCAGGTGACCGCGCTCTACGAGATCGAGCTCAAGCCCGACGCCCCCGGCCGCCTCGTGACGGTCCGCCTGCGCTACCGCGAGCCGGACACGAAGGAGGTCGTCGAGCTCCAGGAGTCGACCGGCCGCGCCCAGGTGAAGGCGGCCTGGACGGAGGCCTCGCCCCAGTGGCGCCTGGCCGCCTCGGTCGCCGCCTTCGCCGAGATCCTGAAGGGCAATCCGGCGCGGCGGGGGGTGTCGCTGGACGCCGTCGCCGAAACCGTCGAGCAGGCGGTGAAGGAGCTGGACCGCCCGGAGGACGCCGTGGAGTTCCTCGGCCTCGTGAAGAAGGCCGCCGCCCTCAAGAAGTAGGCGGCGCCGGCGGCTTCTCCTTGCGGAGGTCCTTGATGTAGTTGAGGGCCAGGACCGCCCCGGCGCCCGCCGCGGCGGAGAGGAACAGGACCAGGGCGAGCGGCAGCTCGACCCGGACGAGGAAAAAGAAATTGATCTCGACGGCGCGGAAGTTGATCAGGATGAAGAGCGCGAGCAGCCCGACGAGCGACCAGCCGACGATCTTCCGGGTCTGAGGCGGCATTACTTCGCCGAGCTCTGCAGCTTCGCGCGGGCGTCGTGGCGGAGCTTGGTGACGTAGTCCCGCACCTGCACGATCACGTCCCGCGTCTGCACCACGATCAGGTTGCCGCGCGAGATCCCGATCCGCGCTTCAGGTCGCTGCCAGGCGGCCGGGGAGACCTTGCGGACGACGTCGTTGATGAACTCCTCGGATTTCGACGGGTCGGGGAGCAGGTCCGCGATGCCGACGGTGCTCTCGACATAGTCGCCCGAGCCGCGGGCGTCGGCCAGGTCGCGCAGGGAGCGGCGGTACTCGAGGACGTAGAGCTGGGCGTACGCGACCCCGATTTTCCGGCGGGTCCGGGCGAGCTCGTTTTCGAGCGCCGGCGCCGGGGCGAGGCCGAGCTTCTCGTTGCCCTCGGCGAACGCTCCCGTGTCCTTGCGCGAGGCCAGGTCGCTCTCGATGTCGTAGGCCTTGTCCTCGAGGTGCTTGATCTCCTTCTTCTTGAAGTCGATCTTCTGGTCGATCAGGCTTTCCTTGCGGCGGGTTTCGACCATGTGCCGCTCGTTGAAGTACTTCAGCTTCGCGTCGTCGCCCCGCGCGCGCCAGTCGGCCTGGAAGATGTCGAGCGCGTACGCGTGCTCCTCCCGGGTCGCGAAGCGCGGCCGGCGCTGGCCGTCCGGCGCGGTGTAGTCGATGACCGCGACGATGTCCTCCTGGATCTCCTCGTCCGCGTAGAAGTACAGGAAGAATTCCTTGCGGACCGGAGCGTCGTAGAGCCGGAAGTCGGCGGGCTTGCGCAGCAGGTGCTCGGGCAGGAAGGGCGGGAGGCCCGGATCCTCGACCCGGCTCGACCAGCGGTCGCCCGGCGCGCAGGCGGCGAGAAGCGACAGCCCGAGCACGACCCCCAGCTTGCCCATATAACCCTCAGCTCAGGAACAGGAAAAATCCGCCCTCACCCCCCCCCCCCCGGGGGGGCAGGGGGGGAACTCTTCCTGTACCTGTACCTGTACCTGTACCTGATCCCGTTATTGGGGACGCCCTAGCACCCGAAAAACTTGCGGTGCAGGGCCTGGACGGCCTTCTGGGCGTCCGCGTCGTCCACCACGAAGGCCACGCTGATCTTAGACGCCCCCTGGGAGATCATCAAGACATTCACTCCCCCGTCCTTCATCGCGCCGAAGACGTCCGCCGCGATCCCGGGGGTGTTCCGGATGCCCTCGCCCACCACGCAGATGATGGACTTGTCCTTCTCGACCGTGACCTCCGCGAAGCTCTTCAGTTCCTCGACGGCCGCCTCCAGGTTGCGGTTCGTGTCCAGGGTCACCGAGACGGAGACCTCGGACGTCGACACCATGTCGATCGAAATCTTGTGCTTCCCGAAGACCTGGAAGATGCGCGCCAGGAAGCCGTGCCCCTGCAGCATGCGGGCGCTCGAGACGGTCACGATCAGGTTGTGCAGGTTGTGGGCGATGGACTTGATGCCTTTGGCCGTCGAATCCTTCTTCGAGGGCAGGATCGGCGTGCCCGGGTGGTTGGGCTTGAAGGTGTTGAGGCAGCGCACCGGGATGCCCTTGCGCACCGCCGGCGTGATCGTCGCCGGGTGCAGCACCTTGCCGCCGTAGTAGGCGAGCTCGCTGGCCTCCTCGAAGGTCAGGCTCTCGATGGCCTTGGCCGTCGGGGCCTGCCGCGGATCGGCGGTCATGATGCCGTCGACGTCGCTCCAGATCTCGATCTCCTCGGCGTCGCAGGCGGCGCCGATGATCGTGGCCGAGAAGTCCGAGCCGTTGCGGCCGAGCGTGGTGATGTCGCCGGTCTTCGTCTTGCCGATGTAGCCCGTCACCACAGGCAGCTTGACCAGCTTGGCGATGTTGGCCTTCAGGATCGCGTCGCCCTCGGGCAGCGGCTGCGCCCCGCCGAACTCGTCGTTCGTGAGCAGGCCCAGGTCCGGCGCGTCGTGCTGCTCCGCCGGCAGCCCCATCTTGGTGAAGCAGGCGGCGATGATGCGGGTCGACATCCGCTCGCCGAACGACACGACGTAGTCGAGCGTGCGCGGGGTGAGCTCCTTGACGAGCGAGATGCCCTTGAGCAGCACCGAGAGCTCGGCGTAGAGGTTCTCGAGCAGGTGCTGGTCCAGGCCCATCTCCAGGATCGCGTCCTGGTGCCGCTTCTCGATTTTTTCGATGGAGACGGCGACGCCCTTCACCGCCTCGTTGGCGAGGGCGAACAGGTCGTCGGTCACGCCCCGGAAGGCGCTGGCGACGACGACCGGCTTGCGCGCGAGGCGGCCCTTGACGATCTCGAGGACCTGCCGGATGCGTTCGGTGTTGGCGACGCTGGAGCCGCCGAATTTCATGACGATCATAGGGGGGACATTAGAAGGAATCAGGAATCAGGAATCAAGATTCAGGGGGAAGGGCAGGGGTATACTTCCCGTTGAACCCCGATGACGTCCCCGATCGAAAAACTCGGGCAGCTCCTGCTCAAGCAGGGCCTGATCAGCCCGTCCCAGCTCGCCGAGTGCCTCCAGGAACAGAGGGCCAAGGGGTCGTCCACCGACGTCCAGGCGCTCAGCGACATCCTCCTCTCCCACGGATACATCGACCAGGCCACCCTCACCCGGGCGCTCCAGGCCGAAGGCGCGTCGTGGAGCTCGATGGCCGATCCGGCCGCGTCCTCCGAGACGCCCCCGGAGGTCGTCGAGGCCCGCCGCGACCCCAAACGCGTGCTCCAGAAATTCACGCTGGTCGGCGAGCTGGGCCGCGGCGGCATGGCCGTCGTCTACAAGGCCTGGGACGACGCGCTCCGGATGTACGTCGCCCTCAAGCTGATCCGGACCCAGGACATCGGCCTCGAGGGGCCCGCCGGCGACGCCGAGATCCAGGACTTCCTCCGCGAGGCCCGCACCGCCGCCAAGATTTCGCATCCCAACATCGTGCGCGTCCATGAGCTCGGCCGGCACGACGACCGCTACTTCCTCAGCATGGAGTACGTGGCGGGAGACAACCTTGAAAAGCTCCTGCGGCGCGACCGCAAGCAGCCCCTCTGCCAGGAGTTCTACGCCCGGCCCAAGCGCTTCCTCGTCATCCTGCGGGACGTCGCCCTCGCCCTCGACCACGCCCACCGGCAGAAGCCCCCGATCGTCCATCGGGACATCAAGCCCCAGAACATCCTCGTCGACGGGACCGGCCGCGCGTGCGTCGTGGACTTCGGCCTGGCCCGGGAGATGTCGAGCGGCCATACCCTGACTTCCCAGGGCATCGTGCGCGGCACCCCCAGCTACATGGCCCCCGAGCAGGCGATCGGCCGCACCGGGCCGGGCGTCGACGCCCGCACGGACGTCTGGGCGCTCGGCGCGATCCTGTACGAGTGCCTGGCCGGCGTGCCTCCGTTCCTGGGGCCGACGCAGCGCGACATCCTCAACAAGGTCGTGAACGAGGAGCCGATGCCGCCGTCGGAGATCCAGCGCCGCCGCGGATCCGTTCACGCCGTCCCCGCCGTGCTGGAGCGGATCTGCCTCCAGGCGCTCGAGAAGGACAAAGCCCGGCGCACCCGCTCCGCCCGCGAGTTCGCCGACGACCTCGACCGCTACATGGCCGGCGGCACGGTCCGCGCCCGCGGCGTGGGACGTCATGAGCGCGCCTGGCGCGGCCTCGCGCGCCACAAGGGCGTCCTCCTCGCCGGGGCGGCCGCGCTCCTCATGGCGATCGTGGCGGTCGTCGCCGTGGCCACGCGGCGCGACCCGGAGGTCGTGGTCGAGAAGGTCGTCGTCGAGAGCGACGTCTCCGCCCGCGCGCGCGAGTCGCAGGAAAAAATCGCCGCGATGGTCGACGAGATGCGATTCGACCTCGCCGCGCGCGGCTACCAGGAGCTGCTGGCGAACGCGGCGGCGGGGAAGGAGCGCGAGGAGATCCAGCGGAAGCTGTCCGACGTCCGTCTGCGCGAGGCGCTGCTGGACCACCTGATCGTCCGGATCCAGGAACGGCCGCGCGACCTGCCGTCGCTCGCCACGGAAGACGCGGTCCTGCGGGAGGTCCGGCTGCTCGACGCCACGCGCAACGCCCTCTTCATCCGCTTCCAGGAGAAGGGCGCCGAGCTGCCCTGGGGGAAGCTGACCGCCGCCCAGTTCGTCAAGCTGGTCCGGGAGCTCTGCCCCCGCGTCTCGGGTGAGCCGGCCTTGGGCTACGTCGCCTGGAGCGCGGACCATTCCCTGGTGGGGGAGGCGACGTGGGCGGCCGAGTCGACGCGGGGCACGACCTTCGAGGACCGGGCGAAAGCCCTCCTGGCCAAGGCGGGCATCCCCTGGAAAGAGACGCCGCGCGCCCCGGAGCCGGCGACGCCGGTCGTCGCGCGCCCCGAGCCGCGCCCCGAGCCGGCGCCGATGCCCGCGCCCCGCGCGAGGTACAGGATGTCGCCCCTCCCTCCGGCGTCGGACTGGACGTACGTGCCGGCCTGGCAGGATCACGGGCCCGAGCTCGCGGAATCCCTGGCGCGCCGCGGCTGGAGCGACTGGGCGGAGGAGCTGGCGCTGAACGCGATCAACCGGCCCGGCGCTTTTTCGCCGTCGAAGGCGACGGCCCGCCGGACGATGGCGGGCGTCCACGCCGCGGCGGCCGCGCGCGCGCCGTCCGCCGCCGAGCAGCTCAAGCTCCTGGACTGGGCCGCCCAGGGGCTGCGGATCTATCTCGCGGTGTCCCCCGAAAGCCCGGGCTACGAGACGGCCGCCGCCGATCTGATCCGAGTCGACGCCGCGCGCGCCCGGGCCATCCACGCGGCGGGCTTTCCCGTGGACGCCACGGAGGCGCGCAGGGCGATCGGCGACTTCCTCCAAGCCCGTCTGGACGACCCGCGGACCGCCGGCGATCCCGTCGCGCAGAACCAGGCCTTGTACCTGCTGGCCGCGGCCGCCCTGAGCCAGGCCCAGATCCTGCGCGAGCTCGACCAAACGGAGCTGGTGACCGCCCGCGTGGGCGACGCGGTGAAGATCCTGGAGGGAGAGCTCCTCTGGCGCAGCGAGGGAACCCTGCTCGCCCACCAGGCCCGGGCCCTCCTCGCCGCGGTCACGCTCGTGGGGGCCGACGTCCTGCCCCGGTCCGCCCGCGCGAAGGAACACGGGAAGGTGGATCACTCCCTCCGGGAGGCCCGGAAGGCGCTGGACGTCCGCGCGACCTCGCCGCGCGCCGTCGCGACGGTGTCCCGCGTCGCGCTGGCGGAAGCGGGGATCCGGAACCGGATCGCCGCCGAGCGTCGCGGCCCGCCGGGCCAGGCGGAGGCGGCGAAAGGCCTGAAGGCCCTCGAGGAGCTCGCGCGTCGCTTTCCGGCGGCCCGGTCGGGCGAGTTCGCGCTTCCCCTGCGCCTGGAGGAGATCCGCGCCCTCGAGCTGGCCGACCAGCCGCTTCGCGCGCTGAAGCTGCTCGACACCCTGCCGCCGGCGGTCGTCGAGAGCCTCCGCGACCCGTATCTCGCGAGGGCGGATCCCCGGGACGCGGAGATCGTCCGGGCCCGGCGCGCGATCTCGACCGCCCGGACGCGGGGCGTCCGGCCGGCCGCGCGCGACTGGTACCGCCTGGGCGCGGCCTACTTCGACGTCGGCCGCGACCTCGAAGCGCTCGAAAGCTTCTCGGCGATGGACGACCCCCGGGTCTCCACGGTCGAGTCGGACGTCGCCGTCGACGCGGCCCTGCGCCGCCTCGCCTGCCTCGCGCGCGTCCACGCGCTGTCCGGGGAGGAAGCGGACCGCCGGACCTTCGAGGTCACGCGCGACCGCCTGGCGGCCAAGCACGGCGCGGCCGTCGATCCGTCCGGCCCGGCCTTCCTCGCGCTGGTGAACGATCGGCGTCCCCTCGCCCCGCCGGCGCGGAGCGGGGCCGAGATCCGCGATCCCTGGGCGTTCCTCTACGACGTCCCCGGCGAATACGTCGCGACGCCGCCGGTTACGCTGCCGAAGGCCTACGCGCCGCGGGCGGCCCGGAAGCTCGACACGGAAAGCGAGAAAGCCGTCCTGCTCGGGCTGCGCTGGCTGGCCCGCCACCAGGCGGCGGACGGCTCCTGGAAGTCCGCCGGTCACGTCGCGGCCTGCAAGCGGGGCGCGGGAGGGAACTGCACGCCCAATCCCGGATATGAGGAGTTCGACGGCGGCGCCACCGGCCTGGCGCTCCTCGCGTTCCTCGGCGCCGGCTCTACGCATCTGTCCGAGGAAACCTCCGACGGCGACCGCTTCGGCGAGGTGACGCGCAAGGGCCTGCGGTGGCTGACGCGCCAGCAGGATCCCGAAGGCTGCGTGGGAAGTCGCGCCGCGCAGAAGTACATGTACAACCATGCCTTCGGGGCGCTCGCCCTCGCGGAGGCGTACGGGATGACCGGCTCGGCGCTGCTGCGGGAGAGCGCCCAGAAGGCCGTCGATTTCACCGTCGCCGCGCAGAACCCGGGCAAGGGCTGGCGCTACAGCTACAAGTGCGGCGACAACGACTCGTCCGTGACGGGATGGAACGCGATGGTCCTCCACGCGGCGGCGATCGGCGGCCTGGCGTTCCCGAAGTCGGCGCACGAGGGCATCTCCGCCTGGTACGACGAGGTGACGGAGCCGTCGTACGCGCGGATCGGCTACACGCACATGGGCACGGGCAAGGTGTTCGTCCCCGGACAGAACGAGCAGTTCGACCACCACGAGGCGCTGACGGCGATCGGCATCGTGGCCCGGATCTTCACGGAGCGGAACCGCGGAGACGCGCGCGCCGTCGTAGGCTGCGACCTCCTCATGCGGGACAAGCCCAACTACAACGGGAACGCGATCGACTTCTACTACTGGCACGTCGGATCGCTGGCGCTCTATCAGGTCGACGGCCCCGCGGGCGCCAAGTGGAGGGCGTGGAACGAAGACATGAAACACGCGATCTGCCGGAACCAGGTCACGTCGGGCTGCAAGGCCGGGTCGTGGGAGACTATCGACCGCTGGAGCGGCGAAGGCGGCCGCGTCTACTGCACGGCCCTGAACGTCCTCACCCTGCTGACGACCGCCCGCTACGCGCAGACCTTCGAACCGGGGAAGAAGTGATGGACCTCTCGCGGCGCGAGCTGTTCCTCGGCGCGGCGGCCCTCCCCCTGCTTCCCCCGCGGCAGGAGCCCCCGGAGCCCTATTTCACGCCCCAGGAGAAGTTCCGCGACGTCTCGCGCGGGAAGCCGCTGCCGCACCAGCTGTCCCCGGAGAAGCGCGCGGAAGTCGGGCTGACCCGCGATACCTGGAAGCTCGAGATCGGCTCCGACCCGGCGCATCCCGCCGAGCTGGGACGTCCGAAAGTCACGCTCGACTGGGCCGGCCTCCTGAAGCTGGCCGAGCGCCGCGCCGTCCGGCTGCCGAAGATCATGACCTGCAACAACATCAGCCGCCCGCTGGGCATGGGGCTGTGGGAGGGCGTGCCGCTGCGCGACATCCTCTGGCTGGCCGAGCCGAAGGCGGACGTCCGCCGCGTCTTCTACTACGGCTACCACAACGACGACCCTCAGCAGATGTTCCGGAGCTCGCTGCCCATCGGCCGCGCGCTCGAGGATCCGCCGGGGATGCCGCCGGTGATCGTCTGCTTCCTGCTCAACGGCCAGTTCCTCACGCCCGAGCGCGGCGGGCCCGTCCGGATCGTCGTGCCCGAGGCCTACGGATTCAAGTCGGTGAAGTGGCTCAGCCACCTCGTGCTCACGAACCTGCCGGTCGCGAACGACACCTACATGGACGGCAACAACGACGTCGACAGCCACCTCAAGACCGCCGCGCGCACGCTCTCGCTGCCGAAGGAGCTCAAGCCCGGCCAGCCGATCCTGGCCCGCGGGCTCGCCCAGGTCGGAATCTCGGGGCTCTCGAAAGTCCAGGTCTGGGTGACGCCGTCCACGACCGTCTGGCCCGCGGACGATCCCTGGTTCACGAAGGCGCCCTGGACGGACGCCCAGATCCTCCCGCCGCCCCCGGACTGGGGCAAGCGCTGGCCGCAACCCTTCACGAAGGCCCATTGGGCGGCCGAGCTCCCCGGTCTCGCGGAAGGGAAGTACACGTTCCGCTGCCGGACCATCGACGAGAACGGCGCCGCCCAGCCCATGCCCCGCCCCTTCAAGAAGTCGGGCGCGGCCGCCATCGAGGACCTCGAGCTCGTCGTGAAGTGATAACGTTCGAATCTGATTCGAACGATAACACTTACTCGTCTTCGCCTTCGTCCTGGACGGGCGCGTGGAAGAGGCGCTTCAGGACGACCGTCGCGTAGCTGCCCTTCGGCAGTTCGAACCAGAGGGTCATCTTCCGCTTGCCGCGGTTGAGGTCGTCGTCGCCGCTCGACGCCTTCAGCCCCGCCGGGGCGATCAGGACGTCGCGCACCCCCTTGCCGAAGAACGTCTTCTCCAGCTTCTTGAGCCGGAACTGCCGCTGCTCGACCTGGTCCTCGGCGAGGATCTTCGCGACGACCTCCGCGACCGGCCCCTCGTACTTCTGCGACGGCGTGATCAGCGGGATGGCGAGCTCGGCGAGGCGGTCCTGGTCGGCGGGGGAGAGGGCCCGCCAGAACGCGTGCCGGCCGGCGGCGTACTCGACCTCGAACACGTCCGGCAGGGCCTTCACGAGCGCGGCGAGCGTCCGGTTCCAGATCCAGCTCTGGTAGGCCGAGACGTAGAGGATCCGCAGGTCCGGGTCGAGCCGCTCGAACGCGAAGCCGTAGGCGCCGGGGCGGTCGGCGAGGTACGCGGCGACGGCCCGCTCGACCCCCTGAGGCAGCGCCTCGCGCAGCCCCTTCCAGTCGCCCCAGCGGTCGCGGATCAGGGTCTTCAGCTCGCGCGCCTGCTTGCGGTCTTCGCCGGAGGGCGACGCGATCGCGAGCCGCAGCGCCTTTTCGTTCTCGCCGCGCACGAGGGCGCGCCCGATGAACTCGCCGTCCGTGCCGCGGAGCGAGCCGAAGCGCTGGTCGTCGAAGTAGTTCGGCACCCCGAAGCGCTTGATCGGCTCGACGTCCGGAATCTCCGTGAGGTCGCGGACGGTGATCTCGAAGCGGTTGCCTGAGAAGCTGGCGCGGCTGATGGGGTCCTTCGACCTCCCCAGGAACTCGACCTTGAACGTCGAGCCGTCGAAGCCGCGGTCGGGCCCGCCGCGGATCGACACGACCTGCTCGGTCCGCGCGTGCCGGTCCTTGAGGCCGCCGAAGGAGATCGCCGCGCGCTGCAGCTTCCACGCGTGGCCGAGGTTCCGGACGGCCTCGATCGTCCCGATGTCCCACTTCACGAGCCGGTAGAGGGCGAACGGCCCCTGGCTCGCGAGCTGGTAGCGCGAGAGCTCGGTGACGACGAAGTCTTCGGGCTTCTGGCGAATTTTCATGTGTGGTGAATCAAGAATCACGAATCAAGAATCAAGCAGGTCCCCCCCGCCCCCCGGGGGGGAAGGGGGGGATTATCCGTGATTCTTGATTCTTGATTCGAGATTCATCCAATACCGAATTCATCCAAGTCCTCGTCGCTGAAGCCGAAGTGGTGGCCGATCTCGTGCAGGACCGTCTCCTGGATGCACTTGATCATCTCGGGGCGGGTGGGGCAGTCGCGCTCGATCGCCCGCTTGAAGATCGTCACGCGGGCCGGAAACTCGACGGCGTCCGAGCTGCCGCGGTCGCCGATCGGGACGCCTTCGTAGAGGCCGTAGAGCGACGGCGTCCGCCGGTCGCCGGTCGCCTGCCGCCTGTTCGGGGACTCCAGCACGTGGAACTCCACGTTCTCGAGCCGGTCGCGGAACTCCTGGGGCAGGGCGGCGATCGCTTCTTCGACCACCTTCTCAAACTCGCGGCGGGTCATGGCGGGTGCTATGATACGGCCCGCATGAAAAAGTTCCAGGGCGTGGATTTTTACGGCCTCGACGCCCTCCTCTCCGACGAGGAGAAAATGGCGCGGCAGGCCGTCCGCGAGTGGGTCGACGACCGCCTGCTCCCCGAGATCCGGGAGGCGTGGGAGGTCGGGAAGCTCCCCCGCAAGCTCGTGCCCGAGGTGGCGGCGCTGGGCCTGCTCGGCGCGACGATCCAGGGCTACGGCTGCGCGGGCATGAACAGCGTGGCCTACGGCCTCTGCCTGCAGGAGCTGGAGCGCGGCGACTCCGGCATGCGCAGCTTCGCGAGCGTCCAGAGCGCGCTGGTGATGTACCCGATCCACGCGTTCGGGAGCGAGGCCCAGAAGGAACGCTGGCTGCCGAAGCTGCAGAAGGCCGAACTGCTCGGCTGCTTCGGCCTGACCGAGCCCGACTTCGGCTCCAACCCGGGCGGGATGAAGACCCGCGCCGAGAAAAAAGGCGACCGCTGGATCCTCAACGGCACCAAGATGTGGATCACCAATTCGCCGTTCGCCGACCTCGCCGTCGTCTGGGCCAAAGTGGAGGACGTCGTCCACGGCTTCGTCGTCGAGCGCGGCATGAAGGGCTTCGAGACGCCGGAGATCAAGGGCAAGCTCTCGCTGCGCGCGAGCGACACGGGCGAGATCGTGCTGCGGGACGTCGAGGTCCCCGAAGAAAACCGCCTGCCGAAAGTCCAGGGCCTCAAGAGCGCGCTCGCCTGCCTCAACCAGGCGCGCTACGGGATCGCCTGGGGGGCCGTCGGCGCGGCCATGGCCTGCTACGAGGAGGCCGTCGAGTATTCCAAGCAGCGCGTGCAGTTCACCAAGCCGATCGCGGGCTATCAGCTGGTGCAGCGGAAGCTGGTGGAGATGCTGACCGAGATCACCAAGGCCCAGCTGCTCTGCCTGCAGCTGGGGCGGCTGAAGGACGAGGGGAAGTCGACCTTCGTCCAGATCTCGCTCGCCAAGCGCAACAACGTGTCGCAGGCCCTGGAGATCGCCCGGATGGCGAGGGACATCCTGGGGGGGAACGGGATCCTGAACGAGTACGCGGCGATGCGCCACATGTGCAACCTGGAGTCGGTCTACACCTACGAAGGCACGCACGACATCCACACGCTGATCATCGGCGAGCACATCACGGGAATCCCCGCCTACTTCTAGGATGGGAGCGCTGCTCGTCGCGCTGCTGCCTGCCCTGAGCGGAGTCGAAGGGCTCGCGCAGGATCCCCCGATCCGGCACACGGTGACGCTGATCGAGGAGAACGACTTCTTCGCGCACATCAGCGCCAGCGACAAGCACTACTCGCAGGGCCTCCGGCTGGAGCACCACGTCTTCGACCCGGCGGTGGGGCCGATCTTCACGCTCCGCTCGCTCTACGACGAGGGCCGCCTTTTCTCGAACGGCGTCGCGGTCGGCCAGGCCATGTACACGCCGGAGGACATCACGGCCGATCCGAGCGACCCCGACGACCGCCCCTTCGCCGCCTGGCTCTACCTGAGCCTCATGACCACCGTCACCGATCCGGGCCGGCACTGGCAGGACTCCTGGGAGTGGAGCATCGGGACGATCGGGCCCCACGCCAAAGGCGACGAGATCCAGTCGTTCTGGCACCGCCTCATCGGCGCGGACAATCCGACCTGGGCGGGCCAGTTGAAGAACGAGATCGCCGGCGGCTTCTCCTGGAAGCGGCAGTGGACGAGCGTGGCGGTCGGAGAGGAGAAGACCGACTGGAGCCCCCGGACGATCACCTCCACCGGCTTCACGGCGAGCACCGTGCTCTCCGAGCTGACGGTCGGCGCCAAAGTCCTCTGGGGCTACCGGGCCCCGGCGGACTTCGAGGCGGGGCAGGGCTCCCGGAGCTTCCAGGAAGGGGAGGGCTTCCGGCTCTACGGCTTCGCGGGCGTCGAGGGCCGCTTCGTCCCCTGGAACGTCTTCCTCGACGGCAACGTGTTCCGCGACAGCGCCTCGGTCACCCGGAAGTACCTGACGGCCGACTTCGTCCTGGGCGTCGTCCTGCGGCTCGGCCAGCCCTTCGGCATCTCCTACGAGCAGGTCTTCCGCTCGGGCGAGATCACGAACGACCCCGCCTACCACAATTTCGGGTCGATCGCGCTGTCCGTGTCCTTCGAATTCTAGGACGCCGGGTTCCGGTCGTCGGGTTCCGGGTTCCGGTCGCCGGGTTCCGGTTTAGCGTCACCCTGGACCCGCCCCGGGGCATCTGTTTCAATGGGCGCGCGAACCTTCCCGGACGCCCTACGTATATCCTTGGGACGCATGATGGTGCTCGCGCTGACCGGAGTCCTGGCCCTGCTGGCCTGCCAGGATCAGCCTCCGCCTCATCCCAAGTATGAAGCCAAGCTCACCCTCAGCCTGAACGAGAAGGGCGCCGAGTACGTCTTCAACATCGACGGCCGCTGCACCCTCCCGAAGGGTGCCGTCGTCCGCCTCCGCGTCTTCGCCGTCGAGCTCGTCCCCCAGTTCCAGGGCGGCCTCCGCGAGGACGAGGAGCCCCTCGTCTGGGAGGACGACGACGAGGGCCAGAAGCCCTATCAGAAGCTCGAGATCGACGGGAAGCCGTTCCGGGTCGACGTCTACCGCTTCACCCGGCGCCCCTGGGCCCTCCTCTACCGCGCCCGGCTCATCTACAACTCGCGCGACCAGTCCGACGAGATCCTCAAGATCGTCGGCGACGACGACCATTCCTGGCACGCCGACATGAAGTACGGCGACGACCAGCTGCTCCTGGCCCAGACCCGCGAGCGGGTGGCGGAGGTCGTCGAAGACCTCGACTTCCTCGAGGCGTCGCTGCTCGACTTCCGCAAGGCCTACGCCGCGCACGCGGCGAAGCTGGACGTCGACGCCTGGAAGGAATGGAAGGCGGTCTGGTTCGGCCGGGTGGAGCGCCTGACCGAGCGCAACAAGCTGCGCTTCGGCCTCTGGGCCGTGTGGATGGAGCGGCAGGCGAAGATGCGGCTGGGCGGCATGGCCGAGCTGCAGCGCCGCATGCTGATCGCCGCGAACGAGGACCTGCTGGAGAAGCAGGAAGGGGCCGCCGCGCGCGTGAAGCAGATCGCCGAGGCCTACGACGGCTACTTCGAGGAAGCGGTGGAGGTCCTCGGCGTGGAGCGGCCGCTCGACCCCGCGAAGATCGGGCCGCTCGTGAGCGGCTACGAGGCCGCGCTCAAGCCGCTCCGGACGGCGGCGGTCGAGGGCAAGCCCCCCTCCGCCGACGCGGTGGCCGCCGTCCGCCGCGACGCCCTGACGTCGATGCTGCGGATCCCCCAGCTGCTGAAGACCCGCAAGCGCGGCTACGCGTACGCCAGCGACCTCTCGACGCGATTTACCGCGCTCCTCGCGGCGGCGGAGACCTCCCCGGAGGGCTTCCGCAAGTCGCTCGAGGAGCACGACGAGGCCCTCCGGGCGTTTAAGCGGTTCGCCGGCTTGAAATAAGCCGGCCCCCGCCGAAGCCCAGGCCCGTAACGGGGCGAAGGCGGGGCCTTCAAGCGGTTTGCCGGCTTGAAATAAGCGCCGAGCCCGCCGAAGCCAAGCCTAAGATCGGGCGAAGGCGGGCCTTCAAGCGCTTCGCCGGCCTCAAGTAGGGCCCCGGCGGTCGCCGCTGTTGCCATTTGTCAGGGGATTGAGTCTAATTCCACCCTCTTGGAGCTCACCCGATGATCATCGTCCTGAAGCCGGACCTCGCCGCGGGCGAGCTCCGGACCATCGAAGAGGCCGTCAAGAAGGCCGGCGCCAGCCCCGTCCTCGTCGAGGGCCGGGAGCGGTCGGTCGTCGCCGTCATCGGCGCCGCCAAGATCGAGACCTCCGCCTTCGAAGGCCTGCCCGGCGTCGTCCAGGTCGTCCGCATCTCCAAGTCCTACAAGCTCGCCAGCCGCGACGTGAAGAAGGACGACACCCTCGTCAAGGTGGGCGACCTGACGATCGGCGGGGAACAGGTCGTCGTCATGGCCGGCCCCTGCTCGGTCGAGAACCGCAAGATGCTCCTCGAGAGCGCCCAGAAGCTCTCGGCGATGGGCGTCACCATCCTCCGCGGCGGCGCCTACAAGCCCCGCACCTCCCCCTACGCCTTCCAGGGCCACGGCGAGGACGCCCTCAAGCTGCTCGCCGAAGCGCGCGACATGACGGGCATGAAGATCGTCACCGAGGTGATGGCGCCCGACAAGGTCGACATCGTGGCGCGGTACGCCGACATCCTCCAGATCGGCGCGCGCAACATGCAGAACTTCGACCTCCTGAAAGAGTGCGCGAAGGTCGACAAGCCGGTGCTGCTCAAGCGCGGCCTGTCCGCGACGGTGGAGGAGTGGCTGCAGTCGGCCGAGTACGTGCTCTCCGAAGGCAAGAACAAGAACGTCATCCTCTGCGAGCGGGGCATCCGCACCTTCGAGACCTCGACGCGCAACACGCTCGACCTCAACTGCATCCCGGTCCTGCACGAGCGCACGCACCTGCCGGTCATCGTCGACCCGAGCCACGGGACCGGCGTGCGCCAGTACGTCGAGCCGATGGCCCTCGCGGCCCTCGCGGCGGGCGCCGACGGCATCATGATCGAGTGCCATCCCGAGCCGGAGAAGGCGCTGTCCGACGGCCCCCAGAGCCTCAAGTTCGACCAGGTCGAGCGCCTGCTCCGCGAGCTCCAGGCCATCGCGCCCGTCGTGGGCCGCCGCCTCGACCTCTCCACGCTGCGGCCGCCCCACAAGCCCGCGAAGAAGGGCCACGCGACGCACGCGGAGGCCGTCGCCTTCCAGGGCGAGCACGGCGCGTTCAGCGAGAAGGCGACCCGGCAGTTCTTCGGCGACGGCGTGAAGACCTCGCCCTCGCCCTCGTTCCGCGCGGTCTTCGAGAAGGTGCTGGCGGGGGACGTCGCCTACGGCGTCCTGCCGGTCGAGAACACGCTCGGGGGGTCGATCCACCAGAACTACGATTTGCTCGTGGAGTTCGACGTCCACACGGTCGGCGAGACGAAGCTGCGCGTGGTGCACAGCCTGATCGCGAACAAGGGGACGTCGATCTCCCAGATCAAACGCATCTACGCCCATCCGCAGGCGGCGGCGCAGTGCGAGAAGCTGCTGCGGTCGCATCCGGAGTGGACGGTGCTGCAGGTCTACGACACGGCCGGCAGCGTGAAGATGATCAAGGAAGAGAAGGCGATGGACGCGGCGGCGATCGCCTCGTCCGACGCGGCGCGGCACTTCGACATGGAGATCCTGCGGGAGGGCGTGGAGAGCGACCCGCAGAACTACACGCGCTTCATCGTGATCGCGCGCGAGGCCGCCAAGAGCGGCAACAAGGTGTCGCTCGTGTACGCGACGAAGAACGAGCCGGGCGCGCTGTTCCGCTCGCTCGAGGTCTTCGCGAAGCACGGGATGAACCTCACGAAGCTGGAGTCGCGTCCCATCGCGGGCAAGCCGTGGGAGTACCTCTTCTACGTCGACGCGACCGAGGACATGTCCAACCGGCAGCTGGCCGCCGGTCTCAAGGCGCTCAAGGAGCACACCACGTTCGTGAAGGTGCTCGGGAACTATCCCAGCGCGTAACGAAGGAAGACGATGAGCGAACACAAGGCCCCGGGCGGACGTCCGCCGCGACGCGACGGCCCGAGGCCTCCGCGGTCGGGTCCGCCCCGGCCGTACTCTCCGCGTCCCGCCGGCGGTCCGTCCCGCCCGTACGCGCCGCGCCCCGCGGGCCCGCCTCGGGAAGGTCCGCCGCCCCGTCCGTACGCTCCCCGTCCGGGCGGCGCCCCCGCGCGCTCGTTCGGTCCTCGCCGCGCCGGACCCGGAGGTCCGGCCCGTCCCGCCGGTCCCTGGCGCGACGGCCCCGGCGGTCCTCCCCGGGCCCAGGCGCCCCGGCCCGAAGGCGCCCCGCCGCCCCGTCCGTACGCGCCGCGCCCCGCGGGCCCCGGCGGCCCGCCCCGGTCCTACCGGCCCCGCCAGGAAGGCCCGCCTCGTCCGTACGCGCCGCGCCGCGACGCGCCCGCGGGCGAATCGAACCGTCCGTTTCGCCCGGGCCCGCCGCGTCCGCCGCGCGGCTCCACGTCGCCGCCCCTGGAGGGACCCCGGCGGCCCTATCGTCCCAACGTCGTTCCGCCTCCGCCGCCGCCGCCCAGCCGGGAGCTGCCGCCCGAAGAGCCGACGCCGGTTCCGCCTCCGCCGCCGCTGCCGGAGGATGTCGTCGCCGTCCCCCCCGCGCCGGAGCCGGAGATCGTCGACACGAACGAGCCCCTGCCGCCGCTCCCGACCGCCGCGCTGGCCGGCGACCGCCCGATCCTGCGGCTCCGCGTGCCGGGCTCGCGGCGCCACCTCAACTTTTTCCGGAAGATGGTGGTCAAGCCGGAGAAGTTCATCCGGGCCGGCACGATCGTGAACGTCGTCGACCGCAATGGCGAGCACCTCGGCTGCGGGTTCTACAACCCCAAGAGCGAGATCGCGCTGCGGATGCTCGGCCCCTGGCAGGAAGACCTGATCGAGACCCGCCTCAAGAAGGCGATCGAGTTCCGGCAGTCGCTGAACCTCGGCTCGAACGCCTACCGGGTCTGCCACGCGGAGGGCGACGGCCTGCCCGGCCTGGTGATCGACCGCTACGCCGACGTCCATTCGATCCAGATCTTCTCCCAGGGCTGGCTCAAGCACATCGAGGAGGTCCGGGGGCTGTTCCCGAAGACCTACGTGACGGCCGACGCCCGCACCCAGGAGCTCGAAGGCTTCACGCTGCCGCCCGAAAAGCCGCCGGAGAGCGTGGTCGTCGAGGAGAACGGAGTCGCCTTCCGGGTCGACTTCGCCAAGGGCCACAAAACGGGTTTCTTCTGCGACCAGCGGGAGAACCGCAAGATCGTGGCGGAGCTCTCGAAGGGCAAGACCGTCCTCGACCTCTGCTGCTACACGGGCGGCTTCTCGATCGCCGCGGCGAAGGCCGGCGCCGGGCGCGTGACGGCCGTCGACATGGACGAGGACGCGCTGGACACCGCCCGCCAGAACGAGCGGCTGAACCGGGTGAAGGTCGACTTCCTCCACGCCGACGTGTTCAACTACTGCCGGCAGAGCCGCGAGCAGTTCGACGTCGTGATCCTCGATCCGCCCAAGCTGGTGCGGGACCGCGACGAGATTCCGACGGGGAAGCGGGCGTACTACGACATGAACCGCCTGGCCGTCCAGCGGGTGAAGCCGGGCGGGATCTTCGTGACGAACTCCTGCTCGGGCCTGGTGAGCGAGCCCGAGTTCCTCGACATCGTGGCGTCCGCGACGTCCGACCGCGAGCTGCGCATCTTCAAGATCGCCGGGGCCGGCCCCGACCATCCGGTCAGCACGCTCTTCCCCGAGGGCCGCTACCTGAAGGTCGTCTACGCCGTCGTCGTCTAGGGATCAGGTACCCGGTACCTGGTTCCTTCGTTAGGGCAGCCGCTTGTGGGTGCCGTCGCAGCGCGCGCCGTTGCCGGAGCGCTTGCAGCCGCACCAGGCGACCTTCCCGTCGGCCGGGATCGTCACCTTGATCGGCTCCTTGCCGGTGCCGGACGTCTTGTGCGCGCCGTCGCAGAACGGCTGGCTCTTCGAGAAGCCGCAGGCGCACCAAAAGTAGTCGCCGGCTTTCACGTCCATCTGCACGTACGGGGATTTCTGGGGGCAGGCGGGTTCAGTCATGCCGGGCATTCTAACGCGAAGTGTTAACGTTCCAGTCTGACTAGAACGTTAACACTTCGATTACAGCCGCCGCTCGGCCGGCAGCACGACGATCAGCAGCGTCGCGATCGGGCCCAGCAGCAGCGAGAGCAGGAACCACAGCAACCCGCTCCGCCCCTTGCCCTGGGCGAGCCCCGCGTTGATCAGGGACAGCGTCCCCCATCCCGCGACATATCCGCTTTCCACCATATCGATCCGACGTCCCACGCCCCCGCCCGTTACGCTTTTACGGCGCTCCGTCCGGGACGTCGAACAGGCATGAACCGACGCGACGTCCTTCGCGCGGCCGCCGCGCTGCCGTTCCTGCCCGGACTCGGCTGCTCGCGCGCGCCGTCGTGGTTCGGCGAGGCCCTGATCAAGATGCGCCGCGAGGGCAAGCCCGGCCTGGTGCTTCGGCTTCCCCGGGATCCGAAGGGCCGCTGCCGGATCGGCCACGCCCTGGCCTGGATCCTCGAGAGGGAGGATGTCGACGGCCTCGAAGTCGCGCATCAGGCGGTGATCCTCTGCCTGGAGGACCCGGGGGTCCGGTCGCTGCTCTCGGGCGCGCGGGACGGAGAGGATCTGCTGCTCATCGACGCGGACGGGACGGTGCTCGACGGCCGGCGGCTCGACGAAGAAAGCGACCTGACGGAGCTGGCCGGGGAGCTGCTCGACGGCCCGAAGCTGTCCCGCCTGAAGGCGCGGGCCGGGACGAACGAGCTGTCCCGCCTGGTCCTGGAGTCCCGCGAGGATCAGGATCTCGAGGAGAAGATCGTGGCGCTGGGGAAGGGAACGCCGCCGCCGCTCCCTTACGGCGCGAGCCTCGAGCCCGGCGCCGCCCGGAAGTGCGGCGAGGATCCGGCGTGCCGGTACGGGCAGGCCTGCGGCGCCTGCGGCCTGGCCGTGATCACGCCGCGCTCGCGCGAGTTCGTGAAGTTCCTCGCCAAGTAGAGGCTCCCCGCGCCTCCTGGGCAGGGTAGACTTCCCGGTTGGCTTTTCTCCTGGCGTCCCTCCTCCTCCAGGATCCGGCCTGGGAGACATCGCTGCGTGGACGGGTGAGCGACCCGAACGGCGGCGCCGGCGACGGCCTGGAGTACTCCGACTTCTTCCGCACCGGCTACGGCGCGTCTCTTCAGGTCTCCTGGATGCTGGATCCGGCGGCGTCCAGCCTGGGTCTTTGGGGTTCGCTCGGCTTCGACCGCTTCGGCGGAGGCGGATATGAAGACGACCTGGGCGACCGGGTGAGCGCCGAACCGCTGGATCGCCTCCTGGCGATGGCCGGCGCGCGCGTCCGCTTCCTCTTCGACGAGTCCGAGCGCCGGGGGCACTCGATCTTCCTCGACCTCCGCTTCGGCGGCGGCGCGGCTCTGTATGAAGAGGTGGAAGGCGTGTTCCGCGTCGGAGGCGTCACGACGAAGGGCGTGGAGATCTTCGAAGGCGGGGTCCAGGGGGCCGGCGAGGTCGCGATGAGCTTCGGCGTGGTGAGCCGCACCTTTCATTTCGGCTTCGGTCCGGCTTACCGCTGGATCGGCGGGCCGGAGCGGGGCGCGGGGGCCTCGAGCGCCGTGGACCCCGAAGTCTGGGGGGAGTTCTCGTTCGAGATCGGATGGGAGTACCGCTTTTGAAGACCGGACTGGCGCTGGCCATCGCCTTCAGCGCGGCGGGCTGCTCTTCGCTCGCGCTGAGCGAAGGGCCGGTCGATCCCGGCGCCGATCTGTCCAAGGGCGAGATTCAGATACGGGTGCCGCGGAAAGGGTCGGATGACCAGGCGCGCGGCTACACGATCCTGCTGACGGCGCCGGACGGCTCGCTGGTCGCCCACGTGGCCAGCGGCGGCGGTCCGTGGGCCTTCGAGGACCTGCGGCCCGGCGTCTACGACGTCCGTTTCGCGGGGAGTAAGATCCGGCCCTTCAGCTTCGACGTCCGGGTGAAGGAAGGACGTCGGACGACCGCGACGTTCCACGCCTGGCGCGCGCGCGCTTCCGGGGCCGCGGAGGATCTGGCCGCCGTCACGGGCAAGACGATTCTCTACACCGTCGTGGGCGTGATCTACATTCCGTGGCTGGTGTTCGACGCGGCCATGTCCGACGACGAGGATCAGGATGTCCAGGTTGAGATCCAGGCCAGCAACGACAAATCCCGCCGCCGCGACAAGCCGCCGGATCCCGAGCCGAGGAACGAGAGCACGCCGCGCCCGCGGGTCCGCTCTCTCCTCAAGGAGCCCTAGCGGGGGATGGGGGGATCCTCCCGGTACCCGCTACCTGGGCGTCAGTTTTCCGCCGCAGCTGAAGGTCAGGGTCAGCTCCTGCTTCTGGCCGCCGTCGCCGGCGTTGCGGAAGTACATCACGACCTTGCCGGACCCTTCCGAGGAGACGATCCGGCCGGTCTCGGCCTCGAGCACGAGGGTCGACTTCCCCTCGGCCGTCGCGCGCTCCTCCTCGGCCGCCGGGTTCTTCGGGCCCTCGCCCTTGCCGGTCAGCTCGGCCGAGATCGTGACGAGGGTCTTGCCGTCCTTCGCCTCGATCTTCTCCACTTTCGACTTCTGGGTGAAGTTGAAGTACTTGTTCTCGCCCTTCTTCGTCCGCTCGCCCTTCCAGGACTTCTCCCAGGCGTCGCCCGCCTTCACCGGGCCGTCGGGCAGCCGGATCGCCGCGAGCGAGATCAGGTCCATCGCCTCGCCGGTCTGGTCCTGGTTGGGGTCGTCGCCGCGGTACTCGCCCTTCTCGGAGAGGCTGAAGGAGCGGCCGGCCGCCGCCAGGTACCACATCATCTGCTTCGCCTTGTCCTTTTCCAGGCCCTCGGGCGGGAGGCCGCGCTGGAAGTCGAGCTCCAGGTCCTCGTCGTCGTAGCGCGCCTCGATCCGCGCCTCGTCGTACTCGAAGCGGTGCTTCTTCGCGCCGGGGCTCGCGTGCGTGCCCTCGGCCCGCAGCACCAGCTTCTCCAGCGAGAGCAGCGGATGCATCGAGCGCACGAAGTTCGCCAGCGCGTCCGCGCCCTCGATCTTGATGCCCATCCGCGTCTCGGCGTAGACCTTGTCCTTGGGGAGCGCCGACGTCCCGTACTTCAGCGTCACCGTCTCCGCCTGCAGGCAGAGCGCCATCGCGAGCGTGATCATGCGAGAAGCTCCTTCACCGGTTCTCCGCCTTCGAGCGCGCGGATCGGCCGCCCGCCGGGCGTCATGAATTTCTTCTGGGCGTCGATGCCGAGGCGCCCGTAGATCGTCGCGAAGAGATCCTGCACCGAGACCGGCCGTTCCGCCGGCTCCATGCCCAGGGCGTCGGTCCGCCCCACC
>DASVNH010000115.1:0-13531 GCA_036383955.1 Planctomycetota bacterium | reverse complement strand
GGGATCTTGGTGTCGAGCGCCTCGCCGGTCCACGACACGAACGCGGTGGGGATGCAGAGCGTGACGTTGTTCTCGCCCCGCATGAGGAATGCCGGACTGGTGGCGTCCCACGCCGTGTAGCCGCGGGCCTCGAAGGTGGCGCGGAGACCGCCCGACGGGAAGCTCGAGGCGTCGGGCTCGCCCTGGATCAGCAGCTTGCCGGGGAACTCGTTGATCGCGCGGCCGTCGGCCGTGTAGTTCACGAAGGAGTCGTGCTTCTCGGCCGAGCTGCCGGTCATCGGCATGAACCAGTGGCAGTAGTGCGACGCGCCCCGCGCGACCGCCCATTCCTTCATCGCCGCCGCGATCTCGTTCGCGTAGGCGGCGTCGATCTTTTCGCCCTTATCCGTGGCCTTCAGAAGCGACGCGTAGGCGTCCTTCGACAGCAGCTTCTTCGCCACCGACAAGCTGAAGACGTTCGAGCCGTACATCTCGGCCGCCGTCGTCTTCGTGTAGTCCACCGCCGACTTCAACGGCTGCGTGGCGGCGATCTTCGCGACCGCCTCCTGACGCGCGTTCCTGCTCATGATTTCCTCTCCCTGAAATACCCGCAAAACCCCAAACGAGCGGACATCATAGCCACGGCTTTTGGCCAACTAAAGGAAAACCGCCGGAGCGGAACGTCCGCGAACGCCTTTTCAAGCAAGAGGCGTGCCAGCGCCGGGCCCCAGCTATTTCGCTACTTCGGAGGTCGAAAATCCTACGGCGGGGGAGTCTGAAGCTACCGGGCGGTATGAATCGCGTCGGAGCTTACGGATGGTCGTGGTCCGCTTCGGGCTCCGGCTTCGGGGCGCCGGGCGTCGGCTCGAACGCGAAGTGCCGGAACTTCTCCAGCCCTTCGATCCCCGTGCCGTCCATCGGCACGTTCTCGATCGGCGCCACGTCCGGCCCCGGGATGTGCTCGTAGCCCAGCCCGACGTGCGGGAAGCCCTCGCGCTCGATGATGTCGTTCAGCGCGTAACGCGGATGCGTCCGGTCCGGCGAGCGCTCGCCGTACTGGTCCTGGTACGCCTTGCCCTCCACTTCGGACCCGCCCGCGTACTTCGCGTAGAGCCAGAAGCGCGACCCGTCCAGCACCTCCAGCCGCCACGTCTCCCCCAGCGCCGACAGCGCCAGCGCCAGCCCCTCGTCCGTGTAGCCCCAGCGCGCCCGCACCTCGTTGGAGTAGTACCGGAACTCGAACAGCCCCGTCCAGCCCGCCAGGCGCGGCGACATCCAGAACAGCCGCAGCTGCCCCTCGTGGATCTCCTTCATCCGCGACGGGTGCCGCTCGGGGGACATCGACGTCCTCCGGAAGCCTTTCGCGGCGAGGTGCGCCTCGACGGCCTCCGCGACTTTTTCCGCGTCCGCCTTGACGTAGATATGACCGAATCCCACGTCCGTAACTATAGATATGGGAGCGAGCCTCGTCACCCTCGTTCTGGCGCTTCAGGCCGTCGAGGCCGACGATTTTTCGTTTTCCCGCCGCGTCACCCTCGACCTCGCGGGCCGCCTGCCCACGCCGGACGAGCTGCGCGCGTTCGGGAAGTCGAAGGACCGCGCCAGGAAGATCGACGAGCTCCTCGCCTCGCCCGACGCCTCCCGCTACCACGCCGACCTCTGGATGCAGTGGCTGCTCGACTGGGACTTCGAGAACCGTGACTTCTACCGCTTCAAGGCCGGCGAGCTCCACGCCTGGCTGCGCGAGGGCTTCGACCGCCCGATCGCCGGCACCGTCCAGGCCCTGCTGGCGCGCGAAGGCGCGGCCGCGAACTTCGCGAAGAAGCATCTCGACGGCCAGGAGCCGCCCGTCAAGCTGGCGACCCTCAGCGCCCGGCTTTTCCTGGGGCGCGACATCCGCTGCGCCCAGTGCCACGAGCACCCGAGCGAGAAGCTGTCGCAGGAGCAGTTCTGGGGCTGGACGTCCTTCTTCGGCGAAGGCCGCGGGGGGATCCGCGACCACCTGGGCGAGCTGCGCGTGCCGCCGCGGACGCTCGACGGCCGCTCGCCGGGGGAAGGGGAGACGGCGCTCGCGTTCCTGGCGGGGGCCGTCGACGCCCGCCCCGCGATCGCGGAGCGCTACTGGAAGCTGCTCATGGGCAAGCCGGGCCATCCGCCCGAGCTCGAGCGGGAGGAGACGCCGCGGGCGATGCTCAAGGCGATCGCCGCGCGCCCGGAGTACCGCGCCAAGGACGGCCCGCTCAAGCTCATGAACACGGTGCAGTTCATGAACGCCTTCGCCGGCATCTTCGACCTCGGCGAGGCGCACCGGCTCATGCACGAGAAGGCGATGAAGAGCGACAAGGTGCTCGACGCCTTCAAGGAAGAGGAGGTCCTGCGCCTCTTCTTCCACAAGTGGGCGCGCGACATGCTGCTTCCGCGCGGGCAGAACCCCGAGGACGCCCGGGCCGCCGGCACGGTGCGCCTCTCGCTCAAGCTCATGAACAACCAGAAGGTGGCGCACTACTACTCGACGGGGTGGGGGACCCTGCGCAAGGTCCTCCAGAAGAAGGTCCGCGCCGCCGACCGCCTCGACGAGCTCTTCCTCACCGTCATCGGCCGGCTTCCCTCCGCGGACGAGCGGGATCTATTCACGCCGGCGACCGACGCCGGCTACGAGGACGTCTTTTGGGCTTTGGTGAACAGTGCCGAATTCGTGTTCGTGTCCTGACGAGGCAATAGGCAATGGGCATTAGGCATTGGGAGTCTGAAGGCTGCGATTGCCCATTGCCTAATGCCCAAGGCCTCGCACGCCGGAGCTTCGTCCAGCTCACCCTAGGCGGGCTCTTCTCGGCCCCGCTCTGGGCGGCCCAGCAGACCGTCGCCGCCAAGGCCAAGGCCTGTATCCTGCTCTGGCTCCAGGGCGGCCCCAGCCATCTCGAGACCTTCGACCCCAAGGACGGGATGGGCCCGATCAAGGCCATCGACACCGCCGCGCGCGGGATCCGGATCGCCGAGTGCTACCCGCGCCTCGCGAAGGAGATGAAGCGCGTCTCCCTCGTCCGCACGCTCCACTCCAAGGATCCCAATCACGCCACCGCCACCTACCTGCTCCATACCGGCTATCGCAAGGCCGCCGACCTCGAGCATCCGCACGCGGGCGCCGTCATCGTCAACGAGCTCGGCGAGCGGAGCGACCTCCCCGGCTGCGTCGTCGTCGGCATCGACCCCCAGTGCGGCGCCGGCTTCCTGCCGGGCGAGAAGGGCCCCGTCGTCTTCGACCGCCTCGACGCCCCGGCGGAGGACGTCAAGCCCTCCGTCTCCCGCGACCGCCTCGACAAGCGCTGGAAGATGCTCTCCGCCCTCGACCGCCGCTTCTCCGGCGAGCATGAAGCGCGGGCCGTCGACGACCGCCGTCGCGCCTACGAGCGCGCGTACAAAGTCCTCACCTCCGAGAAGATCAAGGCCTTCGACCTTTCGAAGGAGGAGCCGGGGCGCTACGGGACGTCGCCCTTCGGCACGGCCTGCCGGCTCGCGCGGCGCCTGGTCGAAGCGGGCACGCGCTTCGTGGAGGTGTCGCTCGGCGAGTGGGACTCGCACGCGGACAACGAGGCGACCCACCGGCGGCTGGGGGAGACCCTGGACGTCGGGTTCTCCGCCCTCCTCGCGGACCTTGCGGAGCGCAAGCTGCTCGACGAGACGCTGGTGATCTGCATGGGCGAGTTCGGCCGCACGCCCGACCTGAACCGCGCGAACGGGCGGGACCACTGGACCCGCTGCTGGTCGGCGGCCGTCGCGGGCGGCGGCGTCGCCGGCGGGCGCCTGATCGGCGAGACGGACGGCCGCGAAGTGACGGCCCGGCCCGTGACCGTGCCCGACTTCTTCGCCACGGTCTACCGGACCTTCGGCGTGGACCCGGCGAAGGAGGTCTCGGCCAACGGCCGCCCCCTCCGCCTCGCCGACGGAGGCACGCCCGTCGCCGAGCTCTTCTGAACTGTTAACGTTCCAATCTGATTCGGACGTTAACACTTCGTTGCGTGTCGGCTTTCTTCGCGCTACGCTCTTTGGACAGCATGGGTGAGAGCAACGCGCCGGTCGAGACCTACACGGCCGACATCCTCTACGGCGAGACTCCGCTCATCACCGCCAACGAGCTCCTCGACGCCCTGCGGGAGCGCGTCGGGACCGTCGAGGCGGAGGCCGGCACGGTGCCGGGCGCCTTCCTCTTCACGTTCACCGATCTCGCCGACCCCTCGCGCGAAGGCGGCCAGCCCGTCGGCGTCTTCATCGAGCGCGGCGACGGCCCGCTGCCCCCCGACGAGGTCAAGCGCGTCCTCGCGATGACCCGCGACTGGAGCGGCGCCGGCAACGCCGTGAACTCGCACGAGGCCCGCCTCGTCGTCTCCGACCTGCGCGCCTCCGGGCTGTCCTACAAGAACCGCCTGCGGATCTTCCAGGACGTCGTCGGCGCCATCGCCGCCTGCGCCACCCCGCTCGCCATCCGCTGGACCCCCGCGGGGAAGTTCGTCAACCCGCTGCAGATGACCCGCGCCGCCAAGCCGGGCGAGAAGCGCGATCCGCTCGCCGGGGCCCTGAACATCCGCCTCACGCCGCCGCCCGCGGGGACGTCGGCCCGCATGGTCATGGACACCGTGGGCTTCCACGCGCTCGGGCTGCCCGACCTCGAGATCCTGATCCGGCTCGAGAACCCGCGGAACGTCGAGCCCTTCCTGCTCTCGATTGCCCGCTACGTGTTCGACCTGGGCGACGTCCTCCCCGACGGCCGCGTGGTCAAGGGGCCGGCCGGCGACCGCTGGATCATCAAGCGCGGCCGGGCGTCGAACGTGCCTTCGCGCGAGGTGCTCACGCTGCGTCCCGCGGACGACGTCGCGCCCACCGGCAACACGATCGTCGCGCGCCCGCGGCCCTAGGGGTGAGTCAACTTAAGATTCCCTGGGTGACCGCGGAGGCGGGCAACCCAGGGAATCACGTTAGCCGAACCACTAGGGAAGGTCGCCGGGGGGTTGTTTCGACGTCCCGGGCAGCGTGATCGATCCGTTCAACGGCGTGGACGGCTTGAGGTCGCCGCCGGTGCCCAGCCGGAAGCCGTTTTCGACGGCCCCCGCGTCGATGGTGTCGAGCTTCGTGGCGTCGGCCGTGAAGCGCGCCTTGCCGAGGTAGGTCCACTCCGCCGCCTTCACCCAGCCGTCGGAGAAGCGGGCGAGGCGCCGCTCGCCGACGCTCTTGCCGTCGCGCCGGAAGTCCTCGACGAACGAGTAGTAGCCCTTGAGTGGCGAGCCCTTCGTGAGGGCCTTGAACGTGGCCAGGTGGACCCAGGCTTTCGTGTCGTTCCGGTAGAACCAGCCGCTGTAGGCGGTCTTGTCGCCGTCGACGGTCGCCCGCACGAGGAAGCGGCAGGTCTCGCCGATCTTCCAGGGGTAGGGGTACTTGCACTGGGCGCCGGTGCCTTCGCCGCCGAAGCGCCCGATCTTCGCGGCGGCGTCCTGATGGAGGACCTCGACGCGGCGGTCGGCGGGGACGAGCTTGGGGTCGTCGCCCTTCGTCGGATCCCAGACGGAGAAGAGGACGATCTTGTCGCCCTTGGCGAGCTCCTGCATGCCGAAGTAGCCGGTGTTCCAGCCGCAGGCCATGAAGTAGCTGCCGGGGGTCGATTCCTCGACCGTGAGCGCGTTGTGGAACTCGGTCCCGTCGCCGGCGCTCCACCAGAGGTGGACCGAGCGGGCGGCCTTGGGGGCGACGTCCTGGGCGAGGAGGAGCGCGAGCGTGAGAATCATCCCCGGATTATAGCGGTTCCCAGGTCCGGTGGGCGTCGACGTCCTCGCCGAAGCCCGCCGCCATGAGGAGGTCGCGCCAGTCGATCTTCGCGAGCTGGATGGCGTCCTTCAGCTTCCCGAGATGGCCGCGGCTCCGCTTGAGGGCCGCGAAGCGGAGGCGCTCCATCGAGACGGAGGTCGAGCGGCCGCAGGAGGGGAGGTTGTTCCCGCACTCCTCTTCCAGCAGGCGCGCGGCCTCGTCGCGGTCGCGTCCGGGGAAAAGGACGTCGAGCCGCCGCCGCGTCTCCGGGCTCAGGGGCAGGCCCATCGATCGCAGTATACCGCGACCCGCGCGGGGGAAGGGCGGGGCACGGCCTTAGCAACCCGGAGCGCTCATGGAACGACCGCCGCTGGAACGTGTATTAATAAAGGGTGTAACTTAAAACGCGCCAACCGTGATCAAGAGCCAGGCGCGGAATTGCGCAAGCGCGGCGGCGCCGCTCGGGTTCAAAACGGACGAACTGCGACCCATGAAGGACATCTCAACCCGCGAGGCTCCGCTTCGCCAGGCGTGGCTCCCCCTGCTTTCGTTGCTGCTTGCTCCTCAACTGTCTTTCGCCGCCGCTCAGGACCCCAAGGTCAAAGCCTACTTCGACGCGCATTGCATGAAGTGCCACGGCGCGGACGCGCCGAAGGCCGACTTCCGGATCGATACGCTCTCGCCTCTGGTCGGGGTGGAAAACACGCCGCAGTGGCTGGAGATCATGGAGCGCATCAACTCGGGCGAGATGCCCCCGAAGAAGGCGCCGACGCGGCCGAGCGCGGACGAAAGCGCCGGCGTGGTGGCGTGGATCGCGGCGAAGATGAAGGAGGGCGAAGCGGCCCGCATGGCGGCGCGCGGGCGCGTGACCTACAACCGGCTGACGCGCGACGAGTACGTCAACACGGTCCGCGATTTGATCGGCGTCCACTATGACGCCAAGGACCCCGGCGCGCTGCTGGACGATCCCGAATGGCATGGGTTTGAGCGGCTGGGTTCGGTCCTGACGTTGTCGCCGACGAACATCGACCGGTACATCGCCGCGGCGGAAGTCATCTTGAACGAGGCCTATCCCGACCCCCCCGCGAAGAACGCGAAACCCGTCCCGCCCTTCGGGGGGTCGAAGCGCGCGGTCGGGGAGGATCAGATCGGCGAGCGGCATCGCGAGCGGCTGCGGGAGCTGGGACTCCTCGATAAAGCCCGCTTCGAGATGTGGCCGGGAGACATGTTCCGCAATTCCACGCTGAGGGATCCGCTGCCGGAGGCGGGCATCTACGAGATCAGCTACACGCTCAGCGGCTTGAAGCCGGAGAACGGCCGCGCGCCCCGCCTGAAAGTCTACGAGGCCAAGCTCGACCGCGTCCTGTTCGAGCGGGACATCGAGGCTCCGGAGGAGCGGCCGATCACCGTGACGTTCCACGCGCACCTGCCGAAGGGACGCCCGACGATCGAAGTCTATAACGACGTGCCGGGGCCGTCGAATACGCCGCCCTCCAACCGGCACGGCAACGTTCCCTTCATCAGCACGAAGATGGGCCGCCTGCCGTGGCAGATGAAACTGACGGACGAAGAGGGCCAGCCGCGGTACCCCTTCCTGATTCTGGATTCGATCGCGTGGCGGGGCCCCCTCGTGACCGACGAGGAAAAGAAGCTGCGCGACGACTACATGCCGCGCGAGGACGGCAACCTGGAGCAGGCGCGGGACTGCCTCGCGACCTTGGCGCGGCGGGCGTTTCGGCGGCCGGTCAGCGCCGAAGAGGTGGACGGCTTCGTCGGCATCGTCCGGAAGGAGCTCGCGGCGAAGGAGAAGTTTCGCGACGCCGTGAAGACGGGGATGCTGGCGATTCTCTGCTCGAAGAGTTTTGTCTTCATCGCCGAGGGCGACGAAGACGCGAATCGCGCCGCCCTCAACGACCGGGAGATCGCGTCGCGGCTGTCCTATTTCCTGTGGGACACCATGCCCGACGCGGAACTGGTCGCGCTCGCCGAGCGGGGGAAGCTGCGCGACAAGGCGGAGCTGGCGAAGCAGGTGGCGCGGCTGCTGGCCGACGCGCGCTCGTCGCGCTTCGCGGATTCGTTCGCCACGCAATGGCTGCGGTTGCGCAAAGTCGGCATGTTCCAGCCGGACAAGAAGCTGTATCCCGGCTACGACAAGGCGCTCGAGAGCTCCATGATCGCGGAGACGAGACTGTTCTTCCGCGAGGTGCTGAACGGCGGCCTGACCCTGCGCGAGTTCCTGGCCTCGGACTGGAGCGTGATGAATCCGCTGCTCGCGCGGTTCTACGGGCTATCGGACCTGAAGTTCGCGGGCGATGAGTTTCAGCGGGTGTCGTTGCCCGCGGGGAGCCATCGCGGAGGGCTGCTGACGCAGGCCTCCATTCTGTCGCTGACGTCCGACGGCGTGAGGCATCGCCCGGTGCATCGCGGCGTCTGGGTCAGCGAGGTAATCTTCGGCCGAACGCCCCCTCCTCCGCCCCCGAATGTCGACCCGCTCCCGACGACCGGGATCGACGCGCAAAAGGCGACGTTGCGCATGAAGCTCGAAGCCCACATCAAGAATCCCAGCTGCGCCGCCTGCCACGCGAGGATCGATCCGCTCGGGCTCGCGTTCGAAAACTTCGACGCCATCGGCCGCTGGCGCGCCGAGGAAGCGGCCGACGGCCAGGGCGCGAATCCGGCCATCGACGCTTCCGGCACGCTCCCGGACGGCCGCGGCTATCAGAACGCGGACGAGTTCAAGAAGCTGCTGCTCGGCGATCTCGACGCCTTCACGCTCACCTTCGTCGAGAAGCTGGCGACGTACGGCCTTCGCCGCGCGACCTCCTTCGGGGACCGTGAGGATCTGAAAGCCATCGCCGCCGCGGCCAAGTCGAAGGACTATCGCCTGAAGGACGTCGTCGAAGCGTTCGTGTGTTCCGACCTGTTTCAAAGGCGTTGAGCAGAATGAGCAACATCAATCGCGACCTCTGGCGGATCAGCCGCCGCCAAATGCTCCGCGGTCTCGGCGCCTCCATCGCGCTGCCGGCGCTGGACGCCATGGCCGGGAGTCCAGGGACGTCGAAGCCGAAGCGCAGCGTGTTCCTGTACATCCCGAACGGGGTGAACACGCTGACCTGGCAGATCGAGAAAGCCGGCGCGGACTACCAGCTCACGAAGCCGCTCCTGGCGCTGGAGAGGCATCGCGCCGACATCACGCCCATCAGCGGGCTGCATCATCCCCTGGCGCTCGGCAAGCACCACAACTGCGAGAAGGTCTGGCTCACGGGGGCGAACGTGCCCGGCGACGGCGGGGCCTTCCGCAACACCGTTTCCGCGGATCAGGTCATCGCGGAAACGATCGGCGCGGCGACGCGCTTTCCCTCTCTCGAGATGGTCGTCGAAGGCCCGTCGCTGGCGTGGTCCAAGGACGGCATCCAGATTCCGGCGGAGCGAAGCACCCAGCAGATCTTCAACATGCTCTTCGGCGTCGAGAAGGACGGCAAGGAGACCCTCCGCCGGCGCCTGAGCCGGCGCGGAAGCATTCTCGACCTGGTGGCCGACGACGCGAAGCGCGTGAAGAACAAGCTCGGGAGCGAGGATCGAAGCAAGCTCGACGAATACCTGACGGCCGTGCGCCAGGTCGAGGAGCGCACCCGTCGCGCCGACGAATGGCTGAACGTGCCGAAGCCCGTCGTGCCGGCCGCGGACGCCGCGCGCCTGCAGCGAAAGCTCAGCATGGCCGAGGCCGGCGCGTACTACCGCCTCTTCTACGATCTCATGGTCATGGCGCTGCGCACGGACAGCACCCGCGTGATCACCTGCGGCATCGGCGGGGAAGGCAACGCCAGCGGCATTCCCGACATCGGCATTCTGCAGGCGCGCCACGGCCTCTCGCATCACAACGGCGACCCGGAGCAGCTCCGCCGCCTTACGCAGACCGATACCTTCCTGATCGAGCAGCTCAGCTACTTCCTCGATCAGCTCAAGGAGCACAAAGAGGAAGACGCGACGCTGCTCGACACGACGCAGGTCCTCTGGGGCAGCGGGATGGCGTACGGCCACAGTCACGGCAACGCCAACCTGCCCACGATCCTGGCCGGCGGGAAGGCGCTGGGGTACAAGCACGGCACGCACGTGGATTACAATCTGCCCAAGATCGGCAAGTACGACGTCTCCAACGCCACCGAGCACTACAAGATCTGTTCCCGGCCCGTCGACCCCGACGCCCGCCTCAGCAACCTGCTGCTCACGATGGTGCAGCGCGCCGACGTGAAAGTGGACAAGTTCCAGGACAGCCTGAGGCCGATCTCGGAGATCGTCGCGTGAAGACCCTCATCGTCTGCGGCCTCCTTCTCCAGGCCCAGGAAAAGCCCGCGTTTCGCACCGACGCCGACGGCCCGGTGAAAGGGCCTGAGAAACCCAGGAACCCCAAGGACAGGAAGCCGTCGGACAAACCGGACTGGTTCCAGCTGGTCGACGGCCAGTTCCCGCCGGAAGGCTCGGCTCATGCCGTCTCGGGGGAGCTCATCGCCGTGGATCACCTGGAACGCCGCTTCCAGATCCGCGTCGACCGCAACGACAGCCAGGATCGCGGCCTCTGGGATCTGCCGCTCCCGGCGACGATGCTGCCGTACGGCTCCATTTACTATCTGGGCGCCCCCGCCGCGCTGCAGGACATCCCGCTCGGCACGCACCTGCACGGCGCGTTCTATCTCGCTCCTCCCGACGAGAAGAGCCCTCAGCTCGAGACGGCGCATAGCCGCAAGACGCCGGAGTGGGACTTCCGCCGCTGCATCCGGATCGAGGACGACTATTCGTTCGACGCGCGCCAGAAGCGGCTGTGGATGATCGACGCCGTGAATCTCGAAACGAAGAAGCTCAGCGCCACGCCGCACGTCGACGGCAAGCCGGCCGGGCCGGCGAAGCTCTTCGACCTCCTCAGCAGCACGCGCGTGATGATGGGCAACGGCTTCGCGGATCTCCAAGCCCTGCGGCCGGGGCAGACCGTGCTGTTCAATCTCACCTGGGCCACGCTCTTCGGCCCCGGCCGCGTCACCGACGTGTGGATCGACGAGCCCGCCCGTGCCCGGGTGACCGCGAATCAGCTCGAACGCCATCGCAATCACATCCGCGAGCGCGGGCTGCCCGGCTGGGTCACCGCCGTGGACGACAAGAAGCAGATCGTCACCATCACGTTCTTTGGGGGAGTCGATCCCAAACTGTTCGACGAGCTCAAGGGCATCAACGAAGAGCCGCAGGGCTGGCCGTTCTCCTTCCCGGAAGACGACCCGAAAGCCCCCAAAGGCGGCATCGCCGTGGCCCGGGAAAGCCTCATGACCTACGATCCGCTCAACGACCGGAAAGGCGGCAACATCCTCCACATCGGGACGGTGCCCCTCGAACCCGGCAGCGGCGGCGTGCAAATCAAGGTGAAGTGCGGCATGATGCTCGAAGGCTATCGCCCCAAGCGCGTCGTCCGCTTCTTCCCCGCGAGGTGGAAAGTGGATGCCTTGCCGAGAGAAGAGGAATTCAGCGGACGCGAATGATGAACGCTCTAGCCCTCCTCGTCCTGGCCCTCGCTCAGGATCCCCACGTCGAAGCCGTCGCCCGGATCGTCACGGGGGCGAAAGGAACGGTCGAAAAGACCGCCGACGGCCTGAGCTTGAAACTCGTCGATCTCGCCGTTCCGGGGGCGGGGCCGCACGATCACCGGACGGAAGACCCGTATGACGCGGCGTTCTTCGAGCACCTCGGCCACGTCACGACGCTCGAATCGCTGAACATCATCTCCACGAAATTCAACGACGACTGGATGCCCCACATCGCCGGGCTGACGAACCTGAAGACCCTGCGCTTCACGAACAACGGCAAGCTGACCGACGCGGGCATGGAGCGGCTCGCGGGCCTCAAGAATCTCGAGAGATTCTCCTTCGTCGGCACCGCCATCACCGGAAACGCCTACGCGAAATTCGACGGCTTCACGAAACTCACCCGCGTCAGCCATCGCGGCAGCAGCATCAACGACGAGGGGTTGAAGCAGCTCTGCGAGCACCTGCCGAATCTTGAAAATCTCAGCCTCGCCCACGCCAAATTCACCGACGCGGGCGCGCCGCACCTCGCGAAGCTCACGAAGCTCAAAGGCCTCGAGCTCGGCGCGTCCAAAGCCACGCCTCAAGCGCTGGCCGGCATCCTGAAGCTCCCGCTCGAATATCTGCAGCTCGGCGAAGGCTTTGAAACGCCGGAATGCGTCGCGCTGATCAAAGGCATCCCGACGCTGAAGCGCCTGACGCTGACCAACGCCGCGAAGTTCAGCGATGCCGACCTGACGGCCGTCGCGGGCCTCGCTCAGCTGGAGCATCTCGAGCTCAAAGCCCCGTTCCCGGACGAGCGCGTTCCCCTGCTCAAGGACTTCGCCTTCCTCAAGTCGATGCGCCTCGTCCCCGTGAAGGATCCTTTCACGGCCGAGGCGCAGGCGAAAATCAAAGCGCTGCTGCCGAAGACGGAGATTCAATTCAAGTAAGCGCTTGGCTTCGCCTGGCTGGCTGGCGGGATAATAGGGCTTTTCGGGGATGGGGGCCTCTCAGCGAAGGGCTCTTCCAGCCCCGCGGGAATTCGGAACCTCGCCTCTCTCCTCCGCGTCAAACCGGAAGATTCAAGAGGAGAACGTCCATGAGCCTCGTCTTGGCCATCAGTCTATCGTGCCTGGTCCTCCAGAGCGCCGACCGCGCCGTCCTGGTCCGCACCGCCTCGGGCGACCGGGTGGAGATCACCGATCCCCCCGTCCTCCGGCGGCTCGAACCGTTAATGAATGAAGACCGGCAACCCCTCTCCGGCGCCGACTGGACCGTCTCCCTCTATCGTGGCAAGACGTTGCTGCGCGAACTGAAGGTGCGGATGGCGGGCAGCCGGCAACCGATCGCCACCTTTCTCCTCGATCAGGACCGCATCCGGCAGCTCTCGAAAGAGCTGGCGGACGATTCCCAGGAGGTCCGCGAGAAGGCGACCCACGACTTGGTCGCGTTGGGCCGCGTCACCCTCGAGCCGATCCGCAAGCTCTCGGAATCCGCGGTCGACGTCGAGGTCCGCTCTCGCGCATTCCGGATTCTCAAGGACATCCACGCCGCCGGCCGTCCCCGGGTTCAGGTCAGGTTCTTCTTCGCGAGGAAGGATCGGCCCGCCGACGCTCCGGCGTGCATCGAGGAATGGATCCGCGCCGCCGCCGCGGAACAGCGCTTCCCGGCCATTGAGAGCGCCGGCTGGACCGAGTGGTCCGATCTCGGCCTCGAGAGGAGCACGGTGTTTCCGACCGTCCAGACCGGGAAGCCGGGCGGAGTCTACGTTTACGGAAAGACCGTCGAGTGGACGCTGGACGGCGCCGTGACGATCGAGATCGACAACAGCGTCAAGAGTTGGAAGTCCGGCCGGTTCTCGATGGACGTGAAAACGCCGCGGACGTTGATCCGGCTTTCCGATCAGACCGGAGCCGACCTGTTCCTGGCGATGAGGATCGTGGAAGAACGCTAGAGATGCTTTCACCGCCTGGTCTGGCTGGAGGTGGCTCTCTTCCCTGATCCCATCGGCCTCGCCCCAGAAGTTGGGGCCGACGTCGCCCATGCACCGCCGGAGCGTTGTTTCCTCGGCGGGTTGTCCTTCCCGAGACATAGGTAACAGATCATTCCGGACACATGGGTGACACTTTTCTCCAAGATGGCATGGAGGAGGAAGGCCTCTATGCCGTGGAAAGAGAGTTGCCTGATGGACGAGCGGATGAGGTTCGTGG